>ONAV01000013.1 GCA_900315925.1 uncultured Selenomonadales bacterium | reverse complement strand
CCGGCTCATAATGGTTTCCAACTGTCCGATATTGGTAATATCCAGGCCCAGATGAATCGTCGCCATCTTGTTTTTATCAGAATGGCTGCTGATATTATTGATATTGATTTTATTCTCGCTGATGGCCATCATAATGTCCACCATGATGCCCGGCTTATCTGCCGCAATAATCACGATGTTCGCCTTATATACATCATCCGTAGCAACATCCCAGGTCACATCGATCAGACGGCTCTGCTCCTCCGGATTGTTGGACATGACATTGGGGCAGTCCGTCCGGTGAACGGAGATGCCGCTGCCCCGGGTGATATAGCCGATGACCGGGTCCCCCGGCACCGGATTGCAGCACCGGGCCAGTTTTACCATGATACCGTCCTCGCCTTTCACCAGAATACCGTGACTGGACTTAGCCTTGGAAGTCCTGGGCTTCAGTTCCGCCAGCAATTGGGACAGATCTTTTTTGCTCTGCAGTTGCTTTTGCTGTTCCTGCTTGTAAATGTCCACCAGCCGGGACATGATAGCCGTCAGGGTCGTTCCCCCGTATCCCAGGGAAGCCAGCAGTCCGTCCACATCCGGCAGGCGCAGTTTCTCTGCCACGGATTTTAGTTTATCCTGACTGGCAAATTCTTTATGGTTATAACCCAGCCGCTTGCATTCTTTTTCCAGCATGTCGCGGCCGCGCTCAATGTTCTCTTCCTTGCGTTCCTTTTTGAACCAGGACTTGATCTTATTGCGGGTATCGGATGAGCCGGCAATGTTGATCCAGTCACGGCTGGGACCGGAAGCCTGCTTGCTGGTGATGACTTCCACAATATCGCCGTTGGACAGTTTATAGTCCAACGGCACAATACGTCCGTTTACCTTGGCGCCAATACAACGGTTGCCTACATCCGTATGGATCCGGTACGCAAAGTCGATGGGCACGGAGCCCACCGGCAGGTCGATGACATCGCCCCGGGGGGTGAACACAAAGACTTCGTCCGCAAAGACATCCATTTTTACGGTATTGACAAAGTCTTTGGAATCGCTCATGTCATTGTGCCATTCCAGCAGCTGACGCAGCCAGGACAGTTTCTCCGCATAGCTTTTGTCCGACCCGGTAGCCGGATTGGAACCGCCGCTTTCCTTATACCGCCAGTGAGCAGCGATACCGAATTCGCTGATACGGTGCATCTCGAATGTACGAATCTGGATCTCCAGCGGCTGGCCGTTGGTAAAGGCCACGGTAGTATGCAGGGACTGATACATGTTGGACTTAGGTACCGCAACATAATCTTTGAACCGTCCCGGAATCGGGCGCCACAATCCGTGCACAATCCCCAGCGTTCCGTAACAGTCCTTTACTGTATCCACCAGTACACGGATGGCCAGCAGGTCATAAATCTCATTCAGTTCTTTATGATCCCGCATCATTTTCTTATAAATACTGTAGAAATTTTTGGGACGACCCTGGATCTCACAACGGATATTAACCCTGTCCAGTTCCTGGCGCAGGGTCTCCATGGCGTCGTTGATCATGGCTTCCCGTTCTTTCCGTTTTGTCTTAACCTGCTCTACCAGATTGTAATACAGTTCCGGATCCCGATACCGGAAGGCCATGTCCTCCAATTCCCACTTGATTGTATAAATGCCCAGACGATTAGCCAGGGGCGCGTAAATCTCCAGGGTTTCCTTGGAAATGGACTGCTGCTTGTGAACCGGCATGTATTTCATGGTCCGCATGTTGTGCAAACGGTCCGCCAGTTTTATGATAACCACCCGGATATCCTGGGCCATGGCCAGGAACATCTTACGGTAATTTTCAATCTGCCGTTCTTCTTTGGAAATATACTCAATTTTTCCCAGCTTGGTCACGCCGTCTACCAGCATGGCTACTTTCGTGCCAAACATTTCTTTCAATTGTTGAAGAGTAGTATCCGTATCCTCCACCACATCATGCAAAAACGCGGCAGCCAGCGTTTCCTCGTCCATCTTCATCTGGGCGAGGATATTGGCAACCTGGATTGGATGAATAATATACGGCTCGCCGGAACGCCGCTTCTGATCTGCATGCATCTTAGCAGCAAAGTCATAGGCTTTTTTAACGAAGGCGATCTGCTTTTCATCAAGATAGGTTTTTAAAAACTCAAAGAATTCTTCAATGGTTACATTCTGGTTCTCTTTATCGGACATACTCTATTCCTTCCTTATCTGCGTTTACAAAACCGCCGGTTACCCACCGGCCCAGTAAACGCACAGGTCTCTCAGCGTTTCCGTAAGCTCTGGATCCTGGCGCCGGCTATCCGTAAACTGTTATGATACATTTCCAGCAGCGTATCTTTCTTTGCACACAATCCGATGTAGGTGGGAGACGCTTCCAATTGTTTGCGTTCCATACTTCCCATCATCAGATTATCTCCCTCGATCCGGAAAAAATCCAGTTCACGGAAAATACGCAAATCATGTTCCTTTAAACACAACTGATGCTTTTCCGCCTGATATTTCAACTGATCTAGCTTGGCGACAGCCTGGGATTGCAACACCCGTTTAATCAACCGGTAGGCATCGACCAGATGATTCCGATCCGGATATTCCTCCTGAAGCCGTTTCTTCTGCATATATAAATCATCCATATTATACAGGATGTACAAAACCGTTCCACCATTCCCATATACAGGGAATTTGCCCCACTGGAAGATATTCTCTTCCGGCAATTCGTAAAAGATGATCTGCTTTTCGGAAGCCTCGCACTGTTCCCCGTAATATCGGATCTTCACGTTGGCACATGACGCAAGTTCCGCTTCTTCCTTGCTGTTTTGATTAATAAACACGGTAAACTGCTGCCCCGAATGCAGAAGCCGTGCCAGCACTGTTTCTTTAAATTCAGAATTCCTGCGGTAGTCATGCAGTTCCATATCCATGCGAAAAGCAACAATATCCAGATTAATGCTTTCCGTATTGTTAAAGAAATTGATGCGGGGCTTAAAGGCAATATCGGCCTGGGCATTATTGCAAAGACAAAACTGATACTGGGCGCCCTGCCACATAATACAGTGACAGGACCGGGAACCGATATCGGCAAAGAATCGCAGGTGCGTCAGCTCCTGCCCAAACAGACGCGGATTATGCAGTTCCGCATTGCGAAGCATGAAGATTGGAACCGGATTCTCACAGCCAAAGGGTTCCAGCAACTGCAGTTCATGTAAAAAGGACAGTGTCAGTTCCTCATGACGTTCCCACTCAACATCCACAGCCAGATGCGGCTGATAATCTTCCGGCTGCAGGCTGTTGCTGACCACGTCCGTAAAATGTTTCCTGAAATCTTCTATCTTACTGCTTTCCAGCGTCAGGCCCGCGGCCTGACTGTGACCTCCAAACTGTACCAGATCGGCGGAGCAGGCATCAATAGTGTCATACAGATCCAGCGGAGGGATGCTGCGGCAGGAGCCTTTGGCAATCTCCCCGCTGATACTGATCAGAATAACCGGACGGTAATATTTGTCTACCAGTCTTGATGCCACAATACCGATTACTCCGGGATGCCAGCCTTTCTGGGCTTCTGAATCCCATTGCCCTGCCAGCACAATTGCCGGGCCGATGGAATCCTGTTTTGCCAGCAAAGCTTCCGCTTCCGTAAAAATCTGGCGGCTGATTTCCTGACGCACTGCATTTTCATCATTCAGATTGTTCGCCATGCGTTCCGCCGCTTCTTCGTCCTTTGTGGTCAGAAGTTCTACAGCCAGCTGCGCATGCTCTAATCGCCCCACCGCATTCAATCGGGGCGCCAGAATAAATCCGATTTTTTCTGTAGTAATCGTTTCCCGGTAGCAGCGGCATACCTCCAGCAGTTTGCGCAAGCCTGTAAGGGATGTAGTTTCCATGGCTTTCATCCCCCGTTTTACCAGCGCCCTGTTTTCATCCTGCAACGGTACAATATCCGCCACCGTACCCAGGGCAACCAGTTCTGTATACTGTTCCCAGAACGGGGCCGCCGGGTTACGCAGCTTTTCCAACGCCTGACAGACCTTAAACGCCACACCCACGCCGGACAATCCTTTGAACGGATACATACAGTCCGCCTGCTTGGGATTGACGATAGCAAATGCCGCCGGCAACAGTTCCGGCGGGCGGTGATGGTCTGTAATAATAATATCCATTCCCCGCGGCGCTTCCGCCACTTCTTTTACTCCGCTGATGCCGCAGTCTACCGTAATTACCAGCGTAATGCCTTCCTCATACAAATACTGCAGCGCTTCATTATTCAGGCCGTATCCTTCGCCCTCCCGTTTGGGAATATAGGTAGAAACATTCGCCTGTAATCCGGTCAAATACAAATACAGCAAAGAGCTGGCAGTTATGCCGTCCACGTCATAATCCCCATATACGGCAATCTTCTCGCGGCCCTCCACCGCCTGCAGGATCCGCTCTGCCGCCAGCCTCATATCTTTCATAAGAAAAGGATCATAGTACGTATCCTTTTTCCCAAATAAAAAATCCCTGATCCTGTTTTCTTCCCTCAGCCCCCGATTCCATAATATCCCTGCAGTGACCGGGGATATTTCCAGTTTCGCGGCCAGTGCTTTTATCTCTTCCTTATCATAGGTCTTTAAATCCCAATACTTGTATCGTTTCATCTCTGTTTACAAAATCCTCTCCGTACGCCCACCCTTCTTGCGGCCTTTGTGCCAAGTTTCCTGTCTGTTATAGACTTGCTATTTTCTGCCAGGGTGAAGCAACTGATTTTTTTAAAACTTTTGCCTATTATATTATTGTATCTAAAAACACGTAATCTGTGAATAGTTTTTTCATATTTATTTTAAGGAGACGCTGATTAAATGGAAAGACTGCGATATAAACCGCAGTCTTCCTCAAAATTCATTCTTTTTACCGATACAATTCACCGATCCGGTCATATTCCGGCATAAATTTCTCAAGGAAATAAGGCGTATATTTGGCTTCTCCTCCATGTTCCCACTCATTCAGAAAACCTATGAGAGTTTCCACTTTATTCGTCAGGGAACGAATTTCATTTCGGACTTCACCCGGCATAACAGTACCTTCCAGCAATTTTCGCATCGCATTCAGCCGGTCTGTCAGTTTTGCGCAGGAAGTCTTGCGTTCCGCAGGGGTCGGCGCCTTTGCATCAGGACCGTTCGGATACATGGATTCCATCAACCGTTCTACGTCATCGTAGATCCGGTCCAGTTCCATCATACATTCCGTTGATGCTTTCATTTTACTTAGTAAAACCTCCTGGGTGCCGACATAATCAATATGTGCATACCGTTCCCAGCCGTTGACCATTTTTACACGGGCCCAGTTCCCTTTCACTTCCAGAAGTCTGACCGGTTCCCCAAACCGATACGCTGCCACAGGGGCAATATTTGTGTTTGGCTCGTCCCGGATCCACACATTACGGCCGGTAATAAAATATGTCTGTCCAACCACCGCCTGCTGCCCCTTGGGAAATGCTTCTGCAGTCAGTCCATTCATAAACACTGTGACAAACAATGCCATTACCAGGATAAGCTTTTTCATGTTATCCCTCCATCAGACAATCCATGTTATTGAAATCAACGTTATTAACTATTCATAAACTAATATATTGTATTATACCATAAGCACCTGTTATTTTTGCATTGCATCCGCAAAATATTTTAGAACAGGTAATCCAAAGAGCCGTTCTACCGGTAACATGTCCATACAGCTTTTCTTTTTGCTGCACAAAAAAAGACCATCCCATCAGGATGATCTTCTCACATTTATTACTATTTGGTGCCGCTGGCCGGAGTCGAACCGGCACGCCCGCAAAGGCGCTTGATTTTGAGTCAAGTGCGTCTGCCAATTCCGCCACAGCGGCACGTAAAAAACGGAACAAAACTATATTATCATTGGTGTTTCGGTTTGTCAATGGGTTTTTTCACAATATGCTTCCGCTCTTCCGCAACCGTTTCCACAAAAACGCAGCAGCAATAACACCAAGCAACGCCGTTGTCCACTGGGGAATCCCCATGGAAACCTGCAGCAGATACTTTGCCTGCTGGGGCAGCCGGAACAGGTTGCACACGATACCCGTACAGGACCACAGCGTTACCGCTTTCAGCAATGGCGCAAACACATAATGCTTCCACCGTTTTTTCTGCTGTACTACAACGCAAAACACCAGATTTCCCAAAAACACCACTGCCACCATCGGCAATACGGGCAAATGCCCCTGTAAGAATGCGAAAACCGGAAGGAGCAGGCAGATAATTCCCGCATACAGGATCCCACTCCCCCATACCGCGAAGCACAGACAGAGGTTCACCACTGTACCGATCAGCAGCATGGATGCGATGGGCGGCAATGGCAGGAATACCCGCAGAGCCTGTACCACAACCGCGATGGCCAGACACAGCGCAGCCCGCACCAGCGCACGGTTACGTTGCGGATCTGTCATTTCGTCTGTTCCTGAATATACTCTTCAAAAGCCGTCTGCAACTGAAGGGTTACTTTACCCGGTTTGCCATCTGCCACCGGTCTCCGGTCAATTTTTGCTACCGGCATGATTTCGCAGCGATAACCGCACAGGAACGCTTCTTCCGCTTCCAGCGCAAATTCTTTAGTAAATGCTTTTTCGATTACCTGCATGTCCAGTGTCGCCGCCAGTTTTTCTTTAACCAGCTGCCGTGTCACATTTTGATGTACACTGCCAAGCTTCATGGGATACGTCCAAAGCAGTTCATCTTTCACAATCATAAACGCAGCTTCGGTTGCTTCCGTTATTTTTTCATCCCGCACAAACAACGCATCATAGCATTTCCCGATGCGGGCTTTGTTCTTCGCCAAAATTTCCGGCAGACGGTTCAATGTATTCAGTTCACACTTGACAGCCCGTTCGTCCGGAACTGTAATCAGGTTTACGCCGGTCTTTCTCTGTTCCGCCAGCGTGTCCCGGTTCAGCGGCACAGCCTGCATGATCAGTTCCGGTTCACACTGTTCCGGAAAATCCAGCTCATACGGTCCGATTCCACGGGTCACCTGCGTATAGAGCAGACCGTCAGTCACTTCAGCCGCTTCGATCATCCGGCTTGTAAATTCCACCATTTCTTCTACCATATAGAAGCCGGGAACCTTAATCTGCACCAGTGCATTCAGCAGGTTTTCCATATGCATTTCCGCATGCAGGGCCTTTCCATTATAGACGGGGACAATTTCATACACGCCGTCCCCGAACTGATGACCCCGGTTAAAAGGATGCACATTGATTTCTTCTGCATCCACAATATCATTATTGATTAAAATCAGATTGGTTTTCATGTGAGCCTCCGTTATTACCACTTGCTGGGTATTCCTTCGATTTTATCTACATTCACCATGGATGCCATCATGGTGGCCAGCAGGCGGTTTTTGTTGTCATACATCTCACCTACGATGACCATGGTAGTCCGGCCGTGATGTTTGATATTGCTGATCATACGCACTGTGCCGTCCATACTTACGTTACTGATGAAATCCATAGAAAAGTTTACAGTTACTACAGCTTCTCCGACAGAAGCGCCGGTCACTCCCAGTACGGAATCTGCCAGCGCCGTCAACACGCCGCCATGGGTTACATTCCGGTGGTTGGCATGTTTGTCATGTTCAATATGCAGGCTGACCTGGGCGCCACCGCAATAAATCTCATCAATGCTGATGTGGAAAAAATCCGACATAAAGCAATTGTGCTTATAAATTTCCCGGATGCGCGCGGGTACGTCCAGAAAATATCCCGTCTCCGGATCCCGCGGCAGGTTGGAAGGTGGAAATCCGTTATGCTTCTGTTCCTGTTCTTTCATACTGCTTCTCTCCCATTCCCGAAACTGCTTAAAGCAGTCTTTCGTTTCATACTTTTTTAATCTTATTACGTTACGTCGCTTTTGTCAATTTATGATATAATTATGTAATGAAAGCCATAATACGTTATGCGTACTTTTTTATCTCATCTGTTATCTGAAGATGCAAACCGCTTTATTAAATTGTAAGGAGAACACATCACAATGAATCAATTTGTTTTATACGCCAGTAACGAAAGCAACACCTCACCCAGTCCTTTTTTATTTTTCCCTCTTTCCTGCGACGACGGACACGGCGATTATAATCGCAGCTATGATAAAGGCTACGATGATTTCGATTACGCCGACTACTCCACCGGCAAAGAAGACAACAATTTCCGTACACAACAGAAGAAAAAGCGAAAATCCGAAAAGCAGATTATTGAAGATATTCTGAATCGCTGGGACTGATAAACCGCGCCATATTTTTTTAAGTCAAAACGCCCGCGCATCTCCCACCCTCCCCCGCGAAACTACGGCGGCATCCAGAAAACTTGCTGTCGCCGCCTAAAGTTTTTCGATGGGGCAAGCCTTTCCGGGATATGCGCGGGCGTTTTCTCTATTTACAAATAAACACCTGTATCCGATTTTGCAGATACAGGTGTTTTCATGTTACGCAACGATTCTTTTCGCCAAACGCGCAACAATTTTATCCCACCACTGCCGCGCAGCGGTCGCACAGGTCCGGATGGGCTGCGTTCTGTCCCACGCTCTCGCTGTAAGTCCAGCAGCGTTCACACTTATGACCGTCAGCCGGCTTTACGGTTACTTTCAGGTCATTGCGTCCGGTAGCTTCTTCACCTTCCGCGGCGCCTTCATGTACTTCCACCTGGGAAACAATGATCAGCGTAGGCAGGTCTTTTTCCACAGACTTCAGAATCTCCAGGGCTTCCCCTTCTGCATACAGCACTACTTTGGCCTCCAGGGAATTACCGATGGTCTTGTTCTGGCGATGACCTTCCAGCACTTTTGTCACTTCACTGCGGATCGCAATGAAATTATCGTATTTTGTTTCCAGCGCTTCATCAATGTACTCCGTCTTCACTTCTGGCCAGGGAAGCATTTGTACGGATTCCGGCGCATTGGCCGGTTTCTTCATGAACTGCCATACTTCTTCCATGGTAAAGCTCAGCACCGGGGACAGCATGACGATCAGATCGTTCAGAATCTCATACATAGCGGTCTGGGCACTGCGGCGGGCCGGATCATCCGGTTTGGATACATACAGACGATCCTTAATGATATCCAGATAGAAGCTGGACATTTCTACCGTGCAGAAATTATGAACGGCATGGAACAGCACATGGAAATCATATGCTTCATAGGCAGCTTCCACTTCTTTTTTCAGCTGCTGCAGACGCATCAGCGCCCACTGGTCCAGTTCCTGCATATCGGCAAAGGCCACTTTGTCCGTTGCATAATCAAAATCATTGGTGTTGCCCATAATGTAGCGGATGGTATTGCGAATCTTGCGATACGCATCCGACAGCTGTTTCAGAATCTCTTTGGAGATACGGATATCCTGCTTGTAATCGGCCGAGGCCACCCACAACCGGACGATATCCGCGCCATACTGCTTGATGATATCCTGAGGCGCAATAACGTTACCTACAGACTTGGACATCTTGCGGCCTTCGCCGTCTACTACATACCCGTGGGTCAGTACAGAATGATACGGTGCATGCCCGGTCACTGCCACAGATGTCAACAGGGAAGACTGGAACCAGCCGCGATGCTGGTCGCTGCCTTCCAGATACATGGCGCAGGGCCATTCCAGTTCCGGACGTTTGGTCATGACACCCATATGGCTGGACCCGGAATCGAACCACACATCCATGATATCTTTTTCCTTCCGGAAATGGGTGTGACCGCACTTGGGACATTTCGTCCCTTCCGGCAGCAGCTGGTCCGCTTCATATTTCCACCAGGCATCACTGCCCTCTTCTTCAAAAATATTGGCAATTTTTTCAATCGTCGCTTCATTAACCAACGGCTCGTTGCATTCTTCACAATAGAAGATGGGAATCGGTACGCCCCAGACGCGTTGACGGCTGATACACCAGTCGTGACGGTCTGCCACCATGTTATGGATACGGGGTTCGCCCCAGGCGGGAATCCATTTTACTTCATTATGAATCGCATGCAGGGCCGCATCGCGGAATCCGTCCACGGAAGCAAACCACTGCTCGGTAGCCCGGTAGATGATGGGGTTCTTGCAACGCCAGCAATGGGCGTACTGGTGATGGATATTCTTTTTACCCAACAGGAATCCCAGTTCCGCCAGGTATTTCAGGATCGGTACATTGGCATCAAACACAAACAGGCCTTTAAAGCGCTCGCCGGCTTCTGCCGTCATCTTGCCCTGTTCGTCTACGGGGCAGACAATAGGTACATTGTATTTCAGGCAGGTCAGGTAGTCCACGTCGCCGTGACCGCCGGCCGTATGTACACAGCCGGTACCGGTTTCCAGATCAACATAGTCTGCCAGACAAATCATGGATTTACGATGATTGTATTCCGGGAACGGATGCTCACATTCCGCAAATTCCATTTCACGGCCCTTTACCGTGCCCAGCACGTTGCCCAGGGTCAGGCCTGCTTCCGCCGCTACATTATTGACCAGCTCGCTGGCCATGAACAACACTTCGTCGCCGTTTTCCACAAAGGAATACTCAAAATCAGGATGCAGGGTGACCGCCATGTTGCCGGGAATAGTCCAGGGCGTGGTGGTCCAGATTACAACATAAACCGGCCGGCCGTTCACGCCTTCCGGAGTCTTGCCATTGTCTTTGGTCAGAGGGAATTTGACATAAATGGTCGGTGTCTTCTGGTCTGCATATTCAATTTCCGCTTCCGCCAATGCGGTTTCGCAATGGGGGCACCAGTAAACCGGTTTCAATCCTTTATAAATGTAACCCTTGTTGGCCATGGCGCCAAATACGCGAATCTGCTCCGCTTCAAAAGAATGCTGCAGGGTCAGATAGGGATGATCCCAGTCGCCCAGCACTCCCAGCCGTTTGAATTCTTCCCGCTGGATATCCACAAACTCATGGGCGTAGGCATCACATTTTGCCCGCAGATCCAACGCCGTCATGCTGTGACGGTCCACACCCATAGCGTTGAGACAGGCATGTTCAATCGGCATGCCGTGCGTATCCCAGCCGGGAATATACGGAGTATCATAGCCCTTGGCATATTTATATTTAATGATGATATCTTTCAATACTTTATTCAGCGCATGCCCCATATGGATATGGCCGTTGGCATAAGGAGGTCCGTCATGGAGTACCCACTTGGTATGCCCTTCATGCAATTTCTGTTTCTTTTCATAAATCTTGTTTTCTTCCCAGAATTTTAAAAATTCCGGTTCACGTTTCGGCAGGTTTCCCCGCATTGGAAACTCGGTTTCCGGTAAATTCAGAGTTTTACTGTAATCCACTTTTTTCTCCTCCTGATTTGTTTCTGTGCAAGGAAAAAACTAATTTTCCCGTATAAAAAAACAAGCCTCGTCCAAAAAGGGACGAGACTATACTTAACCCGTGGTACCACCCTCATGACAGAAATCTTCTGCCACTCGTTCAGCGCGATAACGTGCGCCAATCCGTCCATGCTTACTATTTTGTTCAGCCGGCTGCTCCAAAGTGATATTCACACTGCCGAAATACTCGTCCGGGCTTCCACCCTCCCCGGTTCGCTTTACCTTTTCTGCAGGTTACTGTCTTTTTCTTAGCTATTATCAACTATGCTTTTATCCGACGCAATAGAACCGCGCCTGTAATGAAGCTATTTTACTACTTTTGATAAAGCGCGTCAATACCGCCCAGCTTAAATTTATGGATGCCGTATCCTTCCTGTGCCTGTAAATGAGACAGGTCGTTCAGACGGAATATGGCATGTTCCTTCCATTTATTGATACCCAGCACGGACAAACTGGAAGGCAGAATATCCACTGAAAAATTCAGACGGTTCACATCCTCAATGTCCATCCCCAGCCAGTCGAAGATAATATTCTGTATCGTCCCCTTATGGGAGATGATGATCAGATTTTCCTTATCCCAGTCAGCCGCTTCATGCAGTCCGTCCACAGAACGCCGGAAAAACTCACGCCTTGTCTCTCCTCCGGGATAATTCCGGTGATCCAGTTCCTTTAGCGTAGGAGGCGGACAGTAGATGCTCCTCGCTTCACTTTCCTTCAGTCCTGCTGCTTTTCCGTTATTTTTTTCCCGGAGGAACGCAAAGTCCTCCACTTTTTCTATACCCAGTTTTTCTGCAAAGATAACCGCCGATTCATGGGCCCGTTTCAAATCGCTGCACAGAATCCGAAAGTGCGGCATCTTACCCGAAAAATCCGTCGCCAGTTTTTCCGCGGCCGCCTCGATCTGCCTGCGCCCTTTATCCGTCAGGTTCGAATCCGTCCAGCCGCCGGTAAAATGCTCCGTATGGTGCGTCGCCTCTCCATGTCGTACAAGAATGATCATATCAGGATTCCTTATTCTCCTCCGGTTTCGGACCAACGGTCTGTGATTCCGTTTTATCAGTCTCCCCTGCGGATTCCGGCTTTGCATCGCTGCTTGGGGACTTTGCTTCCACTGATTTTTGCAGCTCGCTCAACGCGACACGCAGATCCGCGTTCTTACGCGGAAATCCGTTCCGATTAAAGATTACGGAGTTGCGAGGTCTGAAACGCGAAAACAAAGGTCTGGGAGAGCTTTCTGCCACTTCATCGGCAACATTCATATTTTCAGGCTCTACGGATTTTTCCTTATTCTTTTCAATACTCTGCTCCTCTACACGATCCGGTTCGGCAGCTTCCTTCACCGGTTCTTGCTCTGTTTTTGAAACACTCTCTGTTTTCGCAATATCCTGCGGTGCAACGTCCTGCATTTCAACCTCACGTACAGGTTCCTCACGACTCTCCGTCACCTCAGTGTCAACACCTGCCACATCAGCTTCTGTTTTAGCTGCCACATCTTCTGCTTTGGCTGCCACATCTTCTGCTTTGGCTGCCACATCTTCTGCTTTTGTTTCCAGAACCGGTTCCGCTTTTTTCACAGCCTGCAATTTTGCCTGTACCATTTGATCCACGGCAAAATCAGCGTCAAAATTCTCATACAATGCCAGTTGAGACTGAAGCAGGCTTTTAAACTGTTTGCTCTGGGAATTGGCCTTGTTGATCATTGTGCTGTAGGTATCTATGGCCGCCGCCGCTTTTGTTTCTGCCACAAAGACCATCTTCTGGCTGCGCTCAGTTGCCTCATGTATCATCGTACGGCTCTGTTCCGTGGCTTCCGAAATCATCTGACGGGATTTCTGTGTCGCTTCCGCAATCATATCCTGAGATTGTTTCTGAGCCCTGGCAATCATTTCATTAGCCCTTTGCGTCGCTTTTGCCACGATATTCT
Source organism: uncultured Selenomonadales bacterium (assembly GCA_900315925.1). Taxonomy (GTDB): domain Bacteria; phylum Bacillota; class Negativicutes; order Acidaminococcales; family Acidaminococcaceae; genus Succiniclasticum. Next base: position 51,196 of record ONAV01000013.1, on the reverse strand, counting down.
GGGATTGCTGGTTTGCATCCGCCATCACCTGATTGGCATGAGCCGAAGCCTCTGCTGTCAGGGTACGGGCCTGCTCCCGGCTGTCTGCCAGTTGCGACTTACAACTGTCCTGCGCCGCCACTTTCATTTTAGCTACTTCAATTTCAGCAAGGCTCTTCATCTTTTCCACAAAAGACTGGGCCTCTTCCCGCAGCTTACTGGTGCTGGAATCCGTTTTGCTGCGCAGCCCCATCGCATAGGAGTCCGCGTCCGTACGGGTGGACTTTCCGTAATCGTCTGCTTCAGCCCGGGTCTTGACTGCATAGGCATCCGCCTGCTTCCGGACCTCCTCCGAATACGCCTCCGCCTCGGATTTCATGCGGGTGATTTCCGCTTCTGTATCAGCCCGCAGTTTATTACAAAATGCAGCAACTGTGTCCTTTTGCTTATTGCATGCCAGTTCCGTTTCTTTTGTAAGCACTTCCGCTTTCTGCTGACTGTTTTTCTTTACTTCATCCGCAGCTTCCTGCGCAACTACCAGCGTGCTCTGCATGGTGCTTTCCATCCGCTGATAATACTCCAGTTTGGCGCTGACCCGTTCTACAGAATCCTTTAATTCCACATTATCCTGATATAACCGTTCATATTCTTTGGATATCTGCAAAAAAAACTGGTTAACTTCGTCTGTGTCATAACCGCGAAAACTCTTGGAAAAAGTTTTCCCATTTAAGTCCAATGGTGTAAGCATATTTATTCCTCCTGCTATAATACTGAATAATCATTACCAGATCACATTGTCCAATCTGTATTGATAATCATGGCAGTGCCATGCAAATCTCGTCACAACAGTTATATATACCGCTTCAGCGTAATCGCGCAGCGTCCTTTTTTTGTAGTACCGCGAATTTCGGAAAGCTCCACCCGGCCCCGTCCGCGAAATGACATTACATCGCCCTCTGCTACAGTTTGGGATGCACTCTTTGCTTCTTTCCAGTTCAGCTTCACGTTCTGGCTTTTAATCTCCTCTGCCATCCGGGAACGGCTGATGCCATATCCCGCTGCCGCCACCGCGTCCAGCCGCAATGCTGCTACGGTAGCCGAAATAATTTTAACTTTTTCTTCCTTTTCCTTCAATTCCTCTCTGCCAATCTGCTGCAGACTCACATGGGCCGCACCGATTTGGCACAGATTGCTTTCAATATAGTTAGCAAACGATTTGTCCGCCACAAACTGGGCGCCTTCCGGCACCAGTACGATATCCCCCATGATTTCGCGCTCGCAGCCCATGCCCATGAACGCGCCCAAGATATCCCTGTGACCTAATGTATAATACCGCTTATCCCAGGAAACGAGATAGCAGACCAGTCCAAAATCCGGTGTACTGTAAAAATCCTCTGCCACAAACGCAATCCTGGATCTTTCCGCGTTGGCAAACCCGCCATCCGATTCCAGACGAATGCCTTCAAAATTTGCCGCCACGATTTCCGCCACATTTCTGCCATGGGGATCCAGAAACTCGCTGACCTTGTACCTGGCTGTTTTCCGGGCCGCTTCTGCCAGATCCACCAACCGCGCCGCCAGTTCTTCATCCCCGCTTGCTTTGAAGTAACGTAATATTTTATCTCTGTCTGCCATGCCTATTTGTTTCCCTTTAACTCTTCGCTTCGGTCCAGAACAGCCTGAACCGCGTTGTACAGAGCGCCGCGAACCGCACCGTTTTCCAGTGCTTTGATACCGGCGATGGTAGTACCGCCGGGCGATGTCACCATGTCGCGCAGTACAGCAGGATGCTTCCCAGTTTCCAGTACCATTTTACCCGAACCGGCAAACGTCTGAGCCGCCAGTTTGATGGCTGCCGCCCTGGGCAGTCCGGCCATCACGCCTGCATCCGCCAGCGCATCGATCATCACATATACATATCCCGGCCCGCAGCCTGAGACCGCCGTGACTGCTTCAATATCCTTTTCCTGAATCCGCAGCGTTTCTCCGCAGCAGCCAAAAATCTGCTCCGCTGTTTTCACCGCTTCTTCACTCACCCCGGTACCGGGCGCGATGGCCGTCATGCCGGCCCCCACTGCCAGCGGTGTGTTGGGCATGGTACGGATCACGGGATGCCCGTTGAATATCCCGGCAATCTTTTCCATCGTCACAGAACCCATGATGGAAAGGATGACTGCTTTTGCAGGAACAGCGGAAACCAGCGCGCCGCGAAGCACACTGTCCACCATCTGCGGTTTGATTGCCAATACGACCATGTCTGCATCTTTTACCGCTTCACAATTATCAACGAGTCCGGTTACGCCATACGTTTCGTGCAGATAATCCGCGCGTTCCTGCCGATGTGCTCCCACAAAGATCGCCGCCGGATCCATCAGCCCGGCGCCGGTAATTCCTTTTATGATTGCCTCACCCATAGCGCCGCCGCCGATAAAAGCAAGCTTGTGCAAATTCAGTTTTTCGGCCACGGGGATCCCCCTCTTTCTCCGTTATACACCTCGGCCTCTGCGTCAATATCCACATTACGTGGCGCACAGACCAGAATATTCGGTCCAATTGTCCGGACCGTACCGTTTAACGCGTAAATCGTTCCGCTGATAAAGTCTGTCATACGTTTCCGTACAGCAGGTTCCGTTGTTTCAAAGTTTACCACCACCGGCTGGTCGTTCCGCAGGAAATCTGCCACTTTTTGGGAATCATCAAAGCTGGTGGGTTCAATGACTACTACCCGGACCTCTGTCGTTGTCTTCATCTGAATTGTACGGTTTTCTTTTTTGCTTTTCCGCATCCGTGACAACAGACCCGGCTTTTTTCCTTTTGCTTCTTTATCCGCAGGAACAGATTCCGGTTCTTCTTTTGCTACCGGAACAGGAGCCTGGCGGACTGCTTTCGGGAAACCTCTCTTTGCCGGTTTCTCCACTACTTCTTCCTCTTCTTCGTCGTCCTCTTCCTCATCCATCTCGCGGTTCGGATCATCCGGATCATATAAGCCTAACGCGTCCGAAATACGTTCTAAAAATTTCTTTTTCCCCATGTTGCGTCTCCTTGTATAATTATGCTCAAATGTCATATTACATGTGCTATGCTTACGATGCTGCCGCCCGGAACCCCGGGCCAGCATCCCTGTGGTACAGGTGGTAAAAGAAGTCAGGTTGTCTCCGAATCAGTACCCCCGATTATTGTAATCCCTGGCACCAAACAGTGCAGTACCCACTCGCACCATGTTAGCCCCCTCTTCCACGGCAATCGCATAATCACTGGTCATGCCCATGGAAAGGAAGTCGATATCCTTACGCTGCCGTTTCAACTTGCAAAAATAATCGTAACCCTGCCGGAACACAGAATGCAATACGGTTTGATCCGGTGTATTGGGCGCGATGACCATAATACCTCTTACCCTGATATGGGGAAACGAATCCAGCAACGGCAATACAGCCTCATAGTCTTCCGGCAAAAAACCGGTCTTTTGCGGTTCCCGAGCCACATTGATCTGCAACAGCACATCCATGACTTTGCCCTGCTTCGCGGCTTCCTTTTCCAGCGCCCGCAGCAGATGCTCGCTGTCCGCAGATTCGATCAAATCAAAAAATTCCACAGCCTGTTTTGCCTTATTGGTCTGCAGATGACCAATCAGGTGCCACTTTCCCGGATGTCCTACCTGTTGCTGTTTTTCCCGGGCTTCCTGAACCCGGTTCTCACCGATATTCCCAACACCCAGCGACTGTATTTCCGTTACCACAGCAGCCGGATGATTTTTCGTGACGGCAACCAGACAAACCTCATCGCCGGTCTCTTTCCGCTCAGTACGTCGTGCCAATGCCGATGCAATCGTTTCCTTCACGTTATGCAGATTATCTGCCAACATAAAACAAACCCTCTTTATAAATCAATATTTCTGATTTTCGATTTTCGAATTTAATATATTAAAAATGTATCAAAAATCAACTTACATAAATAATAGAAATTATACCACAATAAAGCATAACAGAAAAGCAGATTTTCAGCAAGTAAAAATGAACTGTATCAGGCTCTGAAACCGAACCTTACAGGTGAACTGATGCAACCCTGCGTTTCACTCTTTCCGGCACAGACAGACGCCCATACGTCCCGTTTTCCCATTCTCATAACGATAAGAGCAGAACAATTCAGGGTTATGATTGGTACAGACGCCGGCGGTTGAAATGTTAGAAAGAGCAACACCCACTTCCATCAACTGCTGCCGGTTGACCTGCCAAAGGTCCAACCAGTATTTCCCGTTACATTTTTCTGTAAAGCAGCTTGCATATTCCTGCATTTGGATTCTCACAACATCATCCACTTCATAACAGCAATCGCCGATGGAAGGACCGATGGCCGCCAGCAGATTTTCCGGCTGAACGCCAAAAGCCTTCTGCATGGCAGCCACCGTTTTCTTTGCAATCTGCGCTGCAGTTCCCCGCCAGCCTGCATGTGCCAGACCGATAGCTCCCGTTTTGGGATCTGCCAGCAGAACCGGAACGCAATCTGCATAAAACAACAGCAGAGGTACATCTGCCAGATTGGTGATCAGCGCATCCGTTTCCGGAATCGTATCGGCAAAAGACAACGCGCCGCTGCCAATCCTATCTTCCGTAATCACCTGCACATGGCTTCCATGTACCTGGGCACAGGTAGTAAACCGTTCCGGTTTTACACCGATCGCCGCCGCAAATTTTTGCCGGTTGCGAAGAACTTTTTGAGGATTGTCTCCTACATGCAGCGCCAGGTTCAGCGTACCGGGAACCATGTCGCTTTCCCCATGCAGCCGACAGGAACAGGCGGTAGTAAAACCGGCCTGCTCAAAGCGGTCAAAGTATCCGAACCAGATATTATTATATGACGTCAACCTGAAATCGTTTTGCATTCATTTTCCTCATTTGGATTTAAATTTTAATTTTTTATTTGCAAATTCCACAACGTTTACAGCCTTCGAAACAGCCCGGCGTAAACTTTCCCTTTTGGGAATTTTCCATTTCTTTTAACAGGTATGCTTTGGTTACACCCATGTCCAGATGATCCCATGGCAGGATTGCCTCTGTCCGGATTTCACAGCAGGCCATCTCTTCCGTCCGTATCTGATGGAACTGAAAGGCTTCTTTCAATCCCGTCCGGTTTTCTGCCGCCCAGAGTAAAACGTTACCAATCTGTCTGTTTCCCCGTGCTAGGACAGCCTGTAACACCGTCTCTTTCAACGACTCAGTAAGCAGGCGGATACGCTTGTCCTTTTTGAAGCCGTTTTGCAGCATCTTAACTCTGCGTTTCAAAACTTTTATATCTTCCAGCGGTGACCACTGATACGGTGTAAAAGGTTTGGGAATAAAGGCATTGACGGAAAGGATCAGGTCGCCTTTATGCCCCAGTTCGTTCATGCGGCTGCGCACACGGTGCACCAGTTCGATCATCTCATTAATGTCATCGTCAGCTTCTCCCGGAAGACCAATCATAAAATATAACTTGATGTTTGGCATCCCGGCTCGTGCAGCATACTCCATTGCCTGATAGATATGCTCTTCCGTAATTCCTTTGTTGATAGCCGCACGCATCCGGACACTGCCCGCTTCCGGCGCTACCGTCATGGTACGCTGTCCGCTTCCGGCCAGCGCCTCCACCAGGGGCAGGTCCAGAGAATCGGCCCGCAGGGATGCACAGGAAAAAGGTATTTGTTCTTCCTCCAATGTCCTTGTCAACGGTTCCATGCCCGGGTAATCGGACACCGCGGCTCCCATCAGTCCCACTTTGGCCGTCTGTTCAGGACGCTGCCGGATATCCTGAAGCAACAGATCCAGATTGCGGTTACGGGGTCTGCGGAAACAGTAGCCTGCCATGCAGAACCGGCAATGTCTCCCGCAGCCCCGGGCCACTTCCACAATAAACATGTTGGCAAATTCCGTATAAGGGGAAACGATAGCCGAAGTATGGGGATAGGCATCCAAATCTTTTACCCACTGTCGGCTGATTTTTTCCGGTACTGTTTCCAACCGTTCCATTCCGGTCACAGAACCGGTCTCATCATATTTCGGCGCATAAAACTGCGGAACATACACGCCGGGCAGTTGTGCCGCTGCCAGCAGTTTTTCCCTGCGCGTTTTCTTTTCCATACGAAGCTGTTCCAAAAGCCGCAGCAGTTTCGGCAGCGTCTCCTCCCCTTCGCCGATGACTACAAAATCTGCAAAATCTGCCAGCGGTTCCGGATTAAAGGTGGCGCAGGGACCGCCGATGATGACAAAGGGATCCTTTTCTCCCCGATCTTCTGAGAGCAGTTTAATGTGCCCCATCTGCAGCTGAATCAGAAAATTAAGGTAATCCATCTCAAAGGAGAGGGTGGCACAGATATACGGAAAATCTGCCAAAGATCGCTGGGTCTCCATGGAAAACAGGGCTGTTTTCGTTTTGGCATACTCCTCCCGCTTCCTTTCTTCCGGAAGGAAAACACGTTCACAGGCCCAGCCGTCCCGGTTCAGGATCTGGTACAAAATATGCAGGCCCAGATTGGACATTCCCAGATGGTAGGTATTCGGGTATAAAAAAGCCACCGGGGTTCTTCGCCCCGGGGCAAATATCTGGGTTCCGATTTCTGTTGCAAGGATTTCCTTAATCTCTTTTTGCAGATTCCAGCTCAAACAACTGACCTCACTTCAATGCAACTATCCATAATTTCTGATGGCAAAGGAAAAACTTCGCAAATCCGAAACCGATTGCTCACGTCTTCCCTTGCCTTCTGATTCATGTACAAATCCTTATTTTGCTTTCAGCTTTTTCTCCAACGCGTCGATGATGGTCTTCAACACTTTCAGCCGCGCGTAATACTTGCTGTTGGCTTCCACAATAATCCAGGGCGCGTAGTCCGTATTGGTGCGGCCCAGCATTTCGTTGACGGCGTCTTCATATTCCGCCCACTTGGCCCGGTTGCGCCAGTCTTCGTCGGTAATCTTCCACAGTTTTTCCGGATTGTTCTCCCGTTCTTTGAACCGGCGGGCCTGTTCGTCCTTATCAATCTGGAGCCAGAATTTCAGGACAACTATATTGGCGTCCGCCCATTCTTTCTCCGTTTCGTTGATTTCGTCGTAAGCCCGGCGCCAATCCACGTCCGGCGTAATTTTTTCAATGCGTTCTACCATGACCCGCCCGTACCAGGTGCGATCAAACAGGGCAATATGTCCCGGTTCGGGAATATTGAACCAGAAACGCCACATATAATGGAACAACCTTTCCACCTGATTGGGAGCAGAGTACGGATGCACGCTGAAATCCAACGGATCCAACGCTTCCGCCACACGTTTAATGGCGCCGCCTTTGCCGCCGGCGTCCCAGCCTTCAAATGCGAGAATCGTGGCTATGCCTTTGTTGAACGCTTCTACCTGCAATTCCCGGAGCCGTTTCTGATATTCGTTCAGCTTCTCCTTATATTCGTCCTTGGAAACATCCTTGCTTAAATCCACTTTGCTGAGAATATCATACTTGCGCTTGCTGTCGCTGACATTCGTGGACAGGCGCTGCGCTTCTTTATATGTGGTAAACGCCTTTACCGCTTTGTTGATGCCATCCACCACTGCGCTGAAGATTTCGTATTCCGCCACGTCCACGTCATCCCCGCTGATCAGGTTCCAGGGAGCATTCTCCGTGTCGGTAGCCTTCAGCATCTCGTCATACCGTTTGTAGAACTTGTCATAGTTCCCTTCTTCGGTATAAATTTCATGGACAGGTTTCCAGGCCTTGCCCGTTTCCTTGATGATGGCTTTCTTATTTTTTTCCTGCTGCTTTTCCGAAACATGAACGAAGAATTTCAGCAGGCAATAATGTCCGTCTGTCAGCATCTTTTCAAACGCGTTGATCTGATCAAAAGTAACCCGGGTGGATTTTGCTTCATTCTTTACTTCAATATCATTTTTCAGGTAGTACCAGCTGTGACGGTAAACAAAGATATTCCCCGGAGGCGGAAGTCGTTTCCAAAACGTGGTAAAGAAAGGCTGCTGCCTCTCCTGCTCCGTAACTCTAGTGGAAGTGAAAACCCGGAATCCGCGGGCATCCATATACTGCATCATCTTCCCGACGATTTCACTGCGGCGGGAATGACGCCAGCCTTCAAAGACCATGATCACCGGCATGCCTGCATCTCTTGCCGCACGCTGTGCTTTACCCAGTTCATAGCCCAGTTTCTCGTCCAACAGCTTTTTCAGATCTGATTTTTTCAATTTTGCATCGAGATTTACTTTGTTTAACATTAGAAAATATCCCCCTTCCAAGGCATGATAGCCCGGGGCTTATCCAGTATGACCTGTAAGCGGATGCCCCGTTTTACGTCCTGTTTTTTTAAGCGGGGTTGAACACTTTGGCTCGTTCCCCCCATTTGTAACTCGATTTCATTTTCAGCCAGCTGTAAATTGCTTTGTCCGCTGGTTTGCAACCGTTGTCTGTTTTTTGCAATCTGTTCCGCTTCCTCCCGCGCGGCTTCAACTTCATGATGAGAAAAGGTTCCATCCGGTTTGCGCCACATGCTGTCCTCTTCCCGACAGATATCATCGTGGTCCTTCAAAACCACTGATCGTTCTTCCGGATCCGGCACAGTATCACGCGGTTCCGGCCGTTGTCTTCCGCGTCCTCTTTCCGGAAACTGCGACTTCTGTCCAAAGACCGTATCCGACGACAGGGTGGTATCCGCTTCCTGCTGCTCGTTGGGAAGGTCCGGCAGGTCTGGCGTATCAAAATCCGGAAGCTTCCTGTCCGGGAAAAAAATCCTGGCTTCCCGTTTCAACTGTCTCGCCAGTTCCTCTTCTTCCGAAAGGCGCTGTTCCTCCCGAATGGGAACAGCCGGTATATAATTACGGTTAAAAAACATGGTAAAGCTCCTGAAACATTACCTGACAACTCTGACACTACGAATACCGTTGCCTAACACTTGCAACAACTCTGCTTCGCAACCTCTCATTACACTTCTTCCGGCGTGTCCGTCCCGGAAATAGCCTTGCGCATCTGGGTATCCGCGTTGATATTGTTCATACGGTAATAATCCATCACGCCCAGATTCCCCTGCCGCAACGCATCCGCCATGGCTTCCGGCACTTTGGCTTCCGCTTCCACGACCTTGGCCTTCATCTCCTGAGTGTATGCTTTCATCTCCTGTTCCTTGGCAACTGCCATGGCACGACGCTGTTCCGCTTTCGCCTGGGCGATGCGTTTGTCCGCTTCCGCCTGATCGGTCATCAGGGCCGCGCCGATGTTACGTCCCACGTCAACATCCGCAATATCAATGGACAGAATCTCAAAGGCAGTGCCTTCGTCCAGCCCTTTATCCAAAACCGTTTTGGAAATATGTTCCGGTGATTCCAGCACATCGGTGTGCATTTCCGAAGAACCTACCGTGGAAACGATGCCTTCCCCGACGCGGGCGATTACAGTCGCTTCCCCGGCGCCGCCAACCAGTCGTTCAATGTTGGCGCGCACGGTAACCCGCGCTTTAACCCGCAATTCGATACCGTTTTTCGCCACCGCGCCAACGACCGGCGTTTCAATGACTTTCGGGTTAACGCTCATCTGTACCGCTTCCAGCACGTCGCGGCCGGCCAGATCAATGGCGCAGGCCCGTTCAAAGGTAAGGTTAATGGCTGCCCGATGCGCTGCAATCAGGGCGTCGATGACCCGGTCCACGTTACCCCCTGCCAGGTAATGAGCTTCCAGCTGGTCGGAATTCACATTAAGGCCTGCCTTGTTTGCCTTGATCAGAGGAAGTACGATTTTATCCGGCGGCACCCGGCGCAGCCGCATCCCCACCAGATTGAAAATGCTGATGCTGACGCCTGCGGATATGGCCGAAATCCAAAGTCCCACCGGCACAAACTGCAGAAAGATGAACACGCCGATTATAATCAGAAAAAGGCTGGCGCTGCCGCCCACGAATAATTTTGACATAATAATTCCTCCAATTTTTACTATCAGGAAAAGGCTTCGCAAAACCGTACACGTTTGCTATTAATAAACAGGAATTCTTTAGCTATTATTATACTATGATATCAGCCCGGACGCCACAAAAAATGTCATTTTCCACATAGAATTCACGAATTTTTCCAAAAAAATAACAGTGCCTTTCGACACTGTTATTCGTTGTTTACTGTAATAAGTTTTTCACGATTGTATTGATGCGCTTGCCATCGGCCCGGCCCTGTACCCGGGGCATCACCGCTTTCATGACTTTCCCCATTTCTTTCGGACCTGTCGCGCCGACGGAAGCAATTGCTTCTTTAATAATCGCCGTCAATTCTTCATCGCTCATAGCTGCCGGCAGATACGCTTTCAGAATCTCCAGTTCCTTATTGGTCTGGTCGATTAAATCTTCGCGTTTGCCCTTGATGAATTCAGCCAGAGAGTCTTCCCGCATCTTGACTGCCTTCATGATTACAGCTAATACTTCATTTTCAGTAAGCTCTTCTTTGTTTTTTCCGTTGATTTCCGCATTGCGGATGTCGGACCGAACCATACGGATCACTTCGAGACGAAGCTTGCCCGCTTCTCTGTCCTTCATCGCCTGCTTCATATCAGCCAACAGTTTTTCTTTTGTGGTCATCCGACCCGCCTCCAATTATCTGGATTTACGTTTTCTGGCTGCTTCGGATTTTTTCTTACGCGCAACGCTGGGTTTTTCGTAGTGTTCGCGTTTTCTTACTTCGGAAAGAATGCCAGCCTTCTGGGTCGCACGTTTGAAACGGCGCAGCGCGCTTTCCAGGGACTCGCCCTTGCCAACTTTAACTTCTGCCATCTGATCTCCCTCCCTCCACACACTTAGGGAAGTGTTCCATTTATTTCATTACGCACAGGCGTCACAAAACACCTGCACACAATTTTACCAGTAGATTATATCGCAAATGGCAGAATCTGTCAACAAATCCGCGCCGCAAAATTCCATTCTTTTCACAGTTTTTTATGAAAAACAGAAAAAGAAATCCAGCGCAAAATTCCGGTGTCTTACCGCCAATCCGACTTACGGCAGCGGAATCATGCCACGGTATTTGATTATGATTCTTTCGGGAAGGGAGGCCAGCCCATGGCTTTCCCACCGATCAGATGGATGTGCAGGTGCTGTACGGTCTGTCCGCCGTCTTTCCCTGTGTTGATGATCAGGCGGAATCCGTCCTCTTTAATCCCAAGCTTTTCTGCAATCTCCTCCACTTTGCCCAGCATGTAACCAACCAATGCCGGTTCTGCTTTCATCACATTGTCCGCATGGGTTTTGGGTACTAAAAGCACGTGGACCGGGGCTGCCGGTTCCAAATCTTTGAATGCGATCATCTTGTCGTCTTCGTACACTTTGTTGGATGGGATTTCGCCTGCCGCGATTTTGCAAAAGATACAGTCACTCATGATAATGCCTCCTTTAAAATACTTCGTTAGGAAAAGAATTCGCAAAACCGTAAACGCTTGCTATTCCATGGATTCATGCGTCTGTGGCATCAAAACCCGAAGTTGCGTTTACTGGGCAATCCGTCTCCCACTTCCTCACTCCGCCCGCTCAGCAAGCTTCGCGTTGCTCGCTCGTCAAACTGGGGCCCTCACGGGTTGCCCAGTAAACGTTCAAACGAAATGCTTCACTATGTTTTGCTCATTTCTTTTTCTTACCTGCAACTACTTCAAATTATAAAATGATGCCTTTGCAGTTGTCAATTAAGGCTTCCGTGATTTTGACATCAATCATTTTACCGCATAAGTCCGGTTCGCCTTTAAATTCCACCCGGATGTAGTTTTCCGTTAAACCTTCTACATATCCCGTGGCTTTCTTGTCTGTTATTATCGGTTGTTCCACCAGCACCGCATGATTTGTTCCCACATTTTGTGCAAAATATGCCTGCTGCATTTCGCGGTCCAGCTCTGCCAGTTTTTCCGCCCGGTATTTCTTTACGGTTTCCGGAATCTGGTCCTGCCTTGCTGCCGCCGGTGTGCCTTTTCGTTTGGAGTACGGGAAGATGTGCATCTTGGCGAAGCCGCATTGTTTCACAAAATGGCAGGTTGCGGCAAAGTCGTCTTCCGTTTCGCCGGGGAAACCCACGATGACATCTGTCGTAATCGCAACGCCGGGAACTTTGTTGCGAATCTGTTCCAACAGTGTTGCGAATCGCTTCGTATCATACGGGCGGTGCATATCTTTTAAAACCTTATCGCACCCGCTCTGCAGGGGCAAGTGCAGATGAGGACACAGGCGTTTGTCCTCTGCCATCAAATCCAGCAGACGCGGTTCCACTTCTACCGATTCCAGGGAACCCAGACGCAGGCGCTGCAAGTCCGGGACGGAAAGCGCTGCCCGGACCGCATCATATAACGTCGTTCCGTCTTTCGTCTCTTTCCCGTAGCAGCCAAGATGAATGCCGATCAGGACAATTTCCCTGTATCCCGCTTTCGTCAGGCGCTGCACTTCTTCTTTTATACTTTGCAGGCTCCGGGAACGAATCGGTCCCCGTGCGTAGGGAATGATGCAGTAGGAGCAATACTGATTGCAGCCTTCCTGAATTTTCAGGTAGGCCCGGGTCTTGTCCGCTTCATTGCCCCCTGACATTTCCTCAAACTGCACGCCCTGTTCCCAGGGGTGTACTTCGTCGTCCACTGCAGAAGTGCGTAACTGTGCAAATTGTTTTTGTACAATTGCCGGCTCATTGGAATCATCATCTGCCTTTATTCTTTCAGCCACAGAATCAGAAACAACTGAAGCTCTTTTCATTGCCTGTTTTCTGTCCAGCGCCGCTTCCACCAGCGTCACGATTTTCGCCCGGTCCTGGGTGCCAATGATCAGGTCTACCCCGTCGATGGATTTCACTTCTTCCGCGGCGGTCTGGGGATAGCAGCCCGTCACCACGATCAGCGCATCATTCTCTTTGCGGATGGCCCGCCGAATCATCTGCCTTGACTTCTGCTGTCCCGTGTTGGTCACCACACAGGTATTTACCACATACACATCGGCCTCTTCCGTAAAATCGCAAACGATGTATCCCGCCTGCCGGAACAGTTCCTGCATGCTGGCCGTATCCGCCTGATTTACTTTGCAACCCAATGTCATAAACGCAATTTTGTTCATTATATTATCTTTCCTAACTCTCAATCCATTTACAATGTTAAAATGTATTGCTGTCGCAATTCATATTGTATCTCAACGGAGTAGCCGCCGGCCAATCGGAAACTCTTTCCATTAGTAAGCTTTTTCCATCAGCAGTCCCACCCAGTCTTTGATGCGGGTCACTTCTTTCACACGCAGTCCAACTTTTTCTGCGGCTTCGGTTACGTCCTGCTGATAATCTTCAATGATACCGCTGGCGAAGAACAGGCCGCCCTCCTTCAGCTTACCGGGAATATCCGGCAGCAGCAGGATAATGATGTCCGCCAAAATATTGGCTACGATCACATCGGCTTTGCCTTCCGTACCGTGAAGCAGGTCGCCCTGTTTTACTTCGATGCGGTCTGCCAGTCCGGCTTTTGCAATATTTTCCATTGCCGTCCGCACTGCAACTCCGTCTATATCCACTGCTTTGATACTTTTTGCGCCTAACTTTGCCGCGGTCATGGCCAAAATGCCGCTGCCTGTTCCCACGTCAAACACCGTGGTGTCGCGATGAACCGTTTTTTCCAGGGCTTCCAACACAAGAACCGTCGTCGGATGCGTCCCCGTACCGAAAGCCATACCGGGATCCAGTTCCAACACGATGTCCTCCGCTTCCGGCTCGTAACTTTCCCATGAGGGTTTCACTACAATATGTTTCCCCACCCGGGTCACATGGAAATACTGCTTCCATTCATCCGACCAGTCCGTTTCACTGACTTTTCGGAACAGCGTGGGCCCGATACGAAAGCGTCCAATCCGTTTTTCCACCGCGGTCAGTTCCGCTTCGATTCGCTGCAGCCTTTTCTGCAGTTCTTCATCTTCCGGATAATATGCCGTTACCGTCACCACAGACAAATCCGTCTCTTCCGGCAGCGGGTCGCAAAGTTCAAAAGGCAATGACTTGCGCACCGTTTCATACAGCACCGGGTCCTCTATGGCCACTCCGTTCCGGGCGCCGGCCTCCCGCAAAATTTCCGCCGTTACTTCTTCCGCTTCATGTTTTACTTTTATGCTGACTTCCAGCCACTGTTCCATGTTCCTGTCCCCAAACTATTTCCGCTGTTACTTCTTCCGCTTCATGTTTCACTTTTATACTGACTTCCAGCTACTGTTTTCTATTCATATCCCCAGATTATCCGTTTCATACAAAATCGCCGCAGCCGCCACCAGCCCGGCCGTTTCCGTTCGCAAAATCCGCCGCCCCAGGCTTACCGCGATGCCGCCTGCTTCCTGCGCAGCTTTTACCTCTTCATTGGAAAGCCCGCCTTCCGGCCCGATGATCACGCCGATGCTCTTTGCGTTTTTGTGAGCCTGCAGCACTTCCTTCAGACTGATCCGGTTTTCGCTTTCATACGCAATCACCAGCAAATCCCAATTCTCTTCCTGCAAAACCTGCGACAACTTTATAACCTCATGCACCGCCGGAATCACATCCCGTTTGCTCTGCTTGGCCGCTGCTTCCGCAATTTTCTGCCAGCGCTCTGTTTTCTTTCCCGCTTTGGAACGGTCCAGCACCACCACCGAATGATCCATGGCAAGCGGGAAAATTTCAACAACGCCAATCTCCACAGCCTTCTGTATAATCAACTCCATCTTCTCGCCTTTGGCCAGACCCTGCAGCAGGGAGATCCGCACATCCGGCTCATGGGTCTCCCGCAGGATTTCTTTTGCCGAAACCGTCACTGTATTCATACTGACAGCCGTAATCTCCCCCACAAAACTGATGCCGTCATCCGCTACCACCTGCAATTGATCTCCCGTACCCATACGCAGCACATCCATAATATGGTGGGCGTCCCTGCCGGTAATCTGCATTTCCTGTTTATAAGGCTTCGGAATGAAAAAACGATGCATACAAACCTCGCTTAAAACTTCGTATGTCTTTTAATCAAATTAAACTACTCAATCTGTTTCTTCTTTTTCAACCATAAACTCCAGGGGACTTTATAGTTCGTTTTACGGTTTTCCTGCACATATTCATAGATCAAGGGCATCATCCTGGCTTTTTCCTCATAGAGAGGTACTTTATAGCTGTTGGATTTCTCGGTGTAAAGGGGATAACTGCTTCCCGCCATCGTCTGACGGATAACAATGTCCTTCATAGGCACGCCCGGATTCCTCATCATATCGTAAATCATCATCATGATACCCGTGCGTCCTTTACCTGCATGACAGTGGAAATGCAGCCAGGCCTGACCCGGACCCATTCTGTTTACAAAGGATATAAAACCGTCGATATCTTTCGCCGGGGGCCAGATATGATCCCGAATCGGAATCCTCAGGTATTTAAATCCTTCGCTTTCAACCAGTTCCTTTTCCGTCATAACGCTTTTAACATTGATTTCCATTCGGGCAATGGGCCTATTGCCTTTTCTGGTGTACGCCTGAATTGTTTTCCCAATCATTGCCCCAAAGCGCTTTGCTTCGTCAGCCTCAACCTCCGTAAGCGTCATTCCTTCATTTGCCCAGTTGTGAGACCCGTACCAGGAGAGGGGGATTCCCTCGTTAACAAAAACATGGCTTTCCTGCCGCAAATCAATAACATATATGTCCTTGCCCTTGGCGCATTCCCGCAAGACAGAAGCAAGTCTCCGGAACTGCGGCCCCGAAAATTGCGCGCTGCCCGAAATACACAGTGTATCCAGCCCTTCTGTGGAAGGTTTAAAATCCGGATCAAATCTGTACTTGGGGTTCACTTTCTTAAATTGATACCGGTGATCCGCCAGCAGTCTCACATTGGCCAGTTTGCCATTCCAACCGTTCAGTTTGTCCCTGTCTATCCTGACAAACGGTACTGCGGCTTCACCACAAGCTGTACATGCTACAGAAAACAGAAACGACACAAACAGGCACAGGATAACTGAACGAAGCAAAAAGACGCTCTTATTATGCAGCATACCGCCCCAACTGACGGTCATGGTGTCATGTTTTTCTTTCGTCCCGGCACAGAGCAGCGCCCGCTTTTTGTCTAACTGTGCAAAAATATCTGTTATAAACTGTGCCATAATATCCCCTCTGATTTTTAAGAAAACACTGATTCATTCGTCTGCATGCTGACCGGTGCTTTTTGTGACTGACTGCGTCAATGTCCCTCAACGCAGCTACAGGATGACGACAGGTTTAAAAATAATGCTTAGCCTATATTATATTTTATCACAAAATACGGTGCTTTGCACTGAACACAAAAAAGTACGGCCTGCATTCTCTGCAAGCCGCACCGAAAGCCTTCTCTCTTTTTAACTTTTCCTCAGTTCCCTGACGTAATCAAACCGTTGCTCTCTTACTTAAACAAATCCTTGATCTTGTTCAGGAAACTCTTCTCTTCCGGATTAATATTATCCTTGGCCACATCGGCAAAATTACGCAGCACCGCTTTCTGCCGTTCCGTCAGCTTCGTAGGCACCACGACCTTGATACGCACCAACTGGTCGCCCCGGCCGGTTCCCCGCAAACGCGGAATCCCTTTGCCACGCAGGCGCATCACCCGGCCCGGCTGCGTTCCTTCCGGAACCTTCATAACAACCTTGCCGTCCAAAGTAGGCACTTCTACCTCGGCGCCCAAAGATGCCTGCACAATGTTGATAGGCACTTCGCAGTACACATCGTTGCCGTCCCGTTCAAAGAACTTGTGAGGTTTCACGAACAGGTACACGTACAAATCGCCGTTCGGTCCTCCCTTGGGACCGGCAGCGCCTTCGTTGGCCACACGTAAACGGGAACCGTCGGCCACGCCGGCCGGAACTTTCACCTTCAGGTTCTTCTGCTTTTTAACCGTTCCTGTACCGCGGCATTCATGGCAGGGGTCGGAAATGATCTTGCCTTCTCCATGGCATTTCGGGCAGGGCCGTACGGTCTGCATCTGCCCCAGCACAGTGTTCTGCACCACGCGGATCTGACCGGTACCGTGGCAGTCCGGACAGGTTTCCACCTTGGAACCGGGTTCCGCGCAGTTGCCGTGGCAATGCTCGCAGGTCTCATCCCGGTACAGGGAAATTTCTTTCTCTACACCAAAGGCCGCTTCCTCAAAGGTCAGGTTCAGGTCAAAGCGCAAATCACTGCCCCGCTGGGGACCTTTATCAGCCTGACTGCCCCGGCGTCCGCCGGCGCCGCCGAAGAACATATCGAAAATGTCCTCCATGCCATTGCCGAAGCCGCCGGCGCCAAAACCGCCAAACCCTTCAAATCCGCCGAAGCCGCCGGCGCCACCCGCGCCGCCGTTTTCAAAAGCCGCCATGCCGAACTGGTCATACTGGGCACGCTTCTGATCATCCGAAAGGACACTGTACGCTTCGCTGCATTCCTTGAACTTTTCAGCGGCTTCCGGATTATCCTTGTTTAAATCAGGATGGTACTTGCGTGCCAGCTTACGATATGCTTTTTTGATATCATCGGTGCTGGCGTCTTTGGAAACGCCAAGCACCTCATAAAAATCTCTTTTTTCAGCCATTGTTTCATCCCATCCCGCTGATTTTATTTCTTATCGTCAACAACTTCCGCGTCAACCACATCGTCGTCGGCTTTTTTGCTTTCGCCTGCGTCCTGCGCACCGGCTGCACCGGCAGCCCCTCCATCGCCCTTGTTGGCTTCCGCCTGCTTGTACAGTTCGGCGGACAGTTCATACAACGGTTTGGTCAGCGCTTCGGTGGAAGCTTTGATCTTTTCATTATCGTCGCCCTTCAGGTCTGCCTTCAGGGTATCCATTGCGGATTTAACTTTGGCAATCAGGTCGTCCTTGCCTTTGCCTTCCATATCTTTGATGGTCTTTTCCGCCTGGTAGATCAGGGAGTCGGCCTGGTTGCGAACCTCTACGCCTTCCTTGCGTTTCTTGTCCGCTTCCGCGTTGGCTTCCGCTTCTTTCACCATGCGGTCTACTTCGTCTTTGCTCAGGGTGCCGGAAGAAGTAATGGTGATCTTCTGTTCCTTGCCGGTGCCCAGATCCTTGGCGCTTACGTTTACGATACCGTTGGCATCGATATCGAACGCAACTTCAATCTTCGGAACTCCGCGGGGAGCTGCCGGGATGCCGCCCAGCTCGAAACGGCCCAGGGTCTTGTTGTCTGCCGCCATATCGCGTTCGCCCTGCAGCACATGGATATCAACGGAAGGTTGGTTATCCGTAGCTGTAGAGAATACCTGCTTCCGGGAAGTCGGAATGGTGGTGTTGCGGTCGATGATGCGGGTGAACACACCGCCCAGGGTTTCAATGCCCAGAGACAGCGGCGTTACATCCAGCAACAGTACATCTTTTACTTCGCCTGCCAGTACGCCGGCCTGGATAGCCGCGCCGATGGCTACGCATTCGTCCGGATTAACGTTGCGGGTAGGCTCTTTGCCCATCACCCGTTTGATAGCTTCCTGTACAGCCGGGATACGGGAAGAACCGCCAACCAGAATTACTTTGTTGATATCGCTGGCGGACAGGCCTGCGTCGCTCAGTGCCCGTTTGGTCGGTCCAATGGTCCGTTCTACCAGATCCGCCGTCATCTCTTCGAATTTGGCGCGGGTCAGGTTCATATCCAGATGTTTCGGACCGTCAGCGCCAGCCGTGATGAACGGCAGGTTAATGTTGGTGGTTACCATGCTGGAAAGTTCGATCTTGGCCTTTTCCGCTGCTTCGCGCAGACGCTGCATTGCCATCTTGTCGTTGGACAGGTCGATGCCGTTTTCTTTCTTGAATTCCGCAACCATCCAGTTCATGATGCGGTCGTCGAAATCGTCGCCGCCCAGATGGGTATCGCCGTTAGTCGCTTTTACTTCGAATACGCCGTCTCCCAGTTCCAGGATGCTGACATCGAAGGTGCCGCCGCCCAGGTCATACACCAGGATGGTGTGGTCGTCGGTCTTGTCGATGCCGTAAGCCAGGGAAGCCGCCGTCGGTTCGTTGATGATACGCAGTACTTCCAGACCGGCAATCTTGCCTGCGTCTTTGGTAGCCTGACGCTGGGAATCGGAGAAGTACGCCGGAACAGTGATAACCGCCTGGGTTACGGTTTCTCCCAGATATTTTTCCGCGTCCGCTTTCAGCTTCTGCAGGATCATAGCGGAAATTTCTTCCGGGGAGAATTTCTTGTCGCCGATCTCCACACGGTAACCGGCTTCGCCCATGTGCCGTTTAATGGAGCTTACGGTACGGGCCGGATTGGAAATCGCCTGACGTTTTGCCATCTGGCCGACCAGACGCTGGTCGTCTTTCGTGAAACCAACTACAGAAGGAGTCAGGCGGCTGCCTTCCGGGTTCGTGATAACGGTGGGTTCGCCACCTTCCATTACTGCAACAACAGAGTTCGTAGTACCTAAGTCAATACCAATTACTTTAGACATGATGTATTCCTCCTTAAATTTTAAACTGAATTCATAAACACTTTATAAATCTTTGAACCTTTCGGTTCATAACTTAAACATTTTTACGTTGCCGGCGCCTGCTCTTTTTATTGCAGCACCGGCCACTCGCTTTTGCTTAAAACCGTTACTCGTTGCTGATGACGCGCACCTTGCTGTGGCGCACCACTTTGTCGTGGAGCTGGTAGCCTTTTTCAAAAACCATGTCGATGGTCTCGTCTTCCATCTCCGGGTTCTGCCCCCGCATCACCGCTTCGTGGAAATTGGGGTTAAACTTTTCGCCCTGGGCGGGGATCTCCTTTACCCCCAAATCTTCCAGTGTTTTTACAAACTGTTTCTGGATGCCGGCCATGCCGTCCACCACACTCTGTACGTCCGTCGCGTTTTCCGCCGCGGCTTCCGCCCGTTCGAAGTTATCCAGAATCTGTAAAAACTTGTTGACCACGCTGATGGTCACATACGTAGCCAGCTCTTCCCGCTCCGCTGTGTTGCGGCGGCGGAAATTATCGAAATCCGCCTGGAGGCGCAGCAGCCGGTTTTTGGTTTCCGTCGCTTCTTCCTCTTTTGTTTTCAGCAGAGCCGCCGCGGCTGTCAGTTTAGCCTGTACATCTTCCAGCGTTTCTTCCGCAGCTTCCTCCTGCTTTGTTTCCTCAACAGGATCTCCTGCCGTCCCGTCCCCGTTTCCGGTTCCCGGGGCTTCCGCCTGTCCCGGCGCGCTTCCGGTTACGGTTTCCTCTTCGGTCTGCATAGTTGCGTTCCGGTTCGGATCAACCTCTTCCCGGATTTCTTCCTCACTCTTCCTCTTAAACAACACGGTTCCTCCTTTTGGGTTTCTTGTCTGTTCAAACAATCTATATTATAAATGATGATTTCTTACGAAACGTTCTCCCGCAATCCGTCCGCGCTTCCTGATTTATTTTTACAAACTCTCCGGAAGCAGGTGCTGTTGGGAAATCACTTCGGGTCTTTCAATATGGTTTCCAGATACTTGTGCAGATAATTCATCACCGCGATGACCTTGCGGTATTCCATCCGGGTAGGCCCCAGCACCGCCATAGTCCCTACGATCTGTCCGTTCAGCCGGTAGGTGGCCTGCACCATGCTGCAGTCCTTGATGCCGGTGAACTTGTTCTCGCTGCCGATGGTCACCTTCAGTCCGGAATCATCCCCGGCGTTCAGGATATCCTTCACCACTTTTTCCTCTTCCAAAATCCCCAGCAGGTTTTTCACCCTGCCCACATCCTGGAATTCCGGCTGGTTCAGCAGCTGCTTGGCGCCGCCCAGGAACACTTTCTGCTCGCTATTCTTCGCGACGATGTTGCTGATAGCTTTCTTCAGGGAAGCCAGCATCACTTCATCCTCGGATACGGCGGAGTACACTTCCTGGAGCAAATCGCCGGTAATTTCCGTGAGCCTTCTGCCTTCCAGCAGATTACTCATCTTGCCGGACAGGTAATCCATTTCGGCGCTGCTCATCCCCGCCGGGATATCGATCAGCCCGTTATCCATGGCTCCGTCATCCGTAACGATGCACATAATCGCCTGGGTATCGCTCAGGGGTAAAAACTTCAGATACTTGAATCGGGCCGTGGATTTTTTATTGGCCAGCACCAGAGAAACATTCTGGGTCATGCGTGACAGAATCTTGGCAGTGGATTTAAAAATGTCATCCATGTTACGGATGCGTTCTTTGTACCAGCTGTTGATCAGCGCCCTGTCGTTTTCCGTCAGCACGCCGGGTTCTTCCTTCATGGAATCCACCATGGAATCCACATACAGGCGGTACGCCTGCGCAGAAGGAACACGCCCTGCCGAGGTATGAGGCTGCTCAAGGTAGCCTAACAGTTCCAGATCGCTCATCTCGTTACGGATGGTGGCCGGACTCAATCCCAGATTATGTTGCAGTTTCAATGTAGTCTTCGATGATGATCTGCAGGATTTTCCGTTTACGGTCGTTTAACATAATCCCACCTCATCTTTGTTCAGGAGGCTTTTGCTGCAGGCCTCCTTCGTGTTTCTGTTTTTTGTTAGCACTCACGTACACAGAGTGCTAACATCTTTCACAATGTAAGAATAGCACCCTTTGCCAACAATGTCAATAGTCAAAAAGTAAAATTTTTATTTTTTCCGCACAATTCACACAAACTTCAAAATTAAAAAGAGCCGTTACACTCTTTTCAGTGAACGACTCCCGATGGTTATGAAGTAAGAAAACACGAATCAATTCAAATGTGCCGACCGATGCTGTTTAAACGCCGGCCGGGTAACTACTACCCGCCGAGTGGAAATGAAACTTGCAAAAGACGGTTGACACAATCAATCAACGGCATCCACTTCCCTCCATGCAGCTCATATAAATTTTTCAAACACGCGGTTACCGAACCGCATACCATAAGCTGTCAGCCGCAGCTTTCCATCTTCGCACTCAGCCAGTTTTTTATCCAGCAGCGTTTGGATTTCCTTTCCATAATAGTTCATTATGTTTATATCAAACCGTTTTTCCATTTTGTTTATATCTGCGCCTTCCGTCATACGCAGACCCATGATCATCGCTTCGCTGATCTGGGTTCTGCGGTCAAGGGATTCCGTTTGCCACAGACCCCTGTACTCATTGACAGAAGAGAGTAAAAGGTCAGTTACTCCTTTCTTTTCCTTTTCTGCAGAAAGCATAGGAACAGAAGAAGTATCCTTCCCGTTCATTGTATTATCATCGTTTTGCGGTACAGGCCCTTCCTTCCTCCAGCCTTTTATATATTCCTGCACATCTGCCGTATTCGTCCGCCGTTCTTTTCCGTTAAAGGTACAGGCGCCCACCCCGAAGGCCGCGTAAGGTTCATAATGCCAGTACACAATATTATGAAGAGACTCCTGGCCGGGTTTCGCGTAATTGGATATTTCATAGCGTCGCAGACCTGCCTGCGCCAAAATCTCCGTGGTCATCTCATACATTAAATAAGAAATGTCTTCATCCGGCAAAGTAACCCGTCCTGACGCAACCAACCGTTCCATCGGCGTTCCTTCTTCCAGAATCAGACTGTACGCAGAAATGTGCGACAGGTTCATCTGCAAAATCTGATTCATTGTGTCGCGGAAAGACTCCACCGTCTGGCAGGGAATGCCGGACATCAGATCCGCGTTGACACGTTGGAAGCCTGCCAGCTTTGCTTCTTCAATCGCGCGCAACGCCTCTTCCGCCGAATGGATCCGCCCCAGCGCCCGCAATTCGTTGTTCTGCAGAGACTGCACCCCTAAGCTGATCCGGTCAAAGCCAATTTCGCGCAGTGCCTTCAGTTTTTCAGCGTCTACCGTTCCGGGATTAGCTTCAATGGTTGCTTCCGCCGGTTCTTTCCACCAGCCGTATTCTTTCAGGCCGGCAACAATATTTTGAATTTGTCCCACGGAAAGAACCGTCGGCGTCCCTCCCCCGAAATACACCGTCGCGTTTTCCGCAACAGGCAGCTCACGCTGTAAGGAACGAAATTTTATTTCCCTACAGAGCGCATCCACATACTGCTGTCGCACTGCTTCCGTGAACCCGGCATAGGACGGAAAATCACAATATAAACATTTTTGCAAACAAAAAGGGGTATGAACATACACCCCTTGGAATTGTTCCCACCGTTCCATCATATTGATCACTTACACTTTCACCACGCTGCCGGAGGAAAAAAGGCTCAGCCCATGCGCCGCGGCATACTGATCCACGCAGGCAGTGTCCTCCATCAGCATTGCAACTTTCCTGATTCAGAATGACCTACCAGCTGCATCAGGATTCATTTTTTAATAATAGAACTTTATTCCTTCTTCAAGGCATATAATAATTGGTCAGGAAATACGTTCTTTCCCAATCAACAATTTGCGCGAAAAAAAATATTAAAACTCAATTTAATTATACCATATATCAGTATAAACGTAATCAATAATCAATCATTTACAGATTCACCTCGCCACGCCACTACTTATGCAGGTTTCTGAAGTTTTACATTTTTTATCCAATTTCACGGCAACTTGCCGGGCTGGCATTGCATCCGGTCAGTTTAGTGACCGGAAAATTTTCGTCAGGCCAGTGATGGCGCAGGTTTGGAGCCTGCTCTCTGTTATAAATATAGACAGACTATTTGTTTGTCTCTTTGTAACTTAACATGCCAGCATTCTATTGTTTGTTCGAGAGAGCTGCCATTACGCCGACCCGGAAAATCCGGCCAAAAGAGACAACACAAAAATCACCGGACGCTTTTACACGCCCGGTGACTTTTGACCGCAACTCCTTACTTTACGACTCTTGCTGTACAAACAATTCCATTTCCTGCTGCAGCAGACGAAACACATTGGCAACTAAATACCCGTCGGCGATCGCATGATTCAGGCGTACGGTCACCGGCATTAACAGCCTCCCGTTTTCCCTGCGATATTTTCCCCAGTTGACAATAGGTGCGAAGAATAAGTACCCGTCCGGCAATTCAACATGCAGCGAATCATAGGAAAGCCACGGAATACAGGAAGCATCAAACCAGTTCGGATGATGTTCCAAATCCAGTCCATAGTCCCGTGTCTTCTTTGCCTGTTCCACATCCTGAAGTGCATTGGAATAAAATGCCGCGTAATCCGCACAGTATTCTGTGTAAACAAGCGTGAAGGTTTCCGTATCGTCATGGAAAACATACTGTGTTGGATTGATTACATCATAGCAGACCAGTTCTTCTGTCTGCCAGAGATAACCCATTCTGTAATCCTCTCTCGAGTTCATCACTTTTGTGAGGATGTAAAGGAAATTGATATAAAATTTAGTCTTCGTTTTTTGGGAATACTCCACGAGATCGGTGACATCAATCCGGGCTGTCATCGATGTAGAACATTTGCAGTCTTCGGAAAAATGACGAAAAACGCCTTTCCGGTAATACGATTCCCTGTCGATTGTTCTGTAGCTCATGTTACTATTCTTTCCTTTTCTTCTTGCTGTTACAAGATTATTATACCAAAAAAAGACCGGTACCTGAAATACCGGCCTTGTTTACTGAAACTAACTAAACTGTCATGTCAGTCTTTCACATACGTGCAGACCTTGCCCGGATTCAAAAGACCTTTCGGATCGAATACCGCCTTGATGCCCTGCATCAGCTGCATCACATCACTGCCTACATAGTCCTCCAGACGCCGGACGGAAACAGCTCCGATACCGTGTTCTCCGGAGATCAGGGCGTTCATTCCCTTGCCTTTCGCATAAATCAGATCCAGGAACTTATCCGAACGGGCGCGGAATTCCTGTTCCTCCATGCCATTAGCACAGAGTTTGATATGGATGTTGCCGTCCCCGGCGTGTCCGTAGGTATTAATATCCAGACCTACTTCATCTGCCAGGCTCTGGGCATATTCCACAATCTCCGCGATGTAACTGATGGGAACCACGATGTCGCATTCCTCTACCTTGTCATAGGTTTCAAGGATGGCTTCCGGCACGGCTCTGCGCATATCCCAGGCCGCTTTCATCGCATTGGCATTATCAAATACGAGCACATCCAGCGCACCGCCTTCCAGCATAACCTCAGCGGCCGCCTCCATGGTCTCTTCCATCTCCTCTTCCCGGCGGCAATCAAAGGTAGTGAGAAGATATGCTCCCACGTTTGTCCCCTCACTCACGGCAGGATAGACCACCTTTTCCGTGAATTTCTCCGCCCGTTCTACATTGGAACGGGGCATAAATTCCAGAGACTGGGGATCCAGCCCGGAATGCTTGACCACAGGCACGCAACGGATACAGGCCTCCAAATCCTCAAACATTCCCAGAAGGGAAACCTGGAATTTTGGCTGGGGGATGAGTTTCAGTCCAATTTCCGTGATGATTCCCAATGTCCCTTCAGAACCAATCAGCAGATGCAGGAGGGAATACCCGGAGCTGTTTTTGCTGGGTTCACCGCCCAGCTTCACCACACGGCCGTCGGGAAGCACCACCGTCATGGTGCGGACATATTCACGGGTGCAGCCGTATTTCACGGCACGCATCCCACCGGCATTGGTGGCCACGTTTCCACCCACCGCAGCAAACCGTTGGCCGGGGTCAGGCGGATAGAACATGCCGCGTTCCGTGCAGGCGGCAGTCAGGTCAGCCAACAGGACGCCGGCTTCAATGTGAACAAGGCCATTGTCCAAATCCCAGCGCAGAATATGATTCATCTTCGTCGTATCAATGACCACACCGCCGCAGATTGGCGCACATCCGCCGCTGAGCCCGGTTCCGGCTCCGCGGGGAATGATGGGGATGTTATTCTCGTACAGAATTTTGCAGGCTTTTGAAACCTCTTCTGTCGACCGCGCCATCACTACAGCGTCCGGCATACGGAAACCGGCGGACACCATCTCATCGTGGGCATAGTCTTCGCTGATCTGGTCCCCGGTCAGAACGCTTTCGGGGAGCGCGGCGGTAAGTTGTGCAAGTACTTCAGGGGTCAGGGATTGAAAAGACATAATATCCTCCTTTTAATCAAAGAATGATCATCTTTACGTAAAGATGTAATACTATATTTTTGTTCAAATTTCATAGTAATTTCCATCTTAAAATCATTTTTATTGTATCACACTCTAATTCCATAACGCAACAACCTTCTGAAAATATAAAAAATTTAACGCAAGTTACTCCTCTACGCTATTCTTCCTTTTTCCCCAGCTTATTCAACGAGATATGAAGATTGATCGCCGCGCAGGAAAGCGCGGTCAACGCGAGCCATAGAACGAACAGGTCTACGATAACCTTCTTATCTTTTATATCATATTTCTTGCTCTGCTTATCCATTCCCTTACTCCCCTTTCTGCAGAACTGCCGCATTTTATTACGTTATTAGCAACTGTCCCGTCTATCTTCATTATAAAAAACAGCTGCAGAAAATAACTCCACAGCTGTTTCGCTCAATATGAATGATGAATCCTGAAATATATCGGATAAAACAATCCACGTTAATCCGCGTTATTTCCAATCGTCAAACGCATACATGCAATCATTTCTCATATAGCATTCGAAAATGCCTCCGGAGACTTTTTTCAGGTTTTCGCCATCCAGTTCGAAATCAGCCAGTTCCGCCATGTAGGTTTCGGCCTCTTCTTTCGTCAACTCGATGCCGCCGGTCTTCGCCAACACGATCAGTTCATCGGCATCCTTGCACTGCAGGGCTTTTATGACCATTTCTTTTGTCAGTTCATTTCTGTTGATCGGCATAACAACTACCACCTTTCACAAAACAATATCCAAAGTGCCTATATTATACATTTTAAACGAAAAACGAAATGTAAGCAACCTCTGTTTTTATTGAAAAGCCATTGCTATCATTCTTTTCGCTTCCTGTCTTTATATAATGATTCAGTTTGCCTGCATTATCATATTAAGCATCTGAATAAAGAATTACTTCAATTGTTTTTTAATTTCCTCCACTATGGTTATGTCAGCCGGAAGCCATTCAACATCAAAGAGTGTATCTTTTGTAAGCCACCGGGCTTCTTCCGCTTCCAACAATTTCAGTTCACCTTCCGCAACCTCACACCAAAAACAATCCATGGACAAATGGAATGCAGGATAATCATATTCAATTGTGGTGATCAAATCTCCTACTGTAATCTTTGTTTCCAGTTCTTCCCAGATTTCCCTGACAAGCGCCTGCTGGGAAGTTTCTCCTTCTTCAATCTTTCCGCCGGGAAATTCCCACTGGCCTTTAAAATCGCCATAGCCCCTTGCCGTAGCAAATATTTTTTTCTTTTCACAAATAGAATCGCATATTACTGCAGCAACAACTCTTATTGTTTTCATGTGTGTTTTATTATATAAACAAGACAGATTCATCCAGATTGACGCTGATGGATTTTTAATAATTATATCATTAAAAACTTTGCGAAGTAAAACTGCAGCTGCATTTTTCAGCGCGTCTTTTCAGAAACAAACGGCTTTGCGGGTCTTCCTTTACGCATAATGAAAAACCGGTACACAAAGTAACTTTTCTTTGCATCCTGAGCCAACCTCGCAATATAATCCGTTTTGGGTTTCATGGCTTCTGTATAGGAATTTCCGTTCAGCAGCGATTCGGACAACAGCCGCGCCGATATTACTGCCAGTTCGATTCCTGCCCCGGAGGATGCTGCAATCAGACCGGCAGCATCTCCCACAAAACAGGTTCGCCTGCCGTATTCCAACAACATGTCGTCTCCCGTGGGGATGGCTGCTCCGCGCACATTATGCGGTTCTTCTATCTGCAGACCCCGGCAAAGCGCATTCATCCCTTCCCGGCAAGTTTCCGCATTGCCGGGATGAATGCCGCAGCCAACAACGGCATCCTCTCCCCGTGGAATATACCAGCTGTATCCCACCTCCCGGGAAAGATATTCAAATACTCCGTCCCGGCTTGTCAGCGGAACCACTCCTTCCAGCGTAATCC
The DNA here is from genome assembly GCA_900315925.1 of uncultured Selenomonadales bacterium. GTDB lineage: Bacteria > Bacillota > Negativicutes > Acidaminococcales > Acidaminococcaceae > Succiniclasticum. The sequence goes on along the minus strand of ONAV01000013.1, from coordinate 23,374 downwards.
CAACCCGCTGGTTTCTTCCGGTAAGCAGGCGGCGTACTGCCGACATGGCCCCGTCCGCTCCAATGATGCGGCCAAATTCAACTTCGAACGTCTCCCCGGTGCGAAGATCGTCACATATGGCAACGCCGGCGCTGTCATCGATCTCGCGTACCGTCGTCCGGTCCTGCAGCATTCCGCCCGCTTGCAGATACCGTTCCAGGCAGTAATCGTCCAGACGTTTGCGGGGTAAGGCGTAATAAACATCCGACTCTATGAGTATTTCAAGCCCTGCATACCGGTCCCATACTTTTTCGATATGCATAGGCCGCAATGTATCCATGCAGTCTTCGCCAAACACCTCCGCAACCTGCGTAAGCGCCCTTTTATTCATGATACCGCCGCAGAGCTTTTCCTTCGTCTTCGCGTCCAGCAGTTCAAGGGCCAGCACATCAGCGCCGGCCTTTTTCAGCAAAAATCCCGCGACAGAACCGGCAAGCCCGGCCCCGACAATCAAAAAATCAACACGAATTCGTTTCATAACCAGCCCCCACATAGTTGAGTCCTGCATAACGTTTCAACATGCACGACAAATATGAACAAAACAGCCGCAGAAAAGTCCACGGCTGTTGCAAAGTGTCATTGACAGCTTTTGTTTTGGCAATCTGTCATTGACAGTTCACCGTTTTTCACTTTTTGCAAATCGGGACTTGTATAACTTAACCACAGGGTACTTTACCTAATCCCTGCAAGGACAGTTATCAACCCCGCAATTATCCAGGCAATTCCAGCAGCCACCGCCGGCAACATTCTTCAGCACTTTATCGTCCAGTTCAGCGTCGGATAACTCCGCCAAGTATGCTTCTGCCTCGGCTTTGGTAACCTCAATGCCTTCAGCCTTTGCCAGCGCTATTAACTCTTCCGCTGTTTTACACTGCATAGCCTTTTCCAACATTTCTTTTGTGATTTCCTTTTTGTTGATCGGCATGATGAAAAATCCCCCTCGTAAAAACACGTAATTGAAATAACGCCAGTTTATTTTTTGAAACCTGAATATTTCACTAATTGCTCAGCGTCCAGCAACTGGTGCCCTCCAGGTTGCAAGTACCGCCCGCTACGTTTCGCAGCGCTTTTTCATCCAGCTCAACGTCGGCAAATTCCGCGAAATAGGCTTCCGCTTCGTCTTTCGTAATCTCAAACCCTTCCGCCTTAGCCAGCGCCATCAGTTCGTCGACAGACTTGCACTGCATAGCCTTTTCCAACATTTCTTTTGTAATTTCATTTTTGTTGATTGCCATATCATCTTACCTCTCAATCCGTCAGCATCCCTTGAAATTTTCCCAGCCTACGGTACCACAGACATGATGTCCGCACTGGCCTTCCGTCGGGCAGTTATCCCAGCAGACGCCACCGGCAACCTTCTGTAGGACCTCCTTATCCAATTCGACGTCAGCCAGTTCCGCCATGTAGGCTTCTCCTTCCTCTTTCGTCAATTCGATTCCGTCAGCCTTGGCTAACGCAATCAATTCGTCTGCAGTCTTACATTGCAAAGCTTTTAAAAACATTTCTTTCGTGATTACATCCTTGTTGATTGGCATAGTAAAATCCCTCCCAAACCACAAAACTATGAAACCCTTTATTATATATACAAAACTGATACGTTAAAATTGACACTTAAAGAATTACTTTTTTATTTCTTTTTCTCCATGCTTAAAATCGCCATGAACGCTTCCTGAGGCAGCTCTACCGTGCCTACCTGCTTCATGCGTTTTTTACCGGCTTTCTGTTTTTCCAGCAGCTTGCGTTTCCGAGTGATGTCGCCGCCATAGCATTTGGCCAGCACATCTTTGCGCAGCGCCGCCACATCTTCCCGGGCGATGACCTTGTTGCCGATAGCCGCCTGTACGGGAATGGCGAACTGCTGACGGGGAATCAGGCTCCGCAGCCGTTCCACCAGCCGACGCCCCTGTACCTGGGCATTCTCCCGGTGCACGATGGCCGATAACGCGTCAACCTGGTCGCCGTTCAGCAGAATATCCACCTTCACCAGATCGCTGGGCTTATAGCCGGCCAATTCGTAATCCAGGGAAGCATAACCCCGGCTGCAGCTTTTCAGGCGATCAAAATAATCGTAAATAATTTCGGACAGGGGCAGTGAATAATGAATCATAACGCGGTCTTCGTCCAGATATGTCATGTTCTGGTATTCGCCCCGTTTTTCCTGTGACAGTTCCATTACAGCGCCAACGTAATCTTTTGGAACGATGATCGTCGCTGTAACGTAGGGCTCTGCAACCTCTGCAATCACAGTCGGATCCGGAAATGCAGAGGGATTATCCACCAGCTCGATGTCCCCGTTGGTTTTATTAATCTGATACACAACGTTAGGCGCCGTAGTGATCAGATCCAGTTTGTATTCCCGTTCCAGCCGTTCCTTGATGACATCCATGTGAAGCAGGCCCAGAAATCCGCAGCGGAAACCAAAGCCCAGCGCAGTAGACGTTTCCGGCTCAAACAGCAGTGACGCGTCATTCAAATGCAGCTTTTCCAAAGCATCCCGCAAATTGTCATAATCCGTATTTTCCACCGGATACAATCCGCAGAACACCATCGGCGTAGCTTTCCGGTAACCGGGCAACGGTTCCCCGGCCGGATGGTTGGCATCCGTTACCGTGTCGCCTACCCGGGCCTCGCCTACCGTTTTAATGGCGGCCGCCAGAAAACCTACCTCACCGGCCCGCAGCACATCTACGTTCACCGGCGCCGGTTTAAACACGCCTACTTCCGTTACTTCGTAGGTGGCTCCGGTAGCCATCATCTCTATCTTCATGCCTTTTCGGATCGTTCCGTCGTAAACACGCAAATATAAAAGCACACCTTTGTAGGAATCAAATTTAGAATCAAATACCAATGCTTTTAACGGTTTGTCGTCATCGCAGTCCGGAGCGGGAATCCGCTGGACGATAGCTTCCAGTATTTCATCTACGCCTTCCCCGGTCTTAGCGCTGCACAACACCGCCTCGCTGGCGTCAATGCCGATAACGTCCTCAATTTCTTTCCGGACCTTATCCGGGTCGGCGCTGGGCAAATCGATTTTGTTGATGACCGGAATAATCTCCAGATTATTATCTAACGCCAGGTATGTGTTAGCCAGCGTCTGGGCCTCAATGCCCTGGCTGGCGTCGATAACCAGCAGCGCCCCTTCACAGGCTGCCAGCGCACGGGACACTTCATAATTGAAATCAACATGACCGGGGGTATCAATAAAATTCAGCATGTAGTCTTCGCCGTTTTTGGCACGATAGATGCTCTGCACCGCCTGATCCTTGATCGTAATGCCCCGTTCCTTTTCCAGGTCCATGGAGTCCAGGATCTGTTCTTCCATTTCCCGTTTGGACAGGGTACCGGTCATCTCAATGAGCCGGTCGGCCAGCGTGGATTTGCCATGATCGATATGGGCAATAATTGAAAAGTTGCGAATATGGTCTTTTTGCATGTATTTTTTACAGCTTACGCCGTTCCTTTCCATAATCTGATTTAGTATTTCTTAGTTATTATATACGATATTCATTTTTTGTAAAAGAATTATTTCCGTAATTATAAAATCATCTTGCATAAACTAAACTCACGTGGTAAAATACTATGGTAAAAGTTAAAGTAGGAGGTGAATCCATTGCCTAACATTAAATCTTCTATCCGCAGCGTAAAGACCGACGCAGAACGTCGCGCCAAAAATGCAGCTGAAAAGAGCGCAGTTCGTACTGCTGCTAAAAAAGTAGAAGCACAGGTTGCCGAAGGAAATAAAGCGGAAGCCGAAGTTACCTTAAAGAAAGCTTCCAGCTTGCTGGATAAAGCGGCACAGAGCGGTGTTATTTCCAAAAATGCCGCAGCCCGCAAAAAATCTAAACTGGCCAAAAAAGTAAACGCTGCTGAATAACAGCACAAAAAAATTACCTGCTTACTGAGTAAGCAGGTTTTTTTGTTTCCTGAATCGGTGCAAATTTACTTCTTCGCCTCTTCCGACTTATTGTTGGCCATAATCCGCTGCAGTTCCTGCATGAAATTCTGCACATCTGCAAACTGCCGATACACAGAAGCAAAACGGACATAAGCGATTTGATCCGTCTTTTCCAGATGCTCCATTACCAGCTCTCCGATTTCCCGGCTGGTCACTTCCGATTCCCCTTTCAGGCGCAGTTCCCGTTCGATTTCATGAGCCATATCCTGAATGGTTTCCACAGATACAGGACGTTTCTCAAACGCTTTCAGCAAACCGTTAAACAATTTCGAGCTGTCAAACAGTTCCCGCCTTCCGTCCTTTTTGTTGACCACCAGCGGCGTTTCTTCATACTTCTCATATGTAGTAAAACGCCGATTGCATTGGGGGCATTCCCTGCGGCGACGAATCGATGCGCCATTTTCAACGGAACGGGAATCAACGACGCGACTGTCTTCAAACGAACAAAACGGGCATCTCATAAGTACACATTCCTTTCATCCACAGAAAACAACAGAACAACGTCAGTAACAGATATAACAAAGCGGCAGTTTCTCACTGCCGCATCGTTTTATGAAATCAATCAACGGCCCTGCATCCAGGGTGGGATATCATTTCCGGTATCTTTGGGAAATCCAGTAATAATACTGCCGTGGGACGGTTCCTCTTTTGCCGGAGCATCAGCAACAGCCTGTTGTTTAGGAGGGTTCGCTTTAACTTCCGTTGCACCGCCGCGCTGACGAGGAGTGTTCCATCCGGGAGTCTTAATTGTAGACTGTCCGGTTTTTTCCGGATATAAAGCCGGATTTTTTCCGTTAAAGCCGGTAGCGATAACGGTCACGCGGATTTCGTCATCCAGTTTTTCGTCGATAACCGCGCCAAAGATAATATTGGCATCCGGATCCACGGCTTCTGTAATGATGTTGGAAGCTTCCGTAACATCAAACAGAGACAGGTCCTTACCACCGGTAATGTTGAACAGTACGCCCCTTGCGCCTTCAATGGAAGCTTCCAGTAACGGGCTCTTGATTGCCGCTTCCGCTGCAGCCACTGCACCGTTGTCGCCTGTGGCGGTACCAATACCCATCAAAGCGGAACCTGCGTTGGACATAATCGTCTTAACATCCGCAAAGTCAGCGTTGATCAGGCCGGGCACGGAAATTAAATCGGAAATACCCTGAACGCCCTGACGCAATACATCATCCGCAATACGGAATGCATCTATCATACTGGTCCTGCGATCGATCACCTGTAACAAACGGTCATTGGGAATGGTGATCAGTGTATCAACGCGTTCCTTTAACGTAACAATACCGGCTTCCGCCTGATTCATCCGGCGCTTTCCTTCAAAAGAAAACGGTTTGGTAACTACACCAACAGTCAGCGCGCCAGCCTCCCGGGCACATTCTGCAACGATGGGAGCTGCACCGGTTCCTGTACCGCCGCCCATGCCTGCGGTTACAAAGACCATATCGGCGCCCCGCAGCTGCTCGATTATAATTTCTCTGGATTCTTCCGCCGCTTTTTGTCCAATCTCGGGATTGGCGCCGGCGCCTAATCCTTTGGTCAGTTTTTCACCAATCTGAATGCGGTTCTGCGCTTTGGAAAGCAACAGAGCCTGCGCATCACAGTTCACCGAAATAAAATCCACGCCCTGCAAGCCGGCAACGATCATGCGGTTTACGGCATTGTTGCCGCCGCCGCCTACACCAACAACTTTAATCTTTGCCAACGTCTCAGGAACAATTCCGGAACTATCCGGACTATTCAAAATATCTTCAAACATATTCGGTTTCCCCCTGCTTTATAATACTACCTATTGTTATTATAACATTCTATGCAAAAATAAAAAAGTACATTCCGGCAGATTAACAAAAAAGTTCACAATTATTTCTTCAGATACAGCCGCCGGATAATAGCCAGATTATTAAAGATACGCATGCCCAATACCAGGATGACAACCATATAAAAATCGATATCCATCATGATGCCCGCATAGCAGAAAAAAACAGACAACATAATATTAACAAGAAAGCCTGACAGGAACACCACGTTATCGTAGTCTCCCTCCATCGCCGCGCGTAATCCCCCGAAGGCGGTATCCAGACCCGCCATCAGCGCCACAGAAAAATACGGTGCATACACTTTAGGCACAAACCCCGGAGTCAGAATGCCGCCGATAATACCGAAGACCAGACCGATTATTGCATAGATCATTGAGCGCCACCTCCGGCATTATTCTGCCGGTCTGCCGGCTGTTCCTTACCTGCATCCGCAGTTACTTTGTTATCCTGCGCTTGCGTTTTTCCGGCAGTTTCCTTTTTATTTTCAGCAGCTTGCACGGATTCTTTATTATCTTCCTTCTTCTCTTCTTCGGTTACCATTTTCGCGAACTCAAAAGTACGTTTTCCCTTAAAAGCAGGAATCCTGACTTTATCTGACTGTACAATATCGGCCTTAATGCCCCAGAATTTAAAGTTTTCAATTACGCCGCCCCGGAGCTTCAGGGAACTCTCCAGCGTCTGGGGATTCCCGATCGCTGAAATCACAAAAGGCGCTGCCAGCCTTCTTTCATTAACAAGGACCGTAGGACCGACACAGCGAATTTCACTGGAACCGATGAGTCGCTGGCCATTCAGGGAAATTGCCTCCGCACCGGCAGAACGCAGTTCATTGACTACGCGCAGCAGATCATCATCGTGAATGATGTAAAGATTCTTGTTCTCCCCTGCCTTGGCAGCCTGTTTGCTGTCGTCAAGGGTAAAAACAATCCCCTTCCCTTCCATTTCGGTTTCACCGGCCCGGGCCTTCAGTGCGTCCATTTCTTTTTTTGCCGCGCCCGAGATACGGCCTGCCCGGTACTCATCCAGTTCTTTGACCAGCTTGTCCCGGTCTTCCTGTACCTCTTTCAGCCGAACCGTCAGATCTTCTGCGCGCTGCACCGCCAGGTTCTGGTACTGGTTATGAGACTTCAGCTGCATCGTGATCATAAATCCCAAAATAATACATACCAGAAAAATTAATATTCTGGTATGTTTATTGATTGCTGTTATCATCTGTAATATCCTCTTTTCTGCAAGCCTGTGCAGACGCCAGGCATCATTGCAGTTTACTTCCGCTATATTATACTACAAACCTGTCAACATTTACAGTATTTTTCTTTACCGTTCCAGATTTTTCAAACGGACGAAGGGCTTGGTGTATTGAAGATCCATATATTCAACCTGCACTTTTTTCCCTTTTATCTCATTAAATACTGTCATGAACAGTTCCGCTTTCCCGGCCAGTTCGTTCACAGGCCCTAAAATCACCGGAAAGCCGTACCGCATATGGATAATCAGTTTGTTTTCCGCATCTACGCTCAGGTCTGCAATCTGTTCTTTTGCGTCCGGCTTCAGTTTATCCAAAAACTGTAACACTTCCCGGATCGTGTCATTCTGCAGGGTATCTCCGATAAAGGCATTGCCGCAGGCAACGCCGGCCAGACGGGGAATCGAAGCATCCCTGATTCCATCTGTCATATCCATGACCAGCGCCGTCTTATCCACTTTGGCATAATTGCCGTAATCCGTTACCACGTATAGAACGGGCTGGCGCTCTTTGATATAAACATTCAGAGTGGAAGGAAAATCATAATGCGCTTCCGCGCTCTCTACTCTGACATCCCCCTGCAGTGCCGTTACAATTTTACTCTTTGAGACCCGAAACAAATTAACCGGCTCCCCGGATCCAGCCATCTGCAGGATTTTTCCCCGGGTAAACTGCTTGCTTCCATGAATCACAATATCGCCAAATGCAAAGTCAGGCCGGTGTATATGATTCCAGCCTGCCACTGCAGCAACGGCAAAAATAAGGAGCCCCAAAAGCCATATTATATTGTCCAGCCGTCTGCGGCGGCGGTCTTCCTGCAATTTTTCATGAGAAGAACTCATTTGACCAACATTTCCTTACAAATGCGCTGTTTCCAATATCATTTCACACAACTCGCCAAAGTCCGTGCCATCCGCCCTTGCCGCATCCGGTACCAGACTGGTAGGCGTCATACCGGGAACTGTATTCATCTCCAGCACATAACAGTTTCCATCCTTGTCGATCATGCAGTCTGTACGGGCTACACCAGAACAGCCCAGTACCTCATAAGCATTGACAGAAATATCTTTCAGCTTCTGTATTATTTCTTCCGGCAACGGCGCCGGTACAAGATGTTCCACGCCGCCCACCGAATATTTGGCATTGAAATCGTACCACTCGGCATGAGGATGAATCAGCACAACCGGCCAGACTTTAACCGTTCCGTCTTTCCGGCGGATCATGCACACAGAGGTTTCCTGTCCTGCAATATACTGCTCCACCAGCACTTCTTCATCATATCGGAACGCTTCATCCAGAGCTTTTTGAAGTCCGGAAACGTCTTTTTCAATGGTAACACCCAGAGAACTGCCCTGGGATACCGGTTTAACAACAACAGGCAGAGAGAATTTTTCCGTGATTGCCTTGATCATATCCTGCTTTCCGCGGTTCCTGCGATGGAGAAAAATATAATCCGGAGTAGGAATACCGCTTCCAAGGAATACCCGTTTAGCAGCCAGTTTATTCATGCTGAGAGAACTGGCCAGCACTCCGGAGCCTGTATAGGGAATCCCCATCATCTCCAGCGCACTCTGCAGTCTTCCGTCCTCGCCATATAAACCGTGTACGGCAATTACCACCACGTCCGCACCGCTTTCCTTTACCTGTTCGAAAAAATTATGCGGTACCAGCCGAATCTCCTTTACCTGATGCCCTTTGCCGCGTAATGCTTCTGCCATAGCATGCCCCGTGGACAGTGATATCTGCTCTTCCGCTGAAGGCCCGCCCATAACGACGGCTACCGTAATGTCTTTATCCATAGTATTTCCCCATTCTATTTTTCAATTTGCCGAAATTCTTTTACCAGTTCTTCCCCAATCCGGAACACATCGCCGGCCCCCATGGTGATAACCAGATCGCCCGGTTTGCAGTTTTTGAACAGATACTCTTCCAGCCGTGCAAAGCTGTCAATATACGTTACATCTTTCCCGGTTGTGACCTTTATCGATTCCGCAAGATTTTTCCCGCTGACACCGGGTATCGGATCCTCGCCGGCAGAATAAATGTGCGTAAGGATAAGCTTGTCACAGTTACCGAAGCATTTACAGAATTCTTCATACAGCAGTTTTGTGCGGGTGTACCTGTGGGGCTGGAATACACACACAATCCGTTTGGCCCCGGTTTCCTTCGCAGCCTGCAGCGTGGCGCCGATTTCCGTAGGATGATGGGCGTAATCGTCAACGACCCAGATTCCGTTTTCTTTCCCTTTGGTTTCAAAGCGACGCTTGGCACCGGAAAATTTCGCCAGCGCGCCTACAATCGTTTCCGGGGAAATCCCCATCAGCACAGAGGCCGCAAATGCCCCCAGCGAATTTAACACATTATGCCGACCGGGCACAATGAGATGCACGGAGGCTAACTTTTTGCCGTTGTTATACACGTCATAGTCTGTACCGTCTACGCTGTAACAGATATCTTTCGCATAATAATCGCAATCTTCCGTAAGTCCGTAGGTAACATAATCACGCTCCGTTTCTTCCGACAGGCGGCGCACCTTTGCGTTATCCAGGCACAACACGGCAGTTCCGCCCTCTTTCATATGGGAAAGATATTCTTTGAAGGCCTGGTAAATGTTTTCTTCCGTCCCGTAGTGGTCCAGATGATCGTCTTCAATATTGGTAATGACAGGAATAAAAGGTAAAAATTTTAAGAAAGAGCCATCGCTTTCATCCGCTTCCGCCACGACCCATTCGCTTGCCCCATTGCGCGCATTACCGCCCAATGCCGCTACATCGCCGCCGATTACGACCGTGGGATCTATACCGGCTTCCGCTGCAATTACACCGATCATAGCGCTGGTCGTCGTCTTGCCATGCGCCCCTGCCACAGCAACCCCTTTCGTTCCGGTTCCGTTCAGAAGCGCCATCAGCACATCACTGCGATGCAAAACAGGAATATTCTTTGCACGGGCCGCCACCAGTTCCGGATTCGTCTTCGGAATCGCCGTGGAAACAACGACCGCTTCCGCCCCTTCTATCTGGCATTCGTCATGCCCCATATAAACCAAAGCGCCTGCCTCTGCCAGCTCATATGCCATATGGCCGGCCTGCAGGTCAGAGCCTGTCACATCATAGCCTCGTTTCACCAGCACATAGGCTAATGCGCTCATCCCGGCTCCTCCGATACCGATAAAGTGGATATGTCTGTACTTGTCCAACATCTGCTTTACCTCCGCCTTCATTTTGGAACCGCCAATTAAGATCTCTGTGCGTAATCAGCGTTTCTTTGTATTAATCAAAGCAACTGCCTGTTTTGCAATATCCACGGCAGCTTCAGGCCGTCCGGCCCTGCCTGCAGCAAGCCTCATCTGCCGTAATTCTTCGTCGTGTTGCAGAAGCCGTTCCACTTTTTCCTGCAGAATATCCCCGTTCAGTTCCCTGTCCAAAATCACCAGCGCTGCACCGGCTGCTTCCAATGCCCTGGCATTGAATTCCTGGTGATTGGCCGTTGCATACGGAAAGGGAACCAGGATAGAAGGGATGCCACGGGCAGTCAGTTCCGCCAATCCGATTGCCCCGGCCCGAAACACCGCCAGATCAGCCGCCGCCAGCGCCATCGGCATATCGTATAAGTAGGGAGCAACGCGAATATTCGATTGGAATCCACCGGCTTCCTCAATTTGCTTTTTATATGCTTCGTAATGATTTTTCCCGGTAGCATGCAGAACCTGCACATCGTCTCTGCCGGACAGTTCCTTTTCCAGCTGAAACGCCGCTTTGTTTAAAGACGCAGCCCCCAGGCTTCCGCCGGTAATCAGGATGGTCTTTTTTTGGACATCCAGCTGGAAAAAACGCAATGCTTCCCAGCGTGTATGGCTTAAAATCTCCTCCCGAATCGGATTGCCCGTAAAAATCTTCTGCGCTTTTCCTTTAAAATACTTGTCCGCTTCCTTATATCCAAGAAAAATCGTTTTTACAAAATACGATAAAATCTTGTTGGTCACACCCGGCAGTGCGTTTTGTTCCTGCACACAGGCCGGAATCCCCTTCATCGCCGCCAGGAATACGATTGGGCCGCAAACATAGCCGCCGGTACCGATAACCAGGTCCGGCTTATGCGTATCCAAAAGCTTTTTTGCCTCCCTCAGCCCGGTGAACAGCTTATAAACCGAACGGAACGTGTCCGCGCTCAGGCTGCGTTTAAAACCCTGCACATCAATAAAATCAATAGGATAACCCGCACGGGGCACCAAATCCTTTTCCAATCCGTGGGTCGTGCCAACAAAACGTATTTCCGCTTCCGGATACAGTTTTTTTATAGTATCCGCAATGGTAAGCGCCGGATAGATGTGTCCACCGGTGCCACCGCCGGATACGATAATCTTCATCTGACAGTTGTCTCCATTCCGCTGCCTGTAAAGGCAGTCTGTATTGTTTAAATCAACACTGATGACCAAGCCTGCAGTCGTCCGGTCCATTCCTGTACGACTCATTTGAAATAAGAACAGTCAGTCAGCGTTTTTCTTTAAATCCATTACCAGTTTCTTAAAATAGCGTCCCCGTTCGCCCATATCATGGAACATATCGAAAGAAGAACAGGCCGGTGACAACAGCACCACCTGGGGCGTTTTTGCATGAGCATACGCCGCATCGACCGCATCTTTAAACGTTTCCACCACCATGATATTTTCTACACCAGCCGCCGTTGCTGCCTGATAAAACCGTTCCTTTGCCTCGCCCAGTAAAATCAACAGGTCTGTCTTTTCCCGAATCAGATACATCATGGGACCCAACGGGGTCATTTTATCATGCCCTCCGGCCAGCAGAATGATGTGTCCGCTGGGGAACGCTTCCAACGCCTTGATCACGGAATCTGTATTGGTCGCCTTGGAATCATTGTAATACGGAACGCCATGAATCGTCGTCACATACTCGATACGATGTTCTACGCCCTTAAATCCCAGCAACGTCTCCCGCATTTTTTCCGGGGTCACTCCGGCAAAAAAGCCGCAGGCAATTGCCGCCAGCACATTTTCTTCATTGTGGGCGCCAAAAATCCGAAGTTCATCCTTGTGGCAGATTTCTTTCACAGCATTTTTCCAATTAATGAAAAAACTGCCGTCTTTCATATAAACGCCTTCCGGTAAAACCGCCTTACGGCTGAAATAACATAACGTACCTTTCGAATACTTCCCCCATGTACGGACTTCCGGATCGTCATAGTTCAAAATCGTAATCTGTTTTGCATTCTGGTTGGCAAAGATATTCCGTTTGCAACGGGCATATTCCTCCATGGTCTTATGACGTTCCATATGATCCGGCGTCAGATTGAGGATTGCCGCCACGTCCGGGCGAAAATCTTTAATGCCTTCCAACTGATAGCTGGAAACTTCCGCCACAACCCAGCTGTTCTCATCCAGTCCTTTTACTTCTCTGGAAAGGGCCAGGCCGATATTTCCGCCAACCGCAGTTTTCACCGGCAGCGTCTTCAGCATTTCTCCAACCAACGTCGTGGTTGTGGTTTTCCCATTGGTTCCTGTAATGGCAACCATATGCCCTGTATAATTACGCCAAGCCGATTCGATTTCCGCAATTACCTCGATACCGTTTTCCCGTGCTTTCTGCAAAACAGAAAGATTATATGGAACTGCCGGTGATAAAACGATCTGCTGCACCTGTTGAAGGATTTCTTCGATATTGCCGCTGACAAATCCTCCGCCATTCCGCGCCAGCATCTCCGTCAGTTCGGGTTCCAGGTCCTTCGGCATATCGTCATACAGGAAAACGGTCTTCCCCTGATCCGCCAGTTCCATAGCCGCACCTTTTCCACTGATGCCGGCGCCAAATACCATTACTTTTTCTATTCCGGACATATTACATGCCACCCTTTCCCAAGAACCATAACCCTATGCCAGCCAGACAGAAAACACAGCTGGCCAGGGTAAATACCGCCACGACTTTTGTTTCTTTCCAGCCGCCCAGTTCAAAATGATGATGGATCGGCGTCATCCGGAAAACTCTTCTTCCTCCGGTATGCTTGAAATATGCAACCTGGATTATCACTGAAAGCGCTTCACAGACATATAAGCCGCCAATGATAACCAACAGAATCTCTGTATGAGTCAGCAATGCCAATGCCGCCACTGCACCACCTAATGCCAGGGATCCGGTATCCCCCATAAACACTTTGGCAGGATGATGGTTCCAGACGAGAAAGCCCAGACAGCTTCCCAAAACGGCTGCCGCAAACAGACACAGATCCCCTTCGCCTGCCTGCCAGGCTATATACGAATATGTCAGCATAACCGGTATGCTGACACTGGAAACCAGTCCGTCCAATCCGTCAGTCAGATTTACCGCATTCGTGGTTCCCACCAGAAGCAACAGCACAAGTACGTAATAAAGCCAGCCCGTATGAATCGTAACAGCGGTTCCCGGAATCCATAAATCCGTTCCGGACGCTCCCGCATGCTGCTCCACATAATAAATATACGCCATTGCCAGCGCAATTTGCAGGGCCAGTTTCTGTTTTGCAGTAAGACCCAGATTCCGCTTCATTACAACCTTGATATAATCGTCAAGAAAACCGATCAGCGCATGCCCGAATGTCAGCACAAATGCAATTATGATCAGCGGCGTAAAACGGTTCCAGACCAGCATCGCGATAAACAAACCGCACAGCATCATGATGCCTCCCATGGTCGGCGTGCCGCTTTTTTTCATATGACTGGCCGGGCCTACGTCACGAATGCTCTGCCCAAACTTCAATTTATGAAGCGCCGGGATCATCACCGGTCCCAACGCTGCGCATACAACCAGGGCGGTAAATAACGCCCCCAGGACTTGCATGCCCGTAACATCCATACTGTACACCATACTTTCCAAGATATTTGCAGGAAATATCATATATTCCTGGCATTCCCAGACAATTTACAAATAATTGTTCTGTGAATCCTGCTACAATTTACCTCTTACTTTTTAAAAACCAGGTCAATGATCCCCGACACCTGCATGGAATGAGAACCTTTCAGCAACACAATGTCTCCCGGCTTCAGGATTTCAGTCAGCTTTTTAGCCGCGCCCTGCCGGTCTGCAAAATGGAAAGCCGGAACGCCTTCCGCCGCAGCTGCATCCACCGTTGCTTTTGTTTCTTCCCCATATCCTAACAGGATATCAGTTTTTGCTTTAGCTGCCATACGTCCCACACTTTGATGTGCTTCCGCAGCGGTGTCGCCCAGTTCCAGCATATCCGCCACCACCGCAATGGTACGGCATGGTGGCTGCGCGCTCTGCTTCAGTCTTGCCAGCGTCGCAAAGGCCGCCTCCATGGAAGCAGGGCTGGCGTTATACGCATCGTTAATCACGGTATAACTTCCAAAATGAAGCAGTTCCTGCCGACTCCCAGTCAGTACCGTTCCCTGCAATGCAGTTTTTATATTATTTAATTGTACACCAAAATGCCTGCCTACTGCAATAGCCGATAAGGCATTCATTACATTATGTTCGCCGATTTGCGGGATAAAAAACTCTGCCGAACCGTCCGCCGTTTTGCAGATAAAACGGCTTCCGTCCGCCGTAATCTCTACATTTTCTGCCCGCACATCATCTGCTTCGGTAAACCCAAACCAACTTACGCCGGTATGCAATTTTTTCTCCATAGCACGTACTCTGGGCAAATCCCCATTCAGTACCGCAAAACCATCAGACGGCAAATCTTCCAGAATTTCACTTTTCGCTTTTGCAATATTATCCAGACTACCCAGTTCCCCTACATGAGTAGAACCCACGTTGGATATGACGGCCACATCCGGGCGGGCAATGGCGCACATGGCTTTGATCTGGCCCAGGCCACGCATACCCATCTCCACCACTGCAATATCCGTATCCGGCTGAATTCCCAACAATGTACGGGGCAAACCGATTTCATTATTGAAATTTGCCTGGGTCTTCACAACGTTATATCGGGAAGCCAATACTGTCGCCACCATGTCCTTCGTTGAGGTTTTGCCGTTGGAACCGGTGATTGCCACAACTTTCAGACGGGGAAATTTCATCCGGTACGCATGGGCAATATCCTGATACCCTTTTAAAGTGTCTTCGACATAAATCACCGGAATCCTTTCCACGTCCACCTTCCGGGAAGCGAGAATTCCTGCCGCTCCGCTTTCCGCTGCTTTTCCCGCATAGGCATGACCGTCAAAGTTCTCACCCTTCAGTGCGATGAACAATTCGCCCTTTTTAATGGTACGTGTATCTGTATTGATACCCGTAAAATCCAAATTCCCCGTAAAAGCGCATTTGCCACCCGTAGCGGTTACAACTTCCTGTAATGTAATCATGCCAGTTTTCCTTTCCAGTATTCTTCTACTACTTCCTTATCATCAAAATGAATGGTCCTGTCTTTGAGTATCTGGTAGTTTTCGTGTCCCTTGCCGGCAATCATGATCACGTCGTTGTCACCTGCATGGGCCAGCGCATAGTGGATTGCTTCTTTGCGGTCCGCAATTCTTGTTACTGTTTTCCCTTCCGGCACCGGTTTTAACGCAACCTCGATCTGGTCGATGATCTTTTCCGGATCTTCACTGCGCGGGTTATCCGATGTTACAACCACATCATCCGCCAGGTTCAGGGCAATGCCTCCCATAATGGGGCGCTTTTTATTATCCCTGTCGCCGCCGCAGCCGAACACAGCCCAAAGACGGCCTTTGGTAATCAGCCGTGCCGTATTCAGTACATTCTCCAGCCCGTCCGGTGTGTGAGCGTAATCCACGATTACCGTATACGGCTGTCCCGCTTCCACCAATTGGAAACGACCCGGCACTCCGGCAAAACCGTTCAGCACTTTTTCAATTTCCGATTTATCAATTTTTTCTGCCAGTAACGCGCCTACCGCGCACATAACGTTGTAAACATTGAACTTACCGGTAATGTTTAGGTGCAGATCCATATCCCCTGCCGGCGTATGCAGGCACAGATGCATGCCTTTGGCTCCCACTTCGTAAGCAATCGGACAGATATCGTTTTCTTTTCCCATGCCATAGGTTAGATAAGGCGCTTTCGTCCGTGCTTCAATAATCTTACTTGCCGGTTCGTCCGCATTAAACACCGCCGTTTTGTTTGGTTTTTCACCATCCGTCAGATGTTCAAACAGGAGGCTTTTGGCATCCCGGTAGGCTTCCATGGTTTTATGAAAGTCCAGATGATCTTCTGTGATGTTGGTCAGCACCGCCGTATCATATTCAATACCGGCTACACGTTTCAGCGCCAGCGCGTGAGAGGAAACTTCCATCACCACATACTGACAGCCCGCTTCTTTCATGCGATATAAAAACTTCTGCAGATCGACCACATCCGGTGTGGTATTGTGGGACACGACGGACTCCTCGTCAATCAATACGTTGATGGTTCCGATCATGCCGCACTTATAGCCTGCACTTTTCAATACCTGTCGGATAATATTGGTACTGGTAGTCTTACCGTTGGTTCCGGTCACACCGATCATGCGCATGGTTTTACCGGGGTAATCAAAAAAGAACGGCGCAACGATTTCCATCGCCTCGCGGACATCCTTAACCTGCAACAGCGTGAGCCCTTCAGGAATCTCGGAGGGGACATCTTCCACCAGTGCTGCTGCCGCTCCGGCTTCCGCTGCTTTGGAAAGAAATGTATGACCATCTACATGGACGCCCTTTAACGCGATAAACAGACTACCCGGCTGCACAACGCGGGAATCTGCCGTGATATCCGTTATGGTTTTATCTGCACCGCCAATTACGTTAGCTTCCGGCAGCAGATCAATCAATTGCTGCAATTGCTTCTGCATAATCAAATCCCCCTTTTCGGAAATTCAGTTTGTATCCGGTTGTTTTCATCCTCCCGGTTCCACAGTATTTCTTAAGGAGACGCTGATTAAATGAGTTTGTGCGATGACCGGGGGGATTTTGCGACTGGCAAGGAAATGGCCCGAAAGCGTAGCCGTAGCTACGTTGAGGAACATTGACGCAGTCGGTCACAAAAAGCACCGGTCAGCGTGCAGACGAATGAATCAGCGTTTCCTTAAAAGTAAAGGCAGCCTGTCCAGGCTGCCTATCAAAACTCTTCTTTCTTCCTTACTCAAAATTTTAAAAGGCTATGATAAGCGCAAGATCTGTTACTATCTTCCCTTAGCTATAACCTATTGACTGACGGCTTTTACATAAATGTTGCTGCGGGCCACTTTCATACCAAGTTGCTTTTCCGCAATGGATGTGATCCGTTCCGGTCCTTTCAGCTGATCTACCTCGATTTTCAGTTCCGCATTCCTGGCTATCAGCTGAGACTCCTGCGTCTGCAGAGCAATCAGATGATTTCCTGCCGAAACCAGGGCAGCGCTGCGCATAACCGTTACAGCGTACATGACCAGTATAAATCCCACCGTAACAAACAGACGGCGGCGGAACAGTTTATAATTGGCCTTTCGGATCCGCTGGCGGCGTTCCTGAAGTTCCTTCAGCTCTCTGAGCCGTTCCTGTTCCGACTGTGCCCATTGTTCTTCGTAATTATATTTTCTTGCTAACATTGTAAGCCCACTTTCATTTTATGATTTGATTCTTTCCGTTAAAGAATACTTTTTGTAATAAAAAACACCACTATATTTTTTCCGCAAAACGCAGCCTTGCACTGCGTGCCCTGGGATTCATTTCTATTTCCTCATTCCCGGGAACCAGATTTCCCGGTTTTCCGATCAGCGGTTTTCTGCCACAGACACAAGGCATATGAGGCGGACAGACACAACCTTTGGCCAGCTGCGCCAGCTTTTGTTTTACGATCCTGTCCTCCAGCGACTGAAAGGTGATGACGCCGATTCGCCCTCCCGGTTTCAATGCGTTCACCGCATCTTCTACTACCTGGTCCAGAATGTTCAATTCGTCATTTACTTCGATCCGAAGCGCCTGAAACGTCCGTTTCGCAGGATGAGGACCGTCTTTACGGGCACCTTTGGGAATCGCTTTTTTGATAACTTCTACCAGTTCGCCGGTAGTATGCAACGGTTTTTTCTGCCGCTCTGCAACGATAAACTGCGCAATCCGTTTCGCCCAGCGTTCTTCCCCGTACCGCCAGATCAGACCGGCCAGTTCTGCTTCAGTGTACGTATTCACGATGGTATCCGCAGTCAGCGCGGCTTCTTGGTTCATCCGCATGTCCAACGGACCTTCATGCATATAAGAAAAGCCCCGTTCCGGCATATCCAGCTGATAAGAAGAAACCCCCAAATCGAACAGGATACCCGAAACACTATTTATTTCCAGCTTATGGAGTACGCCTTTTAAATCCTTAAAATTTGATTTGACAATATCCACCCTGCACCGGGCGTTTTGCAAGCGTTCTGATGCCGCAGCCAGCGCATCGTCATCCTGATCGATTCCAACCAGCAGGCCTTTCTCCGACAGGCGGGCAACAATTTCAGAAGAGTGTCCCGCCCCGCCCAGAGTACAGTCCACATAGATACCATCCGGATCCGTAACAAGCCAGTCTATGCATTCTTTCAGAAGAACGCTTACATGAGAAAATTCCATAAGCGCCTCGTCAAATGTCCAGATTCAGGTCATCCAGACCTTCTTCTATCATCTGTTCCGCAGCGGCATTCCGTGCCTGCCACCGTTCTGCAGACCAGATTTCCGCCTTGTCGCCAACACCGACGATCACAGTATCCTTACCGATACCTGCGTGTTCCCGCAGACTGGCACTCAACAGCACGCGTCCCTGTTTATCGCAGGAGAATTCATCGGCGCCGGAAAAGAAAAATCGTTTAATATCCCGGTTTGTTTTCTGTCCCATGGACAGTGCATTCAATTTATCCGAAAACAGCTTCCACTGTTCTTCATCATATATCATCAGACAATGATCAAAGCCCTTGCTGATAAAAAAGTGTTTACCCAACGCATCCCGCAGTTTGGCAGGAATGAAGAGACGACCCTTGTCGTCCAGAGAATGCCTGTATTCACCCAGGAACATTTTCTTCACCCCTTTCCCCCACTTTTCACCACTTTTCACCATTATACAGACTATTTTCCTATTTTGCAATACTTTTATTGATGTTTTTTGAAAAAAGAATGAATTTTTATTTCCTGTCTTTTCCTTTTTTTACAACAATGCTATAATAGCAATGCAATAAAATTTCTACGAGGTGAATAACATGGAAGTAAAAGACGTTAAAAATGCTGCTGATGTAATTACGGCAGACACCAATATTATCGAAGCCGTTCAGGCGCATCCGGAGATCATGCAGGTATTTGCCGATTACGGTCTGGGCTGTATCGGCTGTATGGCTGCACAGTTCGAAACCATCGGTGAAGGCGCCGGTGCTCACGGACTGGATGTACCCGCCCTGATCAAAGACATCAACGAATGCATCAAGGCTAACGCAGCAAAATAATATGTACAGACAATATAAAAAGGCGGTTACACCGGAAAAGGTGTAACCGCCTTTTTGTATTAAAAGATACTGCATTAAAGTCTCTGTTCAGTTATCGAATAGTTCTCCTGAAATCAGAGTCGTTCCAATCTGTCTTCCTTCTGCCTCGGCAACAGGAATAACGGCACGTATTCGATGATCATATTGGAATTTTCAAGCCCGAACCACTGGAACGGGTTACCGCAGATGCGACGGATCACGTACTTGGCACGGATCAGCAAATCATCCACTTCGTCAATGTCGCCTTCCTGCGGCATCGTTTTTCGAATCATACAGAATTTGAAAGAACCCACATCAGAAGGCGCATAGATGGAATGCCGCTTGTTCTGTTTCGGCAATTCACCCGTCGCAAGCAAATCGTGCACAACCTGTCTGAGATAGATATTGACACTGGGCCTTACCTTATAACCGAGATACAGATTCACACGAAAGATATAATCTGTTCCAAAGGTTTCCACTTCGTATTGTTTTTGATAGGGATCATTCGTCGTATTGACGCTGATAAACCAATAGGCATCTGCCCGTTTCGGATCTTTGTCCAGAATCGAATACAGGATATCCCGGTCTATTACTTCGGTTTCGTCTCCTTTGACCAGATAGACCACATTGTTGCTGCATAAAGGGATAGATTCATCGTTCTGCAGTTTTTTAATGGAATCCAAATGCTCCCGCATATTCAGAAAGATATTCTGTTCCTGCTCGATTTCTGTTCCCCGATACCAGGCGATCATGATAAAAAGAACCATAAGGGAAATGATAATCGCGACATAGCCGCCCACTACAAATTTTCCGAGGCTTGATATGAAAAACACGCCCTCGAGAGCAAAGAAAATCACACCGAATACCGCCGCAGCCACCGGGTGTTTATGAAGCACGCCGATATAAACACAAAACAGGACCGTCATCATCAGCATACTGATTGTAATGGCCAGACCGTATGCATTTTCCATCCGGGACCCGCTTTGGAAGTAAAGGACTACCAGCACGCAGAAGAACCACAGGATATTATTTACATAAGGGATATAAATCTGCCCTTTCGTATCTGACGGATACTGCACGTTTAAATGAGGCATAAGGTCAAGGCTGGAAGCTTCACGCACCAGCGTATAGCTTCCGCTGATCAGAGCCTGGCTGGCGATGATTGCGGCCAGCGCACTCAGCAGAATCGCCAACGGCCGCATTGCTTCTGGAAGCATCATATAAAATGGATTGAGATCTTCCATCACCTGTATAATGGGATTATTCTGATTTTGAATGATCCAGACGCATTGTCCCATATAGTTTAAAATCAGACAGATTTTAACAAACGGCCAGCTGATGAAGATATTGCTCCGGCCCACATGCCCCATGTCCGTATACAGGGCTTCCGCACCGGTGGTGCACAGAAACACGCTGCCCAAAATCAAAAAGCCCGCCTTGTTGTGAGGACTGAACAGGACTTGTAAAGCATAAACCGGATTTAAGGCCTTCAAGATGGAAAGATCGCCTAGGGTCAGCCAGATTCCCGTGACGCCCAGAAACAGAAACCACACCATCATGACCGGCCCGAACATCTTGCCGATAGAACTGGTTCCGCTCCGCTGGATTATAAACAAAAGACTGATAATCGCCAGCGTAATCACGACCACCAGATGCTGCCCGCTACCGAGAAAATCATTCACGGCATCGATACTGCGCAGCCCTTCTACGGCCGTTGTAACGGTAACCGCAGGAGTCAGGACACCATCGGCCAACATGGTACAGCCGCCGATCATAGTAGGAATAATCAGCCATTTTCCGCAATTGCGGATCAGACTGTAGAGCGCAAAGATGCCGCCTTCACCGTGGTTATCGGCCCGCAGCGCAATCAGCACATGCTTTACTGTCGTCAGCAGAGTGATAGTCCAGATGACCAGCGACAGGGAACCCACGATAAAATCCTGATCCACGTTGGTAATCCCACCGTTGCCTTCGACGATGGATTTCATAACATACATGGGGGACGTGCCAATATCGCCGTAAACTATACCGAGTGCTACCAGGAACATCCCCAAGCTGAATTTATGTTTGTTCTCAGCCTCAATCTTTTGCATGATTTCCCCCAAAATTTTTATTATATACAATAATTTAGAATATTTGATTATGATTATTATAACACAAACAATTGCATAAGTTAAGCTTACGGCGGGAAGTACATGAGTTATACTATATTTTGTAAAAACATAAATCTAAGCCGATACATTGTAAATTCTTATTCTTTGTCAGACAGTTCTTCCCATAATTGTCTGATCGTCTTCTTCAGAATCGGATGTACCGCCTCCGGTGCAATCTGCACCAGCGGGCGCAACACAAAGTCCCGGTTCTGCATGTCCGGATGGGGAACCTGCAAATCCGGCAAATTAATAATCCGGTCTTCATACAGTAACAGATCCAAATCAATATTCCGTTCACCCCAGCGGCGGATACGTTTCCTTCCCATCTCCTGTTCAATCTGTAATAAAACCCGGAGAAGTTCCGTGGGAGAACAGTCTGTTTCTATTTCCGCAACCGCATTCAGAAAATCCGGCTGATCTGTTACGCCATAAGGCCGGGTCGCCATAAAACCAGAAACCTTGCAGACGGTTACTCCTTTTTGAGCTAACCGTTGCAGGGCTTCTTTCATATTATTTTCTTTGTCGCCCAAGTTGCTTCCCAACGCAATATAAATTGCCATTTCACACCTTACGAATCGCTTCCAGCATACGGATCAGTCTCACGTTTTCCTTAACGTCGTGCACCCGAACCAGACTGGCGCCAGCATAAACTGCGGCAGCAGTCACCGCCAAGGTTCCTTCCAGCCGTTCTTCCGGAGGAAGAGGCTGTGAAACTCCCAACACATTTCCAATTGTCGTTTTGCGTGACGCCGCAAGCAACACCGGCCAGGCGTTCACGGTCAGCGCATTCAGATTCTGCATCAGCCTCAGGTTCTGTTCATCATTTTTGGCAAAGCCGATGCCCGGGTCCAGAATGATTCTATCCGGACCGATCTGTCGCTCCTGCAAAAGCACAGCCCTGTTAAGCAGGTGCTTCCGCCACCACATCCATCATCGCATCGTCTGCCGTCATGGCGCTGATATCGTTGATGATATCGCCCCCGCACTCCAAGGCTTCCTTTGCCAATTGACCGCGATACGTATCTACAGACACAATACTTTCCGGAAATCTCTTTTTGATTTCCGCCACCGCAGGCAGTACCCGCTGCCGTTCTTCCTCCGGGGTAACCGGATCGCTGCCGGGCCGGGTAGATTCTCCGCCGATATCCAATATGGCAGCGCCCTCCGCCAGCATTTGTTCCGCCTGTTCCAGCACTTCGTCAACGCTTTTTTTGCGTGAACCGGCATAAAAGGAGTCAGGCGTCACGTTGATGATTCCCATCACCTTTACGGAATCGTAATGCAGCAAGCGCCCATCTGCCAGTTTCGTGCATTTGGGAACGGCTGCAAGATACGTTTCCAGATCTGCTACGATATCCGGTATGCCGAAATAGGGCATCTGCTTCAGTTTATAGACCAGCGTTTTATAATGCTTCGCATTACCAAGCAATAGGATATCCACATGGGGAACCGCACAGGTAATTGTCGTTCCTGGCGTGGCGCAGTCTCCTCCTGCCGCCAGCATTTCCTGCTTGATGATGTTGGCGGCCGGCGTCCTGACATGCAGCACCTTCAGGGGCGTTATTTTCCCTTTGCCCAGCATGATGGACACGCTGGGCTTATATACGCCCAGATGTTCCATTTCATAACGCAGCGCGTCCTGGTTGACTTCGTACAGCATCATTTCCACCCTTTTTCCACGCAGGCAAACGCATTATGATTGTGAATGCTTTCAAAACTTTTTACCGTCGCCCGATACCAGCTGATA
>ONAV01000069.1 GCA_900315925.1 uncultured Selenomonadales bacterium | reverse complement strand
GTTGTTCAGAAATTTTTGACTTCGTTAGGTCCGTCCCAAAAGGGACTGACCCGCACATTCATTTGGTTCGTTATTCAGTTCTCAAGGTTCCTTGCCGTCAACCGACGACTTGATTATAATAGCACTTCTTTTTTCCTTTGTCAACACCTTTTTTCAAAAAAATCAAAAGTTTTTTTAGGCTCATTGCTTTTAATGCTTTCGATTACCGCAAAGGCCTGACAAAATGAAGAAAAGAGAGGCTTGCGCCTCTCTTTAAATTCGGGAATCAGTATCAATCGTCTGGTTATGCTCCTGACTGGTGTCGTGCTAATCCGTGATATATTACAATTCTACATCCAATGCAAAACAAACCGTCTGCCCACTTTTTTCCTGACTACTTCACTTTTTCTTCGGTCTTCCCTGTCTGGAATTTAAAATTATCAATATCGGGGCGCATATCTTCCGCGCCTTCCAGCGAATCTTCTGTCAGCAGTGCCTGCAGCACGATAGCGCACTCCAACCGTTTTTTCTGAATCTTACAGCCGTATTCATACGGTTTTGTAATATCCCCGTTCACCAGATCCGCATTGGCGTGACAGCCCCCGCTGCAGAAAAAGCGGGCCCAGCACTCCTTACACTTCGGTTTGGTCATGACATGGGTATTGCGAAACTTTTTAACCAGGTCAGGTCGAACGATACCCGTGTCTAATGTTCCCATCAGATACTTTTCGCGTCCCACAAACTGGTGACAGGGGTAAATCTCTCCCGAGGGCGTTATGGCATAATACTCATGTCCTGCGCCGCAGCCGGCCAGACGTTTTGCTACACAGGGACCGTTATCCAGCGCTACATTAAAATGGAAGAAATCAAAAGGCTCACCTTGCCCGCGCCGCCGTTTCAGATACTCGGCAGCCAGTTTGTCATATTCTGCAAACAGGATTGGCAGGTCTTCTTCGGTCAGTGTGTACGACTCCGTGGTTCCCACAACAGGCTCCATGGAAATTTCTTTTCCGACTTCCGCCATCTTCAGCACTTCCTCCGCAAAATGCGTACTGAAATGCGTGTATGTCCCACGCAGATAGTAATTCCAGCCCCTGCGGCTTTTGATAAGCTTTTTAAAACCGCGCACCGCTGCATCATAGCTGCCGGTTTGATTTGGGAACGGACGCATGGCATCATGCATTTCCTTACCGCCGTCAAGGCTCAGCACAACCATGACCCGGTTATCGTTCAGGAATTGTATGATTTCATCATTTAACAGCGTACCATTCGTGGTCAGTGTAAGCTTGATATTTTTACCCGCTTCTACCTCGCGCTTTCTTGCGTATTGGATAATCTCTTTGACGACGCCAAAATTTACAAGCGGCTCACCGCCAAACAAATCAATTTCCAAATTATGGCGCTTACAACTGCCGGCAATGGCAAAATCGATCGCCTTTTTCCCGGTTTCCGCACTCATCAGTTCCCGCCTGCCGCCAAAATCCCCGGTCCCGGCAAAACAGTATTTGCAGCGCAGATTGCAATCGTGGGCCACATGCAGGCACAATGATTTCAAAACCGGTTCTGTCGCAAAGGTTTCCGGCACATCAAACTCAGGGGAAAACAAAACCCCCTGTTCCATCAGTTCATGCAGTTCCCCAATAACCTCCCGCAACTCCGCTTCGCTATAGGTATCCGCAAGTGCGGCAACCGTCTCCTCGTCATTGTGACCGTCAAACACGCCCAGCACATCATACCCGATCTGATCGACCAGGTGCACGGCCCCGCTGTTTACATCTAATACGGCCATATCGCCATTCACTTTCATACGGTGAATCAACTGATTTTCCATCTTCCCAACCTTTCTTATATGAAAACAGCTCCCCGCATTAACAGGGAGCTGTTTAACACGCTGGTTTTTTGTAAAAACTGATTATTTGTGTTCGCAAACCTGGTTGCCAACCGTGCAGGAAGTCTTGCATGCAGACTGGCAGGAAGCCGGGCATTCTCCGCAGCCGCCGGTACGCAGCGTTTTGTTGATCATAGCTTTATTAACAGTCTTAATATGTTTTTTCATCTCATACCCTCCTTGGATAACTGTGATACTTTATTTTACCTTGTTTTTCTCTAATATGCAAGGCTTTTATTGCAAACAAACAAAAACTCATACAACTGGCCGGACAGCTAATGAATGGTCTCCTGCACAAAAGTCAGCACTTTATCCAGAAATTCAGCGGATATCCCCTTGTCTTCCAGGTATCCGAAAAGATAACATTTTTGCAATGCCCGGTCTATATCTTTGGTGCCGCGACCCCGGTCATATACGCCGGCCCTGCGAAATTCAAAAGGACGTTCCTGCACAAGTTTCAGCGTATTACAGCCGGGCACGCCGGAGAAACCGTATTCATATTTGACATACTTGCCAATCTCGGCAATGACCGCATCATTAAAGGAACCGTTTGGAAAAGCAATCCCCGAGATCCAAAATCCCATCTTTTCATAAAAAAGATTCAGGGGCTGATAAATCTCCCATGGCAGGTAATTCGGCTTAATCGCTGCCAACGGATCGTGGCTCATGGTATGAGAACCGATTTCCATTCCCTGCCGGTGCATCTCTTTCAGTTGTTCGAAACTCATGTATTGGATCGTTCCGTTCCTGTCCAGTGTTTTTCCGACGTCTTTACCTATTATATAAAACGTACCGCTAAACCCATATTTTTTTAACAGCGGAAACGCCTGGGTATAATTGTCCACATATCCGTCATCAAAGGTAAGAACGACCGTATTCATCACATTCTGTCTGCTTTTCAGAAGAATTGTGGCCTGACGCGCCGTCACAACCGTATAACCGTGTTCTTTCAGATATTTCAGATGTTCCTCAAACACTTCCGGCGGCACACATAAATCTTCCGTCCATCCTGCCGGACGTTTACTGATACTGTGATACATCAGCGCAGGAACCGCACGCATTTTATAGTTTTCAAAATCTTCTTTGATCCGCCCATGGTATGCCATACCGCAAACAGCGGCAACCACAAGCAAAATTTTGAGGATCCGACAGATACATTTAATCATATTCGCTGATATCCATACCCTTATCTACTGCCAGCTGCTGAATTTTTTTCAGCCTGTGGTTCAATCCTGACTTGCCAACCTTTCCCTCTGTAAACTCAACCAGATCGTTCAGGGAAATATCCGGGTGCAGCAGGCGCAGTTCTGCCGCTTCCTTCAATTTATCCGTCAGCAGTTCGTAACAGCCACGTTCCTGCAAATACCGGATACAGGCAACCTGCAGCACGGAAGCGCGGATCACCTTGTTCAAATTTGCGGTTTCACAGTTAACGCGCCGGTTCACATTGTTACGCATCTCTTTGACAATACGTACATTTTCAAATTCAAGCAACGCCTGATGTGCACCGATAATGGAAAGAAACGTAATAATATGGTCCCCGTCTTTTAAATAGACAATATAATCCTTTTTCCGGTCTGTCATACGGGCAGAAAGAGAAAAACCATGCATCACTTTCAAAACCAGTCTGGCAAGTTCTTCTGTTTCTGTAACGATTTCCATATGGTAATCGCCGGAGGGACGGCTGACAGAACCGCCTGCCATAAACACGCCCCGTAAAAACGCCTTCCTGCAACAGACTTTGCCAAGCAGATTGCTTCTTTTTACATCTTCCTCCGAAGGCAGTATCTGCAACTCACGCAACGCATCTGCAACCCGGCTGTCAGGCAGCACCTCCACCTGATACCGGTTATTCTTTTTTAATCGCCGTGAACGCGTAATCACTACTTCCGTCCGGACCTGGTAATAACTTTTCAGAACCTGCAGGACCCTGCGGGCCAGTGCCGCGTTTTCTGTAGAAAAGTGGATTCCGATATTTTTACCACGTAACACCAGCGCGCCGCTCATGCGAAGTACGCCCAGCAATTCCGCCTTTTCACAGCACGGTTTCTGCCCTTCCAGACGGGCCAGTTCATTTTTTACATCCGAAGAATATGACAAAGCAGCCTCCTGCTCAACGATACTACGATTCTTTGCCCAGCTTTTTACTAAGTCTGCGCATATTGTGCCGCATAAAAAAGTAATCAAAGAAAACAAAACCTCTGCCAAACAGCCGCAGCCGGTATGTCAAAGACATAATGGCCTGCGCCAGCTTTTGCGGATCATGTCGTACCATATCCGACTTGCTGATCAGTTTGGCCTGAATCACTTTGATGCCCATCTGTTCAATCTTATCCACATCCGGGGAAATCGGTTCCTGTCCCTTTATTTTGTATAACGCCTTCTGTTCCTCAGAAACAGCTTCGCTGTTGACGATTACGTAATCTAAAAATGACTGGCCCGCATAGCCGGTCAGCGTCTCAACATGTTCAAAAGCACCGAACCCGTCTGTTTCGCCCGGCTGCGTCATGACGTTGCAAATATACACCTTGATCGCCTTGCTTTTCACTACGGCTTCCCGGATTTCCGGCACCAGCAAATTGCAAATGACACTGGTATACAGGCTCCCCGGTCCCAGTACCAGAATATCCGCCTGCATAATAGCGTCAACCGCGCTTTTTGTTGCCGGCACATTATCCGGAATCATATGAAGCCGCCGAACCGTCTTATGTGCCTGGGCAATTTCCGCCTGTCCCATAACAAAGGTTCCGTCCGTCATATCGGCCGCCAGTTGGATATTATGCAACGTAGTAGGAATCACACGGCCACGCATTTTCAGTATCTGGCTGGCCGCTTCCAGTCCCTCTTCCATGCCGCCTTCTGTTTCCGCCATTGCCGCCAGGAACAGGTTCCCGAGGCTGTGCCCGGAAAGATAGGATTCACCTTCAAACCGGTATTGCAGCACTCGCTCCATCAGCGGCTCGCTGTCTGCCATCGCGATCATACATTTGCGCAGATCGCCCGGCGGGATGATCCCCAGTTCATGGCGCAGCCGGCCGGAGGAGCCTCCGTCGTCGCCGACGGAAACTACCGCAGTACAGTTCCCCGTAATAAACTTCATACCCCGCAGCAGCGTGGAAAGACCGGTTCCTCCGCCAATTACGGTTATGGCAGGACCGCTGCTCAGCTTGCGGCTGGTAAAGATTGTTTCCATCAGCGAATCACTGCTCTCCGGACTCACCGCTTCCACGACAGAACGGACAATACGCCGTACGGCATAAACGATAATGCCGATTCCCAATATCATACCGGCAAGTCCAATGGCTATCGTCACGCCGTTCCCGTATTTGCCGGTTGCCAGATAACTGAGGCGGAACAGCAGTTCTTCCGCCATTCCCATCACCTGACTGTTAAACAGCAATGCCAGGGAAAACGCGCAAACGATAATACCCACCGTAAATAACAGCAGCCACCGTTTCAATTGTATGCCCGGACAAAGCCAGCTAATCCATCCCATTCGTCAAAACTCCTGACACCATTAATTCTTTTGCTTAACTTCCCGGTGGAGCAATTCCACCCGATACGATTTCAAGCGAAGATAGTTATAAATATTGTTTGCAATATACACGGAGCGATGCTGTCCGCCTGTACATCCTACACTGATCACCAGCTGGCTCTTTCCTTCCTTTTCATACTGGGGAATCAGATACGCCAGCATCTCGCATTCCATCCGGAGAAATTTGTATGTCTGCGGAAACCGGTTTAGAAAATCCTGCACCGGTTCATCGTTTCCGGTCAGTTTTTTCAGATCCTCTTCGTAAAAAGGATTCGGCAGGAACCGTACATCCAGAACCAGGTCGCTGTCCAGCGGCAATCCGTATTTGTATCCAAATGACTGTACCACGATCAGCATTCCCGGCGCGGAATTTTCATCCCCGAACAAGCGCTCGATTTCTTCTTTCAGCCTTGCATTCGAATAATGAGAAGTATCAATACTATTCGTTGCGCGGCTCTTCACATCGGACAGGGAGCGCCGTTCCAGCAATACGCTCTCCGACAGACTGTTATGTCCTTTCTCCATCGGATGCCGGCGCCGGGTCTCTTTATACCGTCGGATCAGCGTCGCGTCATCTGCATCTAAAAACAATACTTCAAAATCAAACCCGTTGGCATGCATTTCGTCCATGATCTCAACCAGGCTGGAAAAGGCATCGCCTCCCCTGGTGTCTATGACCATCGCAGTATTGCGCCCGGGAGTCTGACGGCTCAGCTCGATAAATTTGGGAAGCAGCATGACCGGAAGATTATCTACGCAGAAATAATTTAAATCTTCCAGCGTACGGAGCACCTGTGTTTTCCCCGCGCCGGACATGCCGGTAATAATTACAAAACGACCCTGTTCCATAGCTTCTCCTCACACCACAAAAGGCCTCTCAAAGAAATCTCAATGACTGCTATACGTTTACTTCCATTATAACACAAGTACCGGTAAGGTAAAGCAGACCTCACAAAGGTTCTCTGTCTTTTCACGGCTGCAATACCGTTTCGATGGCTTCGGCCACCCCGTCCTCATCATTGGAAGCCGTGACCAGTTTTGCCGCTGCCTGCACTGCCGGTTTGGCATTCGCTACCGCCACGCCAATGCCTGCGTTTTCAATCATGCTCAGGTCGTTGTTGCTGTCGCCGATGCACATCACTTCTTCCGGTCTGATTCCGTAAGATGCCGCTACCGCTTTGACGGCGTTCCATTTATTCACACCGGGTTCCATCAGTTCCAGAAAGTTATCCCGGGAACTGGTCACGGTTACTTTACCCGCAAACTTCTGCTGGATATCCTGCCACACCTTCTGAAACTCTTCCGGCTTTGTCATGGCCAGTAACTTGTACGGCGCAACTTCCGGGTGATACAGCTTCTCGCCCACAGGTTTTGCCTTGATTCCGGATATCCTTTCATACTCTGCGGAAAAGACGGTTTCTTCTTTTACCCATAGCTCGTCCCCCTGATAGGACTGGATATAATAGCCTTTTTCTTTGCAATAGGCCAGCAGCTCCAACGCAGTGTCCAGCTTCAGCGGATGTTCATAATACACC
>ONAV01000040.1 GCA_900315925.1 uncultured Selenomonadales bacterium | reverse complement strand
GGTGCAGAGCCGGGATCTTAAAATGCTGACCAAGCTCCCCGGTATCGGAAAGAAAACGGCAGAGCGCATGGTGTTGGAACTGAAGGACAAGATCGGTACACTGGAAAGCGAAGAAAACGACAGAGAATTTGCCGCCGCAGTCAGCGGTGAAGGGAAATCGGAAGCAATCAACGAAGCTATGGCTGCACTGGCTGCGTTAGGCTATTCCAATTCGGAAATTTTGCCGGTGTTTCGGAAGATTCCGGACTATGGCACATTAAAACGGGATGAACTGATTCGCAAAGCTTTGCAGATGTTTGCTAAAAAGTAAGACAGGAGCATCTTCAGTACCTGGTCGATTTTAACAGAATCGACACATGATTGATATTGTAATTTATTATTTTCGTTAATAATTAAGATGAATAAAGGGGATAACGGAATGGAATTTGATGACCGGCTGGTGACATCGGAAGTTATGGAGTCTGATGGGGAACAGTACAGTCTTCGCCCCCGGACGCTGGAAGAATATATCGGGCAGGATAAAGTTAAACAGAATATCTCGGTATTCATTGAAGCGGCGCTGAAACGGAATGAAGCGCTGGATCATGTACTTCTTTTCGGCCCTCCCGGTCTGGGGAAAACAACACTGGCCAATATTATTGCTAACGAACTGCATGTAAACATGCGTGTTACATCAGGTCCTGCCATTATGCGCCAGGGCGATCTGGCTGCGATTCTCAGTACGCTGTCGGAAGGGGAAGTGTTGTTCATCGATGAGATCCACCGTCTGCCGAAAGCAGTGGAAGAGATACTGTATTCAGCCATGGAAGACTACCAGCTGGATATTGTCATCGGTAAAGGACCGGGTGCCCAGAACGTCCGGCTGCCTCTTCCAAAATTTACACTGATTGGAGCCACCACAAGGCTGGGCTCTCTGGCGGCACCGCTGCGTGACCGTTTTGGGGTGCAGTGCAGACTGGAGTTTTATCAGCCGGAGCAGTTGCGCATTATCGTAAATAAGTCCGCGGAAAAGCTGGATGTAGAGATGACGCCGGAAGGCGCGCTGGAGATCGCCCGCCGTTCACGGGGAACGCCCCGCGTGGCAAACCGCCTTTTGAAACGGGTACGCGACTTTGCCCAGGTTCTGGGACAGGCTGTCATTGATCAGAAGTTGGCTGATGAAGCTCTTTCCCGTCTGGAAGTTGACCGTTACGGTCTGGACCAGAATGACCGGCGTATCCTGCAGACAATTGTCAGGACGTTTGGCGGCGGACCGGTGGGCGTGGATACCATTGCGGCTGCTGTCAGTGAAGAAGCCGGCACCATCGAAGACGTGGTGGAACCGTATCTGATGCAATTAGGTCTGCTGCAGCGCACACCCCGTGGCCGCGTGGCGACCAGGGAAACCTATCGCTATTTGGGAATTCCCTACCCGGAGGATGCAAGTGGCAAGCCAAAGGTCGAACAACCGTCTCTGCTGTAAAATGAGCTGATTTATGTGAGAAAGGAAAACAGGCGATAGTTTCCCGACAGAAATGTGGAACAATAAATCAGCGTCTCCTTTGATGATTACTGTGTATTGAGAAAGATAGAACGATGAAATTATTATTACATGCCTGCTGCGGTCCCTGTGCCTGTTATCCGACAAAAATGCTAAGGTCGCAGGACGTAGATTTTACGTTGCTGTATTATAATCCGAATATTCATCCCTATAAAGAATTTAAACACCGATTGGCTGCATTACGGGAACTGGCGGAAAAACAGGATTATCGGCTGATCATTGATAAAACCTATCCGCTGGAAGAATGTGTGAAAGGGATGCTGGAGGAACCGGTCGTCCGCTGTGCGTTCTGCTACCGGATGCGGCTGCGGTATACGGCAAAATATGCGGCAGATCACGGGTTTACCGCATTCTCTACAACGTTGCTGTACAGTCCGTATCAGAAGCATGAACTGATTTTGCAGATAGCGAAAGCAGCCGCGGAAGAATTTGGTGTGGAGTTTTTTTATCAGGATTGGCGGCCTCATTATCAGGAAGGCGTGGATATCAGCCTGGCTTTGGGATTGTACCGCCAGCCCTATTGCGGTTGTGTGTTCAGTGAACGGGACCGTTATATGGAATGGAAAAAAACTAAAACCGAAGCAGGGAACACGCGCAATTCCAATGGCGTTGTCACGGGGACTGATGAAGCGGAAGGAAAACCCTTTGTCCGCATAACTAAACATATTATTCAGCTTCCAAAACAGGACACTATTCTGTATAAATAATTGGTTCTGTACAAACGGTTATATAATTTTTAATCATTATTTTGCCCATGGTTTTTCCGTTTTTGATTTTGTTTTTCAATGCGCTCGGTTTTTTAACGCAATAGTGCGGAATCGTTTTTTATATTTTGCAATTAGTATGCAAGTGATGATTGAGGATAAACGATATGATGAAACAGGCTGCAGATAAATTGATTTTGAAATATATTTTTGTTTTTACTCTCTTGTTGACCTGTCTTTTTACAGACCGCGTCCAGGCATCTTCGGAAATCGATGTGGGTCTGATCGTTTCCCAGTTTTCCGCAGAAGTAATCGCACCGTCTGCTTTTGTGGCGACAGAGCCGGATGGGAATCAGACGACACTGGAGAAGGGCAAGTACTTTATTGCGGCCAATTCAGGCAAAATTATGCTGGGCAGTCACCAACTGGCAAGTGGTACGGTTTTGGAAATGGCGGAACCGAAAGACAAAGAGGAAAAAACAAACAAAAACGCAACTACTAATTCTGATAAAGTTTCTGGCAAAACTGCAAACCAAAAGCAAGACCGGAATAAAGAACAAAATAAAGACCAGACTTCCGCTGACCCTTCCCGCCATCTGTTTACTGTGAACCGTCAGGAATACCGCGGAGCATTGAAAATCTACATAACAAATGAAGGCAAAAATCTTACGGTAGTCAACCGGGTTCCTTTGGAGTATTATGTAAATTCCGTGCTGGGGCCCAAGTCTTCCCCAATCTGGCCGGATGAGGCGATTAAAGCGCAGGCGGTTGCCGTTCGCAGTCTTGCCTGGTACTATAAAAATAATCCGGAAAGCGGCTTGTTTGCCGTACGGGCGGTGGAACCCGAAACGTTTTACGGCGGTATACGTACGGAAAATAAGAATATAACGAAGGTTGCAGCGTTGACTGCCGGCCAGGTTTTGTATTATAACGGCAGGCCTGCTGCAGCGTATACCTGTGAGAGCAGCGGCGGCATGACGGTAAGTGCGGCAGAAGTTCTGCAAAAAGATATTCCGTATCTGCGGGCGGTTCAGGATTATGATACAGATTGTCCCAGCTTTACCTGGGAAAAGAAAATACAGGCTGCGACCATCAGCCGGCTGCTGGAACAAGGCGGGCATAAAATCGGAAGACTGCGGGGCTATCGCATATCCGACAGTGAAAAGCCGGCTACAAAGGACCGGTATCCCAGCGGCAGAGTCAAAATCATTTACTGGCAGGGAGACCTTGGCAGCGTTACCCTGAGCGGGCAGGAACTTGCCGATATGCTGGCCTTAAGCAGCAACTGGTTTGACGTTTACCTTACAGATCCGGTTCCGCAAAAGTTAGATGTGCCGATTGAAAACAGTTATGGCATAGAAATCGGGAAGAAACAAATTCCGATTACAATCAAAGGACGGGAAAAAAGCACATGGAAATCCGCAATCCCCGGGTATCACTTCTTAGAAGGGACGGCCGATGAAACTCTTTTGTTTAAAGGAAAAGGAATCGGACGGGGGCTCGGCCTTTCCAAGTGGGGCGCTAAGGGTATGGCCGATACGGCGCCGGAAAAAGCAAAAGACTATTATAAAACGATTTTACTGCATTATTATCCGGGAACCTATCTGGTTTCCGCGTACTAAGGAAACGCTGATTAATTCGTCTGTACGCTGACCGGTGTTTTTTTGTGACTGAATGCGCCAATGTCCCTCAACGCAGCTATGGCTGTGCCTTCGGGTCATTTCCTTATCAGTCGCAAAAAGCCCTCGGTCATCGCACAAGCTCATGTAATCCGTGTTTTCCTAAAAAATACAGGAAGCAACGAACTGCTGCGATGGATTACGAATGCAATTGAACCGTGTTTCCTGCATATAGAAAAGAGATATACCGATGAAAGTTACCGATTTTGATTACGCACTACCGAAAGAACGGATTGCCCAGCATCCTGTAGAACCGCGGGACCACAGCCGGCTGTTGGTTGTCGATAAAACAACCGGCGAGATGGAGCACCGTCATTTTTATGATCTGCCGGAGTATTTAAAACCCGGCGATCTGCTGGTCTTTAATGATACCCGTGTGATTCCGGCCCGCCTGTACGGCTTTAAAGATACCGGGGCCCATGTAGAAGTGTTTTTGCTGACCCGCCTGAACAATACAGACTGGGAAGTGTTGGTGCGTCCCGGAAAAAAACTGCAGGTGGGGGCCCATATCAATTTCTCGGACGAGTTGTCCGGGACGATTATTGACCATACGGATTTTGGCGGACGTATTATCCGTTTTGCCTTTGAAGGAGTGTTCGAAGAAATCCTGGACAGGCTGGGTGAAGTGCCGCTGCCACCGTATATTACGGAAAAACTGGAAGACAAGGAACGGTATCAGACAGTTTATAACCGGGATCCGGGGTCTGCTGCGGCGCCTACTGCAGGCCTGCATTTTACAAAAGAACTTCTGCAGAAAATCAAAGACATGGGCTGTGAAGAAGTGTTTGTCACTCTGAATGTAGGACTGGGCACTTTTCGTCCGGTTACGGAAGAAAATATTGAAGACCATCCCATGCACAGAGAATTTTACAGCGTGACCCCGGAAGCCGCTGCCGCCATCAACAGGGCGAAAGCAGAGGGACGCCGGATCATTGCGGTAGGCACGACCGCCGTAAGGACGCTGGAGTCTGCAGGCGTTACAGGAGAAGTGAAGGCCGGAGGAAACTGGACACAGATTTATATTTACCCGGGCTATCAGTGGCATATTGTCGACGCGCTGGTCACCAACTTCCATCTGCCCCAGAGCACGCTGCTGATGCTGGTATCGTCCCTGTCGTCGCGGGAAGTGATGCTGCGCACATACGAAGAAGCCGTCAAACTGGAATACCGATTCTTCTCCTTTGGGGACGCCATGTTTATTACAGAACTGGATAAGAAATAGCCGACAGGTTTTGTTTATATTTTCAGGAGTTGTTATGCACGCAGTTACGTATGAATTGATTAAAGAAGCAACAAAGGGAAAGGCCCGCCGGGGCCGGCTGCATACGCCGCACGGAACCTTTGAGACACCCATGTTTATGCCGGTGGGAACTCAGGCGACTGTTAAGACGCTGTCGCCGGAAGAGTTGTACGATATGGAAAGCCAGGTGATACTGGCCAATACCTATCATCTGTTTTTGCGTCCCGGCAGCGAACTGGTAAAGAAGGCGGGGGGACTGCACCGGTTTATGAATTATAGCCGCGGTATGCTCACTGACAGCGGTGGCTTTCAGGTATTCAGCCTGGGAGAAATGCGGAAAATTTCGGAAGAAGGTGTTATGTTTCGCTCCCACATCGACGGCAGCAAGCAGTTCCTGTCGCCGGAAGTTTCTGTGCGGGTGCAGGAAGAACTGGGCGCCGACATCGCCATGGCCTTTGATGAATGTATCCCGTATCCTTCGGATTTTGCTTACACAAAAAAATCAACAGAACGCACGACGCGTTGGGCAGAGCGCTGCCTGAAAGCGCATACCCGTGAAGACCAGGCGCTGTTTGGAATCGTCCAGGGCGGGATGTTTCCGGAGTTGCGGAAAATGAGCGCGCAGTCCCTGCAGGACATGGACTTTGCAGGCTATGGGATCGGCGGGCTTTCGGTAGGAGAACCCAAACCGATGATGTACGAAGTGCTGGATCAGACCACTGACTGGATGGATAAGCAGAAAGCGCGGTATCTGATGGGGGTGGGAACACCGGACTGTCTTGTGGAAGGAATTAATCTGGGCGTGGATATGTTCGACTGCGTGTTCCCGACACGGGTGGCGCGTAACGGTACGGCCATGACCTGGCGTGGACGTCTGGTGGTCCGGAACGCCATGTATGCAGAAGACTTCCGTCCCATTGATGAACATTGCGACTGTTACGCCTGCCGTAATTTTTCACGGGCCTATATCCGTCATCTGTTCAAGGCGGAAGAAATATTCGGCTTACGGCTGCTGTCGATTCACAACCTGCATTTCCTTCTGCACTTCACAAAAAAGATACGGGAAGCTATCGAACAGGATCGTTTTCAGGAATTCCGGAAAGCATTCTGGGACAATTGGGAAGAGAAGGATCAACGGCCTGCGGACCTGGCCTGACATTTTTCTGAAAACGGTTCCGCTTTATGGTATAATAACAATAAGGGTACACCCTGCTAAAAAGTATTGTTAAAGGCTCTCGGGATACATGGAGAAGATAGTATTAAATTAAAAAAAGAATGGAGGTACGACATGAACCAGAAACAATTGGAAAAAATGAAAAACGGCAAAGGTTTTATTGCGGCGCTGGATCAGAGCGGTGGGAGCACGCCGAAAGCATTGCGGTTATACGGCGTCGCGGAAAGCGCTTATTCCAATGACGAAGAAATGTTCAATCTGGTCCACGAAATGAGGACCCGTATCATCACCAGCCCTTCGTTCACAAGCGACCGTGTGTTGGCAGCCATTTTATTTGAAAATACAATGGACCGTAAAATTGAAGATAAGTTTACGGCCGATTATCTGTGGGACGTAAAGGGAATCATTCCTATCCTGAAAATCGACAAAGGACTTGCGGATTTGGATGACGGCGTACAGCTGATGAAACCGATTCCCGGTCTGGATAAAACACTGGCCCGGGCCCGTGATGAACGGCACATCTTCGGTACGAAAATGCGCAGCGTTATTAAAGAAGCGTCGGAGTCCGGTATCAAAAAAATCGTAGACCAGCAATTTGAAATCGGCCTGCAGATTGCTGCGGCCGGGCTGGTTCCCATTATCGAACCGGAAGTGGATATTCACTGTCCGGACAAGGCGAAAGCGGAAGAAATTCTGAAAAAAGATATTATGGAACATCTGGCCAAACTGCCGGAAGATACCAAGCTGATGTTTAAGCTGACCATTCCTGATATTCCCGACACCTATGCGGAACTGATTGCCGATTCGCGTGTTGTCCGCGTGGTTGCATTGTCCGGCGGTTATACCCGGGAAGATTCCAATAAAAAACTGGCGGCCAACCACGGCCTGATAGCCAGCTTCTCCCGCGCGTTATCGGAAGGCCTGAATGTAAACCAGTCCGCTGCAGACTTTGACGCGTTGCTGAAAGAGTCGGTAGATTCTATTTATGAAGCTTCTATTACCTGATAATTGCAGGTATGGACAACTGTCAGCGTACTGAATCGCATGAAACTAAGACAGTCGTGGGATTTATTTTTCACGGCTGTTTTGTTATAATAAGTGAAGAAGGTACGCTGATAAGGAGGCAAATCAGTGAAAATGAATCTAACAAATAGTAAATACAGGGCGTTTGCGCAGGGAATCATTGCCCTTGTATGTGCATTTTTTATCATAACCGCAGGTTTTCCTGCCATTACTTGTGCCGGCAGCGGAACAAAAACAGTCAGAGTAGGTTATTACGAGAACGAAGTGTTTCAGGAAGGCGCTAAGCAAGGTGCGGTTAAGACCGGCTATGCTTACGAGTATTACCGCAAACTTTCTGAATACACGGGCTGGAAGTACGAATATGTGTACGGCGGTTACGGAGACCTGTATCAGATGCTCCTGGAGGGTAAGATCGATCTGCTGGCCGGTCTTGCCTGGCGTGAAGAACGCGCCGCACTGGTCGGCTATCCGGACGGCGTCATGGGCAGCGAGTCCTATTATCTCATTAAGCATGACGCAGACGCTACGATCAACGCTAATCCTGAAACGCTGAACGGACACACAATCGGTGTATTGGACAGTGCTATGGTCAGCGTTCTGAAGAAGTACCTTGACGACCATCACGTGACTGCGAAAATTGTTACGTTTCCAGAGCATACACATTTATTCCGGGCCTTTGATTCTCAGGAGGTGGATGTTCTCGCTGTGGAGAGCGATGGAGCCCGGGGTCGGGCGCATGCGGAGGTGCTGACTGTTTTCGGTACATCGGATTATTATCTGTGTGTCAATAAAAAACGGCCGGACCTGTTGGCTCAGTTAAATTCCGCACAGTCGCTGCTGGCTGCCGAGGAGCCCAATTACCTGAACTCTCTGAAGGAGAAGTATTATTCGGCCAGTGTTACGGCGCGGGCCTTTTCACAGACAGAACGGAACTGGATACGTACGCATACCACACTTCATGTTGGTTATCTGGATCATTATCTGCCTTACAGTAACACCGATGAGCAGGGGA
The DNA here is from genome assembly GCA_900315925.1 of uncultured Selenomonadales bacterium. Lineage (GTDB taxonomy): Bacteria > Bacillota > Negativicutes > Acidaminococcales > Acidaminococcaceae > Succiniclasticum. Next base: position 19,557 of record ONAV01000040.1, on the reverse strand, counting down.
AAGTGACAGGTATCGTCAAAGATTTCATCCCTGCTATGTTAAAGACGCTGGGCCTGCAGAACATCTCCGTAACGTACGACGGTTACAAGAGTTACGATGAGATGATCGCTGCCATCATCGCAGGCAGGATTGACGTGGCATTTCCCGTTGGCGGCGGGCTGTATTACTCGGAAGAAAATGGAATCTACCTTTCAAATCCGGTCTCTTCATCAACGGCTGCATTGGTCTACAAAGGGGATTTCACTGAAAAAACTACCGAACACTTTGCCGTGAATCAAAACAACCGCATGCAGTTTTATTTTGTCCGGACAAATTATCCGAAAGCCAAAATCACGTTCTATCCGTCAAGCGAGGATTGCCTTTCCGCAGTGCTTGCCGGTAAAGCAGGATGTGTTACGTTGGACGGTCTGCGGGCGAACGACATCCTGCGGAACCGGCGGTATGAAGGTCTGTTCCTTCGCCAGTCGAGCTACAACGACGCCCATTGCTTCGGTGTAGAGATTGGCAACGAAGGGTTGTTGAAACTGTTGAACCGCGGCATCAATGTGCTGGGCAAAGATTATGCGCAGAATATTTCGTTCCGATATACCGGAGGACTGTATTCCTACAGTTTCAAGGATGCGCTTGCGGACCATATGGCTGTGGTCGCTCCAATCCTTCTTACCATTGCTGCTCTCCTTGTTTTTCTGCTTTTCCGGGATATAAGACGTTCCAAAGAAGAAATCAAAGAAAAGGAAGCGGCCCGTCTCGCACTTGAGGGGAAAAACCATGAACTTGCAGAAAGCCAGAAGGCGCTATCGGAAGCATTGGTTGTAGCGGAGCATGCGAATCGTGCCAAGACCGTTTTCCTCAACAACATGTCTCATGATATCCGCACGCCCATGAATGCCATCGTAGGCTTTACGGCATTGGCCGCGTCCCATATTGATAATAAAGAACAGGTACAGGATTATCTTGGAAAAATCTCTGTATCCAGCCAGCATCTCCTGTCGCTGATCAACGATGTGCTGGATATGAGCCGTATCGAAAGCGGCAAGGTTACCATTGAGGAAGCCGATGTGCATCTGCCCGATGTGATCCATGACCTGCGGACGATTATTCAATCCAATATAACATCAAAGCAGCTGGATTTGTTCATTGATACACAGGATGTAACGCATGAGGATATTGTGACTGACAAGCTCCGCCTGAACCAGGTGCTGCTGAACATTCTGTCCAACGCAATCAAGTTCACGCCTGCAGGAGGTACGATCAGCTTCCGGGTTATCGAGAAGCCGTCCCCTGCCGCAAACCTTGCCAACTTTGAATTCCGGATCAAGGATAACGGCATTGGTATGAGTGAAGAATTTCAGAAGACGATCTTTGAAGCATTCACTCGTGAAAAAACCAGCACTGTCAGCGGAATCCAGGGAACCGGGCTGGGCATGGCCATCACCAAAAGCATTGTCGATATGATGGGCGGTGTGGTGATCGTTCATTCCGAAGAAGGCAAAGGGAGCGAATTCATTGTGAATCTGCCCTGTAAAATCAGCGGCGTTTCCGCCAAGTTTGAACCGTTGCCCGAACTGAATGGTCTCCGCGCGCTTGTGGCAGATGACGATACTAACACGTGTCTTTCTGTTTGTTCCATGTTGCGGGAAATCGGCATGAGGCCCGACTGGACGAACTACGGGAAAGAAGCAGTGGTCCGCGCAAAGGAAGCCATGGATCAGGCGGATGAGTTCCGCGTCTATATTATCGACTGGCTCATGCCGGATCTGAACGGCATAGAAACGGTGCGAAGAATTCGCAGGGTGATTGGCGACAGCGCACCCATAATCATCCTGACAGCATACGACTGGGCGGATATTGAAGAAGAGGCAAGAGAAGCAGGGGTGACAGCGTTCTGCTCTAAGCCGCTGTTTATGTCTGAATTACGAAGCGTGCTTGCAAAACCGTTTATGACAACTCAGGAGCAGCCGGAACAAAAACAACAGGAAGCCGCGTCCGATTTCTCCGGGAAGCGCGTGCTGCTGGCAGAAGACAATGAATTAAACCAGATGATCGCAGAGGCTATCCTGACAGAAAATGGTTTCCATGTTGAAATCGTCGGCGATGGGGCGGAGGCCGTACAAAAAGTGAAAGCCTCACCGGCCGGATACTACGACGTAATCCTGATGGATATCCAGATGCCAAATATGGACGGTTATGAAGCATCCAAGCAGATCCGTGCGCTGGAGGATAAGCAAAAAGCCGCGGTTCCAATCGTTGCCGTCACGGCGAATGCATTCGAGGAAGACCGGAAGAACGCATTGGAAGCCGGAATGAACGGACATCTGGCAAAGCCGTATGATATCCCGGCGATGCTTGAAACATTGAAGAAACTGCTGAGCTGAACAGATAAGAACTGAATAAAAACAGCTGTGGGATTTCATTTCCACGGCTGTTTTGTTGCGGGTAGATATTAAGAATAAATGAATCGTTAAAGAAAATTAAAATTTTAGTTTTTATTTAAAAAGTTTAAAATACCTTACATATCCTAAATTTCGGATAATACCGCTCCGTAAATCTGTTATAATTCAAAATGAAAATGATATTGCTCTTTGAAAACTGAATAACGCCTGAATCAACATACCTGACGCTCAATTCATAAACCTAACTGAAATGAAAGAGAATTGGAGTTACGCATACAAATCTTGCTGTGATTTTGAAAGACAAGGCGGTAATTATGATTCGCAACGCTGTAAAAGAAGACGCTGAAAAAATTCTTGCAATCTATTCTTACTATGTAAAAAACACTGCAATCTCGTTTGAGCTTGACGTGCCGTCGCTGGATGAGTTTCAGGGGCGAATCGTCCGCACGCTGGAAAGATATCCTTATCTCGTTTTGGAAGAGAAGGGAGTTATTCTGGGGTATGCGTATGCCGGTGTTTTTAAAAACAGGGCCGCGTATGACCATTGCTGTGAGGTTTCCATTTATGTGGAACGCCATGCAAAAGGACGCGGTTACGGCCGAATGCTTTACGAGGCGCTTGAGACTGCGTTACAAAAGGCAGGCATTCTGAACTTGTACGCCTGTATAGCGGATCCCGTCACCGAGGATGAATATCTGACCAGGAACAGCGAGCATTTTCACAGCCATCTCGGCTATACTAAGGTTGGCCGGTTCCATAACTGCGGATATAAATTCAACCGTTGGTATAATATGATCTGGATGGAGAAGATAATTGGAAAACATCAGAAGAATTGAACCCCCTTTTTCTCTACGAAACCTCAAACCGTGATATACTGGATTACAAAGGTATCTCCGTGCTTCTATTATATGGAGGTGACTTCGGATGGCAATCAATAACCAGAAGCTGAAGCTGTTGTATCTCGTCAAGATTTTTACCGAAGATACGGATGACCAACATGCGCTTACGCTGCCGCAGATCGTGGACAAACTGCATGCCTACGGGGTGAACGCGGAACGGAAGACGCTGTACCAGGACTTTGAACTGTTGCGTGATTTCGGGGTGGATATCATCGGCGTACAGATGCAGCGCAGCTACTATTACCACATCGGCAACCGTGACTTTGAACTGCCGGAACTCAAACTGTTGGTGGATTCCGTGCAGTCAGCCAAGTTCATCACGGACAAGAAATCCAATGCGCTGATCCGGAAACTGGAGGGCATGGTCAGCAAGTATGAGGCGAGGCAGCTCCAGCGGCAGGTCATCATCTCCGGGCGTGTCAAGGCCATGAACGAAAGTATTTATTTTAATGTAGATAAACTGCATGAAGCCATCGGTACGGGCAGTCAGATCAAGTTCAAGTACTTCCAGTGGAACTTAAAAAAAGAGATGGAGCTCCGGAAGGGCGGCGCGTGGTATCAGGTGAGTCCCTGGGGCCTGATGTGGGACGACGAGAATTATTATCTGGTAGGCTATGATGCGGAAGACGAGAAGATCAAGCACTACCGGGTGGACAAGATGCTTCGTATTTCGCTGGTTAACAGGAAACGGGAAGGGAAGGAACAGTTCAAGGCTTTCAACATGCCCCGGTACACTAAGAGCCTGTTCGGTATGTACGGCGGTGAAGAGATACAGGTCACGCTGGAGGCGGAGAACGGGATGGTGGGGGTTCTGATTGACCGGTTTGGTAAGGATATGCCTGTCAAGAAGGTAGATGAAACCCACTTCCGCACGATTGTGAACGTAGCCGTCAGCAATCAGTTCCTGGGTTGGATCATGGCGTTAGGAAAAGGCGTACGGATCATAGGGCCGGATAGCGTCGTCCGGCGCATGAAAGAGGAAATCCAGCAGATAAGCAGGATGTATGAAGACGGGTGAGGCCTGCTATAGTCTGCTGGAATTGTAAAAGTTGGCAGAATAATACAAAATGGAAACATTGCCATTTTCCGTTATAGTCAAGATAAAAATGAAAATAATTCAGCAAAAATAAAATCAGCAAAAATGTAATTCAGCAAAATTGTAATCGGAAAGGGGAATCGCCAACATGAAAATGAAAATCAGCAGATTGATTCGTAACGCGGGTGTTCTGTGTATAGGTCTGATGTCGCTGCCTGTTTCCACGTTTGCGTCTTCCGATATCGTTTCCAACGAAAAACCTGATGCGGCAAAGATTAACAGGGCCCGGCGGATTATAGCGGCGCTGCAGCATGAATTGGAGGATCTTTCGGAGCGGGGAAACGGTCCTTTTTTGGCTTCAATCTATGATGCGGAGGGGAATCTGGTCGCAAAGATGCCCAATACGGTTGCGCTGGACAAGTGTTCCCATAATCATGCGGAGATGAATGCCATAAGGGTGGCGGAGGAAAAGCTGGGTACCTATGACCTGGGCCCGTTTAACCTGAAGCTCTACACAACTTCTGAACCTTGTTCCATGTGTATGGGCGGTATTATGTGGTCGGGCATAAGGGAAGTCTATTACGGCGTGCCTTCCGAATCCGTGGAAAGGATCACGGGGTTTGATGAAGGCTTCAAACCCGGATGGCTGGAAGAGTTTAAGAAGCGTGGCATCACCGTGTACGGAAACATTGAACGGGAGTTGGGCGAGCAGGCGCTTAGAAACTATATGGAGAAGGGCGGAACGATTTATCAGCCGCAGCGGTAAATCAGTGGCGGCTGGAAGTGCCGGTATTTTTACGGTAGTACATATGCTTTTCGCTGTTTATGTGTAGAAATAAAGGAAAGAAATAACCTGCAAAATGGAAGATTGCATTCTTTTATAATGAGTCCTGTTACTCCCAGTTCCACGGTTTTTTGCGAATCACTCCGTCCGCAAAGGGAAAGAATATGGACAGCAGGCCGAAGAGGAGCAACAGCCAGCAGTACCACACGTAGGGGATGAAGTCCAGGGAGGTTACTTCGCCGGTTCCGTAGTAGGCGTTTACCAGTGCCGTGGCGCTGAGCATCTGAGCCCCGTAAGGCAAAAAGCCCTGCACGATGCAGGAAAAAATGTCTAACAGGGATGCGGTTTTTCTTGGATCCACCCGGTAGGCGCGGCTGACTTCTTTGGCCACGTTTCCGCTGATGACGATGGCTACGGTGTTGTTGGCGGTAGCGCAGTCGGTCAGGGATACCAGCGCCGCGATGCCAAGCTGTGCGGAACGGGCGCCTTTCATCATGGTCTGCAGTTTTTGCACCAGCCAGGCCAGGCCGCCGTTGTGCATCACCAGTTCGGACATGCCTGCGCAGAACAGGGTTAGGAAGAACACTTCGTCCATACTGGTGAAGCCTTTCCAGATGTTCTGGGCAAAGATGAAAAGATCGATGCTGCCTGTCAGCATGCCGATTATGCCGGACAGAAAGATGCCACAGGTCAGCACGAGGAAGACGTTCATTCCCAAGAGGGCCATGAGCAGAACGGCCAGGTAAGGCAATACTTTCAGCGGATCGAAGGCCAGACTGGCGATATTCACCGCATGTTCCGGACGCCCGATGAACAGCAGAATGAGCATGGTAAGGACGGCTGCAGGCAAGGCGATATAAAAGTTGAGGCGGAATTTGTCCTTCATTTCGCAGCCCTGGCTTTTGGTGGCTGCGATGGTGGTGTCGGAAATCATGGAAAGGTTGTCGCCGAACATGGCGCCCCCGATACAGGCGCCAACCATCAGGGGCATGGAAAGCCCACCCTTATCGGCCAGGCCTACCGCGATTGGCACGATCGCTCCAATGGTTCCCATGGAGGTGCCGGTAGCGGTGCCCATGAAAGCGGAGATAATGAAAATGCCGGCTGTCAGGTACTGTGGCGCAATGACGGAAAGGCCCAGGTTGACCGTGGCATCGCGTCCGCCCATGGCGCCGGCTACGGCAGAAAATGCGCCTGCCAGTACGTAGATGAGCAGCATCGTGATAACGTCTTCTTTGGACGCGCCCCGGGAAAAGATGTGTATGCTTTTGTTGAAGGGTTCCCGGGTCATGGCGAAAGCGGTGATGACCGCAAAGAACATAGCCGTTACCGATGGGAACTGGTAGAAGGCCATCTGTACTCCCCGGGCCTGTTGGATGAGACCTGCGCCCAGGTAGATGACGATAAAAACTGCAAACGGCAGCAGGGCGCTGCCGCTGACTTTGGTGTTGTGTTCCGGTGTGTACATAGTATTTCTTCTTTCTGTGAATATAATTTGCAATAGAGTTATCTGTTTTGCAATGTGCCTATCATATCATTATCCTTCTATTTTTACAAGTGAAAACGAATGGCGGAGGTGACAAACTATGAAAGCAGGAAAAATTCTTCTGAAAAAGCTTACGGGTTTTATCGTTGCAGCGGTATTTTTTGCGGTGTGTCTTTGTATGGGATTTACTGCTGAGGCAGGCTATTCTCCAAAGTACTGGTATGATAAGGACGGAATTTTTCATGAGCAGCATAACTCCCACCACTATGCCAAGGACGAGAGAGGTCGGCTCTCCAGACAGGTCGAGGTTGTGATGCATTACTGGTATGACAGGGAAGGGAACAAGCATGAAATAATCACGTCTTCTGAAAGAACAAGCGAACATACGATTCCGGCGGCGACGTCGGCAAAATCCCGGACCCGGTACTGGTATGATGAAAAGGGGATTTTTCATAAAGAGTATACGTTTTTCACGCCCCGAGGCGACAAAGATACAGAGCTTGTGTGGTACATTAACGGACAAACTCTTTACCGGGAAAGCGTCACGACCTACGATGCGAAAGGCTGGCGGCATATAAATATTTTCTGGATTTATCCGGATAAAAGCCGACGCGACAAGCATATCTGGTTTGACGGCAAGGGTGAGCGTCATGAAGAGTGGAAGTAAAGAAGGGGCTGGTCATGCAATGATCATAGAGCGACCCTGTTACAGAAAATTCCGTGAAAAGGTACGAGCTTTTTTACACACATAACGACAGGTTGCATTCCGTATAAAAATACCGCAGCCGGGAGTTAAATCCAGACTGCGGCGTTTTGCTTTTTCTCAGGCTTCTGTCTTCATAACAGACTTATAAGCGGGGCGGATGATTTTGTTGGAAGTGATTAACTCTTCCAGCCGGTGTGCTGACCAGCCGACGATACGCGCGATGGCAAAAAACGCTATAAAGAGTGACGGCGGTACATCGAGCATATAATAGAGGGCACCGCTGTAAAAATCGATGTTGGGATCGGGCGGTTGCGGCAGATTCCGGGCTTTGGCAATAATTCCGGGCGCCACGGCCTCCATATTTTCTCAAAGCCGAGTTCGTCTCCGAGATCTTCAATCAGCCCGTTGATCCTGTGCCCGCGATACCAAAGTTCGCCGTCGCAGGGCTGTTTCTTGCCATCAACATTTTTTTCCGAGATTATCTGGGAAATGTTCGTAAGTCCCGCAAGGACTCCTTTGCCATCTTCGTTGCGCAATCCGCTTTTCACGCCGTATTCTTTATAAAGCGAGGGATCGATATAGTCGTTACGCTTTAAAAGGTCAACATGGTTTTGCACAAAATTTTCGATTAAACTCACGTTAAAACCTCCTCAATCCGGTTGCATTCTTTAGTATGATTATAACAAATAAGTAGTTAAATGCAAGCAAGTCCCTGCTCTTTTGCTTTACAAAAAAGAAAACCACACAAAATTTCGATTTAGTTCAACAGACACGGTGTTTATTTTCTATGGCTGTTTTGTTATAATTAAGATAATGGTATGTTCAGCGAAAAAAGGACCATGGATATCACTTTGAGAAACGATTACCGAACGATGTTTATATAAATGATTTTTCTTATTCTATGCAAGCCGTAAGGATGAGAGGAAGCAATCGTCATATTGCAATAGGTATCAGACGGGATTCAGATATGCAGATCTGGATGAAGGGAGCCATTATGAACGGGATAAACGATGAAAAGGACCGGCGTATTATAGAAGAGCAGTCCGTAACGATTCGTCTTCTTACTGATTTGACAAAGGCGGGAAGCTGGGTGATTAACTATGCGGCTGACGGCTCTGTGGCTTCCGTGCAGTGGGGCGACGGTTTCCGCAGACTGATGGGCTATAGTGACCGGAGTGACTTTCCGGATGAAATCGAATCATTTGTGCGGGGCATTCACCCGGAAGACCAGGGGGGGTTTATCGGTGATACGACTGTCAATGCATTTAATGAAGACATCATAAGCACAAAAGGCTATGAATTCCGCTTCCGCAGAAAGGATGGCTCGACCCGGTGGTTTCGCAGCAAAGGGATACTGTACCGGGACGCGGAGGGGAAGCCGGTGAAGTTCAGGGGCGTGACGATCGAAATAAGCCGGGAGAAGGAACTGGATACGCTTTACGCACAGCTGCAAAACGAATCTGCGTCCCTTAATACCATTCATGAAATGCTCGGATCCGGCAAATGGACGATGGATTTTGATGAAAAAGGCGTGATGTCCCGGGTCTACTGGAGCGACGAATTCCGGAGGATGCTCGGGTATCAAGACGTGGAAGACTTTCCGGATGTACTCGAATCCTGGTCCAACCTGCTGCATCCTGATGACAGGGAGCGCGTATTGAAGGCGTATAATGAAACGATTTCCGACTATACCGGTCAAAAGACCTATGACGTGGAGTACCGCCTGCGGACGAAAAACAGAGGGTACCGCTGGTACCGGGCTGTCGGCAAACCCACACGCCGCCCTGACGGTACCCCCATAACCTATGTAGGCGTTTTCCTGGATATCACAGAACAAAAGGAAATGATGCGGGAACTGGCGGAACAGCGGGAATCGCTGAGTGTTGCGCTGGAAGAGGCCAACAAGGCAAACAAGGCAAAGACTGCGTTTCTGTCCAATATGAGCCATGAAATCCGGACACCGATGAATGCGATCATCGGACTGGACCGAATCGCATTGAATGACCCCGGCATTTCTGAAACGACGCGGGAGCACCTTGAGAAAATGGGGATATCGGCTCAGCATCTTCTCAGCATAATCAATGACATTCTTGACATGAGCCGCGTCGAATCCGGACATATGGTTGTGAAAAATGAAGAGTTTTCGTTAGCAAAACTGTTGACCCAGGTCAATACGATTATCAGCGGACAGTGCAGGGACAAAGGCCTTGCGTATGAATGCCGTGTGAACGGCCCGGTCTGCGATTATTATATTGGCGACGACATGAAGTTGCGGCAGGTTATGATCAATATCCTCGGAAATGCGGTCAAGTTTACACCGTCCGGGGGTACCGTTACATTCGTTGTGGAATCCGTTGCACGATTCAATGGAAAGTCCACGTTGCGCTTTATCATCAGCGATACTGGTATTGGGATGAGTCAGGAGTTTCTTCCCAAGCTGTTCGACGCGTTCAGTCAGGAGGATTCGTCCAGGGCAAGCCGCTACGGCAGCACCGGTTTAGGTATGGCCATCACCAAGAATATTATTGAGCTGATGAACGGAACGGTTTCCGTAGAGAGCGAAAAGAATAAAGGAACGACGTTTACTGTCACGGTTACGCTGACCGACTGCGACCACCAAAACGACGGGGAAGCGGAAAATGTTCTGCATACCCATGAACTGTGCGTATTGGTGATCGATGATGATCCGATCGCCTGTGAACATGCGCAGCTTGTGTTAGGGCAGGTGGGCGTGAATTGTGAAAAGGCATTGTCCGGAGCAGAAGGCTTACAGATGGTGAAAGTACGCTATGCCAGACGGGAGCCCTATAACCTGATTCTGATGGATTTGCGCATGCCTGATATGGACGGACTGGAAACGACGCGTCAAATTCGGGCTGCTGTGGGCAACGAAACGCCGGTGATCATACTTACTTCATATAATTGGGATGAAATTGTGGAGGAGGCCAGAGAGGCCGGCGTTGACACATTTGTTGCCAAACCGCTTTTTTCCGGGGTGGTGCTTGATGAGTTCAGGAAGGCTTTCGAAAAGAAGAATACGAAACTTGTCCAGGAGACGACGGATCTCAAAGGCCGCAGAGTATTGTTGGCGGAAGATGTCGCGGTAAACGCCGAAATCATGATGATGGTGCTCTCCATGCGTGAGATACAGGTGGATCACGCGGAAAATGGGCGTATTGCCGTAGAAATGTTTGCGAAACATGAAGAGGGTTATTACGATGCGATTCTGATGGATTTGCGGATGCCTGAAATGGACGGACTGGAGGCGACCCGGAGGATCAGGGCTATGAACCGGTCTGATGCAAAGAGTATCCCTGTCATAGCGTTAACGGCAGATGCCTTTGATGAGGATGTACAACACAGTATGCAGGCAGGCCTGAATGCGCACCTGTGTAAACCGGTAGAACCGGACGTATTGTTTAAAACGTTAGAAAGTCTTTTGCACGATTAGTCAGGGAAGCGCAGCACCACAAACTGACCGGCTTGCCATTAAAATCATTGCAACCTTGCTGTGAGCCATGCGACGCAGCTTTTTGACTTTATGAAAATCCTGCCATATGATATAATCAAAAAATATTTTCCATCAGCGTCAATTTTGATGAACCTGTCTTGTATATAATAATAAAAGGATTTTTACAGATAACTGTTAGAGGAGGATCCTACAATGTCGATTAACAAAAACGAAATCACAAAAGAAATGGTTGCAAAAGCAATGCAATGCAAGAATGCTGACGAACTGATTGCGCTGGCAAAGACCGGCGGTTTTGAACTGACCCGGGAAGAAGCCGAAGCGTTTATGGCGGAGCTGGTCGACGTTGAGCTTGATGCCAACACGCTGAAAAATGTAGCGGGTGGCGGCTTCTGCTATACAGATTGCCGGTCCGTATGTGGTGATTATGTGGAATTTATGAATGGGTAAGAAAACATTGATTCATTCGTATTCACACTGACAAATCCTCATTTTTAACAGAAAATGATTCAACAGCTGTGGAACTTCAACATCCACGGCTGTTTTGATTTGATGGTCTTAGAAAGAAACAGACAATATAGAGACGAAGGAATTAGTATTTCCATAACGCTTTGGAGGCGGTTTTTATGAATTCGGATATGAAACGGAATTTTGCATTGTTGTCAGGGCCGCTGGCATTTTTACTGCTACGGTTTGCAGCGCAGTCGTTTGGCAGTGCGGCGGCAAGCGCTCTGGGAATGGCGGTGTGGTGGGTATTCCGTCCGGTGGGAATTGCGGTGACGGCGCTGTTGCCGATTGCCGTCAATGCAGTATTGAATCTGATTCCCAGCGGGCACGTAATCAGTAATTATTTTTCGGAAATCGTAGTGCTGCTGCTGGGGGCTGACCTGATTTGTCTGACATGGAGCCGTACCGGTCTGGATCGGCGTGTGGCCGTGAAAGCGTTATGCGGTATCGGCACGTCCATGCGGCAGCAGATTGTAGCGTGGCTGGGAGCTTCTGTAGTTCTCTCCGTCTTTCTGCCTAACGTGGTGGTAGCGGCGATTCTTTGCCCCATTGCTGCAGCCATGCTGAAGTTTGTGAACGGCGGGGAAGAACCGGATGTCCGGCAATCCGCGCCGATTCTGCTGGCGATTGGCTGGGGCAGTGGCATCGGCGGCTTCGGTTCTCCCATCGGCGGTGCGGCGAATCTGGTGGCCATTGCCTACATGGAGCAGCTTACGGGACATGAATTCATGTATGTGGACTGGGTGTTGCGGTTCGTACCGATCCTGTTTCTGGTTTTTCTTTTAAATCTGTTCTTTCTTTGGCAGGTCAATCGCACTACACAGGATTTAAACGGATCTGCTTCCTATTTTAAAAAGCTGAACGAAGCGTTCGGACCGCTGAAGCGGGGCGAAAAGATAGGGCTGACATTATTTGTGCTGGCTACGCTGCTGGCGTTCCTCCGCCCCCTTTATGCGGAACTGTTGCCCGGACTGAAACCTGCCTATTCATTTCTTACGTTAGGCCTTCTGATGTTTGTGCTGCGTGATGAGAATGACGAAGTGATGATGGACTGGAAATATGCGGAGAGCCATGTTATGTGGGGCATGATGTTCCTCTTTGCCAGCGGCATGGCCCTGGGACGCATGCTGATTGAAACCGGGGCGGTAAAGCAGTTGACGGCTTTAATTGCGTCAAGCGGGCCTTCCGGCGGACTGGGAACCATTGCGCTGTTTGCAGCGTTTGGCTGTTTTCTTACGGAACTGTCCAGCAATACGGCAGCCGCTTCTATCGCGCTGCCGGTCGTCATCAGCATTACCCGGGCTATCGGACTGAACCCGGTGCCCTATATGTTACTTACAGTAGTGGCGGTGAACTGTGCATATGTTCTGCCGGTTTCTACCCGTGCGATTCCGGTATCTTACGGACTGGACGCCGGGCTTCAAATCCGCAAGGGCCTGCGGCTGACCATTCTCAATGTACTCCTGGTAACGGCTTTGGGCTGGTTCTGCATAAACTATGTGCCATTTTTCTCAAGGTTTTAAAACTATTGTATGGCGGATTTCAATTTTGTAGAGTAAATGATTCAACAGCCGTGGAACGATAAGCAGAGGTTTTTTTGGCGCTAAAACCCAATAAAATACGGGGATGCTTGAGAAAGCATCCACGTTTTGCAGCTAAGATTTATTCGCCCCGCACCGCTGCATCTTCTTCAATTTCAGCTTTCCAGTCATCATCAATGCATGCACAGCAGCGCATGGAAGACATGGCTTCGCCAACTACTTTGTAGTTGAGCGCAGTGCCGCGTCTGCCCGAGAACAGGACACACTATATTTTTTTCTCCGCTTTCGACAAATTGTGGTATAATAATACATAGTATAAAGTTAAAAATGGAGAAAGCATCAAACTCTCATTTGGGGACGGGAAGATTTGTGCGTGGGCGCCTGCTCCGGGATATCCGGGGACAAGTGGCCCGAGTTTACCCGGAGGCCTGCAGGTGTGAAGAAACGTCAGGAAATGCAAAGTCGTAATTATGATATGGGGAGGTAATTACCGGTGAATTCTATGCGAACTAAAGTTACTTTGCTTGCAGTTTGCGCAATGATCGTTTCACTGGGTATCATTGCTTTTGTCGGTGCCGTTTCAGTTAAGAACCTGAGTAACAGGGATGCCGACAGGACGCTTTATCTGATGTGTAAAACAGGCAGGATGGATTTGGAAGCCTATTTTAACAGCGTGGAGCATTCTGTGAAAACTGTTTCGACGCTTGCGCAGGGAAGCCTGGAGGGTATGTCGGAAGAGGATCTGGCCAGGCACGTGGATCGGGCGGCCGGTATCTTTTCGCAGCTTTCTCATCAGACCAACGGCGTCCTGACCTATTATTACCGCATCGATCCGGCGATATCCAAAACCGTGTCCGGGTTCTGGTATGTCAACCTGGACGCTAAAGGATTCTATAAACATGAAGTGACGGATATCACGCAGTTCGACACAAACGATACTTCCAAACTGGTCTGGTTTACGGTTCCCAAAGCCACAAAAAAGGGAATCTGGCTTCCCCCGTATGTAACGGATAACCTGGCTGTGCGCGTATTATCCTATAATGAGCCTGTCTTCTGGAATGGAGTGTTTATCGGTGTAATCGGGATCGAGATCAATTACCGGACCCTGGCTCAGGAAGTGGAAAATATCCGGCCTTATAAAAACGGATATGCTTTTGTCCTGGACGAAAAGGGTGATTTCATTTATCACCCGCAAATGAATTCCAATTACCTGACCGGAAATGCATTGCCCCCTCCTCCCAAAGAACTGTTAGGCGCCGATAACGTCATACGGTATACCTATAACGGGATTGAAAAAGATGCTGTCTGGATGCCGCTGAGTAATGGGATGCGTCTGTATGTGACCGCTCCTGTCTCGGAGATTAACAGCAGCTGGCAGAAACCAATCTGGGATATCGTTTATGCTTCTGTCATAGTACTGCTGATCGTGGGTGTTATCATCATGTTCCTTGCAAACCGTATTACAAAACCCCTTCAGGATCTCTCAAAAGCTGCGCGGGAGGTGTACAAGGGCAATTATGATTTTGCGCTGGAATATGATAAGAACGATGAGATCGGCGGCATTGCCCGCTCATTCCGAAAGTTGGTTGCTAATGTGAAGGAGCAAAGCCGTAAAAAGGGAGGATACGAATGATCAGCCTGAAAGAAGGGGTTTCCCTTCGTAACATACACAAATGGCAGATTGTATTTGCGGTCATATTTTCCTGCCTGATGATTTTCTCTACCTACCGGCTCATAAACAGCTTCATGCGCGTTAAAAACGCTTCGGAAGAAAATTTAATGCTGCAAAATTCAGTCCACGGGCTGATGGATGCTTCGGACCACCTTACGGAAATGGTACAGCGCTTTACCGAAAGCGGAGACCGCAGGTTTATGGAACAGTATTTTATTGAAGCCTTTGCAACCAAACGGCGGGAACAGGCCATTACCGAACTGAAAAGAGTGAAGAACGTCGGCCCTGCCCTGGCAAGCCTGGAGGAGGCCATGCGCTATTCGGTAAAACTGATGGACAGGGAATACTACGCGATGCGCCTGGTGATTGAAGCGAAAGGAATCAGGGAGTATCCTTCCGTGCTGAAAGGTGTAACCCTGAACAGTGCAGATATGGCGCTTTCTCCTGAGGACAAGATGCGGCGTGCCACAAAGATGGTACTGGATGGTGAATATTATACCCAAAAGAATCGGATCCGTGCGGAAGTCAACAACACCGTTCAGGCGATTGTAAGCCAGGCGCAGAAGGAAGAAACGGATGCACTGGAACGTTTCCATAAGGAACTGAATCTGGGGCGCGCGGGGGTTTTGATGATAATTGCATCGATCTTCTTTGTAGTATGGTTAACGTCTACCCTGGGCATAAACCCAATCCTGCGTGCGGTGGATCAGATTGAAACCGACAGCCCCATCCGGGAAACCGGAGCTAACGAATTCCGGTATCTGGCCAAAGCCTATAACAATTTGTATTTTATGTATAAGAAGAGTATTGAACATCTTAATTTCAAAGCTTCTCACGATGAATTGACGGGGGCATATAACCGGGCCGGATTTGATCTTCTGCTTTCGAGCCTTGATCTGGATTCAACGTACCTGATGATGCTTGATGTTGATAATTTCAAGACCATCAATGATACGTACGGACATGAAACAGGAGATAAAGTGCTGAAAAAACTGGTGCAGGTTTTGAAAAGTAATTTCCGTTCTGACGATTATGTCTGCCGACTGGGCGGGGATGAATTTGTTGTGTTTATGGTGCACTCCGACGAGATGCAGCGAAAATTGATTGAAATGAAATTGGAAAAGATTGATCGGGAGTTGTCAAATCCGGATGACGGGGTGCCGTCTGTTTCTGTCAGCGTGGGCATTGTCCATGGAACCCAGGCAAGCGATGTAGAAACGTTGCTGAGCAAAGGCGACGAAGCCATGTATAAATCCAAAGAGCGGGGAAAACATACTTTTACGTTTTACGACAAGTAAGAAACGGTTACTCCACATAAGAAGTCAGCTTACGGCTCCACAGGCAAACCTGTGGAGTTTTTTTTTTAATATTGTTTATAATGAATACTGGTGGTAAAATAATATAAGGTTGGAAAATGTTCAAAATCAGGTTATCGCAGCGGTCATAGATTTTTATATAAAAAATTACCCTGATTGTATCAGAAGATGCTTTTTGCCTGTTGGATGTTACCGGCACAGCTTTTTATATTTGTTGTAAAATATCTGAAAAATATGATATGATTAAACGGTAATTGAACGAATCTTTATTATTCTGTACCGGCAAATCTGCCTGGCGCCTTTTTCGTGCCGGGCGCGACATATAAAGAAGCCGGCTAACGAATTCGGAGGATGGTGCATAGCAGGACTATTTCTGCATTTATTATGTAAATACAAAAAACAATAAGTTTATTGAATACAGTGCGTCGGAAGAATACAGAGCGTTGGGCCTGCCGCGCAGCGGAGAAGACTTTATCAGTTTTTCGCGGGAACGTTTTGAGTCAATCATATATCCGGAAGATCAGGAACGGTTCCTGGATGGATTCGTAAAAGAAAAAATCATTTCGGAGCTTGACGCGCACGGCATTTACAAGCTTGCCTTCCGCCTGATGTTTAATGGAGTACCCACATACGTTCAGTTGAAGGTCACGCGCATGATTGAAAAGGAAGGAACCCATATCGTAATCGGCATCAGCAGCGTGGATGAACAGATGAAAGCTATGGAAGCCTTTGAAATGGCGCACCATGCCAGCATCACCTTTGGGCGTGTGGCCACGGCGCTGGCCGGGGATTATTTCAGTATCTACGTGGTAGATTTGGATACGGATCATTTTGTCGAATACTCTGCCACAAAAGAATTCGACACGCTGGGAGTAGAAAAAAACGGCGAAGATTTTTTCAATCTGAGCCGGCGGAATATGTTGCGGCTGATATACGAAGACGACCGGGAACGCTTCATGGGAACGTTTTACAGGGAAAAGGTCATGTCCATCCTGGAGCGTGACAAAATTTTTACCATGAAATACCGGCTGGTGTTTGGCGATACCCCGGTCTGGGTCAGCATGAAAGCCACGCTGCTGGAGGACAAAGACGGGCGGCATCTGATCATCGGGACCAACAATATTGAAGCGCAGATGGAACGCGAAGCGGAGTACCAGCGGCGCGTCAGGGAAGCGCGCACTAGCGCCAGAAATGATTTTCTTGCCAATATGTCCCATGACATCCGTACGCCGATGAATGCCATCGTGGGATATACGAACATTGCCAAATCCAATAAGCACAAACCGGAAACGGTTGCAGACGCGCTGGATAAGATTGGCTCGTCCAGTCACTATCTGTTGTCCCTGATCAACGATATTCTGGATATTTCCAAGATTGAGAGCGGTAAAATGCAGATCAGCTGCGGTCCCTGCGATCTGGCCGAGCTGTTCCGGCGTATTGAAGATATTACCGCATTGCAGGCTAAGAAGAAATCCCTTGTCATCAACTACTGCTATGACAACATCTGTCACTATCAGGTTATCACTGACGAGCTTCGCATTGAGCAGATAATCATTAACATTGTCAGTAATGCGATTAAGTATACGCCGCCGGGCAAGACGGTGGACCTGATCGCGGAAGAGGTTCCCTCGCCGGGCGGGAAGAACAAATACCGTTTTATCATCAGAGATACGGGTATCGGGATCAAAGAGGATTATATGCCGCACATCTTTGAGAGTTTTACCCGCGAGGAACGAACGACGGTAAATCGTATTCAGGGGACCGGCCTCGGGCTGGCGATTACTGCGAAGATTGTGGAAATGATGGGGGGAACGATCTCCGTTAAGAGCAAACTGGGAGAAGGCTCTGAATTCACTGTAGAATTAGAACTGGAACCTTTGGAAATGGATAGCCAGGCAAATGCTGACAATAGCGAAAACATAGACCTGGCAGGCCACAGGATCCTTCTTGTGGAAGATAATGCCATCAATGCGGAAATTGCCAGGATGATTCTTGAACAGTACGGAGCCGAGGTGCAACAGGCTGAAAATGGTAAAACCGGCCTGGAGGCCTTACAGGAAAAGGGACCCGGTTATTATGATGCGGTTCTGATGGATATCCAGATGCCGGTCATGAACGGATTTGAGGCAACAAAAGCGATCCGCGCGCTGGGCGGGGCATACGCAACCGCGTTGCCAATCATTGCCATGAGCGCAAATGCCTATGATGAAGATGTCCGGGATTGTCTTGCTGCAGGGATGAACGGGCATATTGCAAAACCATTTAACCCGGATGAACTGATGCGGATTTTGCGCAGATATATCAGCGCGGATTGAATTGCAGAATACAGGTTTGCTTATGTCTTTGTCTGCTTGTATAATCCTGAACCGAAAAAATCCCGGTTTTGCTTTGCAAAGATGAGTATGATATAATTAAAAAAAATTCCGGCAGCGTCAATTTTGGGAAACCTGTTTTGTATATATAATAAAGGGCATTTAAATATCATTTTCTTAGGAGGATTCTACTATGCCGATTAACAAAAATGAAATAACAAAAGAAATGCTGAAACAAGCTCTGGAGTGCAAAACTGCGGAAGATTTGATTGCATTCGCTAAAACCGAAGGCGTTGACCTTACGAAAGAGGAAGCCGAGGCGTACTTTGATGAGTTATCAGAATGTGAACTGAAAGACGGTGAACTCAAACATATTGCGGGAGGAAAGGCGCCGGGTGGCGGTGATAAAAGTATCCCTCCAGAATCCCGCTATTGAGGATTCTATGGCAAATCGCAATTTTGCACAGTAAATGATTCAACAGCCGTGGAAAAATCCACGGCTGTTTTATTTTAGTATGGGAAGTCACAATTTATTATTAAAACCATAGATTTTTCTGCGGTTGTTTTGTTATAATAAATTAAAGATTTAAATGTTGAATGGGGGGCAGGGTACTATGTTAAAAAAGATGATTGCAGGTATGGCGCTGGTTTCACTTATGACCGTAAGCGCCGAGGCATGCACCGTCATGGTGGTGACGAAGGGCGCGTCGGCGGACGGGAGCACGATCGTTTCCCACTCCAACGACGGTCGCGGCGCGGAGATGAACCTCATCTATGTGCCGGCGAAGGATCACCCGAAAGGCAGCAAGCGCCCTGTCTATCCTACTGCGGTGGCGCTGGATGTCATGCCCGAGTACAACGCCTTTGACCAGCCGAACCTTGTTGCGCCGGAACGGAGCGAAGGGTATGATTACCCCGGCAAACCGCATACGGTGCCCATCGGCTACATACCCGAAGTGGAGCACACCTATGCCTATATGGACGCGGACTACGGCGTGGCCAATGAACACGGCCTGATGTTTGGCGAATGTACGGACATGTCCGCGCATCTTCCGGAAGTGCCGTACAAAAAAGGCGGCGGCATTTTCTATTCAGCCGAACTGAGCCGCGTCGCGCTGGAACGGTGCAAAACCGCACGCGAAGCCATCCGGCTTATGGGCAGCCTGATTGATGAATACGGTCTCTGGGGCACCGCC
Organism: uncultured Selenomonadales bacterium; assembly: GCA_900315925.1. Classification (GTDB taxonomy): domain Bacteria; phylum Bacillota; class Negativicutes; order Acidaminococcales; family Acidaminococcaceae; genus Succiniclasticum. Next base: position 240 of record ONAV01000040.1, on the reverse strand, counting down.
GAGACGTTGGCCGTTGCCGACAAGGAAGAGGCCTGGGTCTTTGAGATGCAGATGTCGCCCACAGGCAAAGGCGGCCTCTGGATCGCGGAAAAAATTCCGGACGGGGATTTCTTCATAGAGGCGAACCAGCTCCGGATCCACGCGATCCGGGAAGGCGATCCGACCCAGATCTTCAACCCGCGCCTGCCGGAAATGCTTAAGGAATTTGGCTGGGCGGCCTACGACGAGGAAGGCCGGCTG
>ONAV01000004.1 GCA_900315925.1 uncultured Selenomonadales bacterium | reverse complement strand
GGGATAGGCATCCCACACGTCTTCCAAAGCGGTCTTTTCGTTTTTGACACGTTCTTCCTGCTCAAAGTAACCGGGCTGCAGAAAATCTCCCTGGCGTATGGTTCCCGCAAAGGGGGGGATCATACCCAAAATCGTTTTCAGCAGGGTAGTCTTGCCCAATCCGTTGACGCCCCGCACCGCCACTTTTTTGTTGCGTTCCAGCTTAAAGGAAACCGGACGGGTCAGGGCGCTGTCGTAACCCAGTACCAGATCTTCCGCTTCTGCCAGAAAGCGCCCGGGAGTTCGTCCAGGCTGAAAACGGAAGTGAGGCTTAGGCCGTTCTGTGGGCTTCTCGATCATCTCCATCTTGTCCAGCTGGCGCTGACGGCTGCGGGCCATGCCGGTGGTAGCTACTCTTGCCTTGTTCCGGGCAATGAAATCTTCCAGCTTCGCCACTTCCTGCTGCTGCCGCACATAGGCGGCTTCCAGCTGGGCTTTGTGGATTTGGTAAAGTTCCTGGAATTTGTCATAGTTCCCGGTGTAACGGGTCAGCTGACAGCCTTCCAGATGATAAATTACGTTGGCAACATCATTTAAAAAGGCTACGTCATGGGAGATGAGGATGAAAGCGTTTTCGTAATTCTGCAGGAAGCGGGTCAGCCAGCGGATGTGCTCCACATCCAGATAGTTGGTGGGCTCGTCCAGCAGCAGAATATCAGAATCCTGCAACAGCAGCTTGGCCAGCAGCACCTTGTTGCGCTGCCCGCCGGAAAGGTCCGCTACATCCCTGTCCAGACCGATATCTCCCAGGCCCAGGCCGTTGGCAAAGTCTTCGATCTGGCTGTCCAGGGAGTAAAAACCGCTGTGTTCCAGGCGGCTCTGGATCTCGCCTACCCGGGCCAGCATTTTGTTCATGGTATCTTCATCCGCCTCTGCCATTTTGTCGTACAGCTCCAGCATTTCCTGCTCGGCGGCAAAATCTTCATTGAAAGCCGTGCGGAGCACGTCCCGGATGGTCTTGCCGTTTTCCAGGCTGCTCATCTGATCCAGATAACCTACCTTGATCTCGCCGGGCCAGGTAATCTGGCCGTCGTCAGGCAGCAGGTTGTTGGTGATCAGATTAAAAAAAGTAGATTTGCCTTCCCCGTTGGCGCCCACCAGGCCGATGTGTTCCCCTTTTTCCAGTTTGAAGGAAACATCTTCCAGAATCTGGCGCCCGCCGAAGGAATGGCTTACGTGACTTACGGTTAAAAAGCTCATAGGTCCCCCTGTAATACTAAGACTTCAAAATACAAACAGCCTCTGCCGTTTCCTGTACGCGTATGCATAAAAATATATGCCTATTCTATCCTATATAGATGGCTTTTGTACAGAAAAATTTTGTGGTACAATATAAAAAATACTTAAGTATTTTGACTAAACATTGGCAGGGTAACCCGGGAGGGTCCCAGTCGACGAAGGAAGCCACGCTGAGCGTAGCGATGCGCGGCACACTGAGGAGTGGGAGGCGGGTTGCCCGGCCAATTCGTCTTTAAATCATTAGAGGATTTAAGTTTGACGCACAAGGAGGAAACACCATGATTACCGGTAATAAAAAGGACATTGCAAAACTTTTGCCGTATGTATCCCAACGGCTGAGAACCGCCCTGCAGTACATTGCGGAAACAGATTTTACCAACGTGAAGAACGGTGAATATCATTTGGACGGGGACAAGGTCTTTGCCCGGGTGGACCGTTACACGACAGAACCCAAAGACAGCAAAAAGCCGGAAAGTCACAATGCCTACATTGATGTACAGTATCTGGGGGAAGGTACGGAAAAGATTTATTATACTGCCAAGGCAGATACACATAAAGTCATAGAAGATTACGCTGCGGAACGCGATCTTCTCTTTTACGCGGATGCGGGAGAAAAAGACAGCGTTACCCTGGGCGACGGCGTCTTTGCCATCTTCTTTCCCTGGGAACTGCACCGTCCCGGCTGCCATGCCCTGCACGCCGGCTGCGCCGTGCAGAAGATTGTGGTGAAAGTGCTGGCTGAGTAAGCCGGTTATCGACCCGGTTCGGCAGTGTTTCCTGACAGGTTTTTTGCATTTTCAGAAAGCGCTTGGAGAATACATAAGCATGATTTTGAAAAATATCTTAAAAAAGTTGTTGACAAGGTCTTGTGATTGTGGTAATATAACTCACGTAGTCGTTGAGACTGCGAGCTAATTCCACCATAGCTCAATGGTAGAGCATTCGGCCCGGTCACCATATTTTTTTTGGGCGCTTAGCTCAGCTGGGAGAGCGTCTGCCTTACAAGCAGAATGTCAGCGGTTCGATCCCGTTAGCGCCCACCAATTAAAGACAGAAACGACGGACAGGTTCACAACCTGTCTTTTTTGTTTTTACAGCGTAATGTATACATGCGTTACGAATTTATTTTATGGACACTTTATGTTATAATCTAAGATAATATGGGTCACAGGCTACTATGAAATGAACTCAATGTGACAAATGAAAATAAAATGCTAAGGCTGATTTTTGAAAGGGTGTTACTATGTTAACGGTAAAAAGAGTTACAGCGTTGTTATCCATGGTTACGGTTTTGGCTTTTATGGCATTTCCCGCTATGGCAGCGGAACTGTCTGTGAAAGAGAATCGGACAAGATCGGGAATTGTCCATATAGCGGTGCCGTATATTTCCGGTTCCGTCGGAGGAAAACAGGTAGATAACCTGGTGAACAAGGCTGTGTTATCGTATGTGGATTCACAGATGAAGCAGATTATGTCCCGGCAGGAAATCGAAACCTTTGAAAGTACTCACGCAGACCCCCGTGAATTAGGTGAGATGCTGCGCTATAATTCGGATCTGGTCAAATATACGGATAAGAAGATTTTGGATAAGAATACAGCGGGCAGAGTGACAGCTTCCTGGTATGTCCGCAATGAATATGAAGTAAAAGCTGCCAAAGATACGTTTTATTCTGTGATCCTTAAAACGAAAACATATACAGGCGGTGCCGGTGACGTGATCGTTTGGAAAGCCATGAATTTTGATTTAAAAGACGGGCATTTGATGGAATTGAAAGAACTGTTTGATGCCAACGCAGATTACGCTGCCCGGTTACAGACACTGATCGGGTATCAGCAGAAGGGTCGGGCCCGCCTTATCCGACATATTAAAGGAAAGAATGTTCCGGAACCGGCTCCGGTTTCGATTACCGGTCAGGAAGATTTCTATGTGGACGATCATTATAATCTGGGTATCATCCTTTATTCGGGAGCGTCCGGTGCGAAACGGTTGCCTGTTGACGGAACGACTGGTAAAGCGGCAGAAGTTTCCAACGGGACTCCTGCCGGTGAATCCGGTCCGACTGCTGAAAAGCAGCAATCCGCAACGGGACAAATGGAAATATATGATATTTCACTGAATGATTTTGCAGATCTCATCAGGCTGTAATTTGGTCTGGAGAAACTATGCAGAAGAGAACCACTGTACAAAGAGAACGGCGGTACAGGTTAACACGGATTGAACCATAATTCAAAGGAGCTGATTCCCATGGATAAAGAAGCGTTGAAAGCTGCGGTCTGCAGTGCCATCGATGCGGCAAAGGCTGACATCGAAAAGCTGGCCCTGTGCATTGAAAGCGAACCGGAGCTTGGCTTTAAGGAAACCAAAACGGCAAAAAAAGTAGAAGACTATATGCGGTCCTTAGGTCTGGATCCTCAGACCGGCCTGGCCCTCACCGGTGTTAAAAGCCGGATCAAAGGCGGTAAGCCCGGACCTTCCGTGGCGGTACTGGCGGAACTGGATGCCATCGGAACCCCGGACAGTCCCAAAGCGGATCCTCTTACCGGAGCGGCCCACACCTGCGGCCATTTTCTCCAGACTTCTGTCATGCTGGCGGCCTGCACCGGTATCGTCAAATCCGGTGTCATGAAGGAACTGGCAGGTGATGCCGTGTTCTTCTCCGTTCCGGCAGAAGAATATGTGGAAATTACCTACCGGAAGAGCCTGCGGGAGCAGGGGAAACTGCATTATATCTGCGGCAAGGGCCAGCTTATTTACGAAGGCCACTTCGACGACATCGACATGGCCATGATGATGCACTCCCAGGCCAACATGCCCCAAAAGGCGGTGGCCATCGGCAGTTCCAGCAACGGATTTGTAGGTAAGACCGTGCAGTATATCGGCAAGTCCGCCCACGCAGCCAACGCCCCCCACGAAGGCATCAATGCCCTGAACGCGGCCTGCCTGGGCCTTATGGGCATCAACGCCCTGCGGGAAACTTTCCGTGAGCAGGACATCATCCGGGTGCATCCCATCATCACCAAAGGCGGCGATCTGGTGAACAACGTGCCCGCGGACGTGCGCATGGAACTGTATGTGCGTGCCGCTACCATGGAAGCTATTGACAACACCCACAAACGGGTGGATGCGGCCCTGAAAGCCGGCGGCGACGCCGTAGGGGCCCAAACTATTGTGGAAACTCTGCCGGGCATGCTGCCTCTCCACTGCTGCAAAGAGATGAATGACCTGTTTGTGGCAAACGTGAAAGAGTTCTCTCCGGAAACGGAGATCGTGGATTCCGGTCACTTCAGCGCGTCAACTGACATGGGGGATGTGTCCCATCTCATGCCGGCCATTCATCCGTTCATCGGCGGTACGGACGGAGCGCTCCATACCAAAGACTTTACCGTGACGGATTTTGACGCGGCGGTGATCACACCGGCCAAAGCCTTTGCCCGTATGATCGTGGACCTGTTGTACGATGACGCGGCCTGCGCGAAAAAGATCCTGGCAGATAACAAACCGCTGCTGACCAAAGAAGAATACATTGCCAAATGCGATTCTTATTTTTCAAAATAAGTTTTTCCAAAATAATTTCAGAGAAGCAAAATTCATTGTGTTATCATAATTTATCTTTTTGGTTTCTCTGCGATTATAAATATTATTTTTAAGGAAGTGAGTGAAATGAAAGATTTCCGTCTCCATCTCATCGTTCTTATCCTGATCGTTGTGGCGGAAAAAATCGGCAACATTTCCATCACGGTGGGTGTCGGCAAAATCGTGCTGCTGCCCATGATGTACGCGTTGCTGATGGGCGTAGCGACAGCGCCCCGGTTTACGAAAATCTCCTCTGAAAAGAATGTCAAAACCGCCAGCTCGCTGTTAGGCGTTACCCTGATGCTGCTGATGGCCCGGTACGGTACCCTGGTAGGCCCCAGCCTGCCGAAGATCCTGGCGGCTTCTCCTGCACTGATCCTGCAGGAATTCGGCAACCTGGGCACCATCATCATCGGTGTTCCCTTGGCAGTGTTTGTAGGGCTGAAGCGGGAAGCCATCGGCGCTGCCCACTCCGTAGCCCGTGAACCGAACGTAGCCCTTATCGGCGAACGGTTCGGTCTGGACGGCCCGGAAGGTCGCGGCGTTATGGGCGTTTACATCTGCGGTACGGTTATCGGTACCATCTTCTTCGGTCTGATGGCCAGCCTGGCGGCGGCGTACCTGCCGTTCCATCCTTACGCGCTGGCAATGGCTGCCGGCGTAGGCTCTGCCAGTATGATGACCGCAGCGGTAGGTTCCCTGTCCGCCATGCGGTCTGGACGGCCTGTACATGAGTATCTGGATGGCCCTGCCTTTCGCGGAATGGCTGTACAGAAAATCCTACCGCATGAAATACGGTGTGGATCCGGAACCCCCTGTGATTAAGAATCTGGAAGAAGGAAAGGAAGGTGAAGCAAAATGAAGATGAGTGAAACCTTAGGCGTTTTAGTGATTTGCGGCTTCCTTTCATTAGTTGCTAACGTAGTGGGAACGAAAAACGGTTTCGTGGAAGCCATCCCCGGTATGCTGTTCCTGATCGCCCTGGCCTTTGTGGGCATCTGGCTGGGAAAAGTGATCCCCGGCGGCATCCCCGGCGTTGCTTATGTGGTAACCATCGGCTGTATTCTGACCGTTCCCGGAGTGCCTTGTGCAGCCGCCATCTCGGCAGCGGTATCCAAGGTTGGTTTTATGCAGCTCTGTACCCCCATTCTGGCCTATGCCGGTGTGGCGATTTGCAAAGACCTTGACGTTTTTGCCGAAAGCAGCTGGCGTATCGTTGTGGTAAGCTGCGTGGTATTCATCGGTACCTATATCGGTTCCGCTATCATCGCCCAGCTGATCCTGAAAGCGATTGGACAGATTTAACAGTTTGAGTTTACCGAATGTGAGTGCCGGACTGAACCGTTTTCATTACAAAGAAATTTTGAAAACGATAAGTCCGGCGCTTTTATTATTTCTGAAAGGTGTTATATTTGATACAGTTCAATTGTAATTTTAACTTTTAGAAAAATATCTTTCTAAGTTGTTCGAAAAATTGAAAGGTTTCTGCTAAAATTGTGATAATATCATTGGTAAACTATGAGCAGGAACTGTGAAGAAATCTTTTTAAGCAGTTCTTTAAGGAGAGGGGCGTTTCTATGAAAATCATCAATCTTTTAAAAGGAAGCAAACCGGGCGTGTCATGCGAGCTGTTTCCACCCAAGCAAGGAAGTCAGCTGGCTAATGCGATGGAAATTGTAGATACCATTGCGGAGCAGAAGCCTTCTTTTATCAGCGTGACCTACGGGGCCGGCGGGTCCAACGCCGGGGAAGCGGTGGCTGTGGCGGCAGAGGTACACAAGTGCGGTATTCCTTCCATGGCGCATTTTACCTGCATCAATGCGGATGATCAGGGAATCGAATCCATGCTGAAGCAGTTGCAGGCAAAGGGGATTGACAACGTTCTGGCGCTGCGGGGCGACCTGCCGGAAGGTACATCGCTGGAGCATGCGGAGTATCAGCATGCCAGTGATCTGGCAAAGAAAATCAAATCTTTTGGTGATTTTTGTGTGGGGGGCGCCTGCTACCCGGAAGGGCATCCGGAAAGCGCTGGTCTCAATGATGATATTGAAAAACTGAAAATAAAAGTAGACAGCGGCGTGGAGTTTCTGGTGACCCAGATGTTCTTCGACAATGATGTGATGTACAATTATATGTACCGGCTGCTGGCACATGGTATTACGGTGCCGGTGGTGCCCGGGGTGATGCCTGTTACCAATGCGAAGCAGATTCAGCATATCTGTAAGCTGAGCGGCACCAAGCTGCCGTTGCGTTTCCGGGCGATTGTGGAAAAGTACGGGGAGGATCCGGAGGCCATGAAGCAGGCGGGGATCAATTACGCCACGGCCCAGGTGCTGGATCTGCTGGCCAACGGGTTTATGGATGTGCACATTTATACGATGAACCGGCCGGAGATTATTGGGGGGATATTGCAGAATCTTTTAATAAAAAAGAAGCGCTTCGTTATTTCCGTGCACAGCCGGGTGATGCGCAGGCTGGGGCTGCTATTGATGTTGCGTATGAAAAACTGCGCAATGAATTGCAACCTAGATACACGGTAAAGCGTTTTGGCTGCAGGGCGGACGCAGAGTCTGTAGTGTTGGACAATGGCACTGTGTTTCACAGTAAAGCCCTGGCCCGGTATGTGGGGGAGGCAACGGAACTGTTTCTGTTTGGGGCGACGTTAGGGAGCCGTGTAGACAGTGCGCTGCGGCGGATGGCGCTGACCAGTGTGGCGGAGGCCGGGGCCGGTCAGGCTGTGGCGACGGCGTTGATTGAAACCTACTGTGATGATTGCTGCGCGGAACTGCAGAAGCAGTTGCCGGAAGGGATGAAACTGAAGTGGCGTTTTTCTCCCGGATACGGTGACTGGGCGCTGGAGGAACAGAAGATTTTGTTCCCGGTGCTGGACTGTGCCCATACCATCGGTCTCACGTTGACGGAAAGCTGCATGATGGCACCGGTGAAATCTGTGACGGCGGTAATGGCAATTACGGAAGATGACGAAGAAGACAAAGCAGAAAAGAATAAAAATGAAAAAACTTTTTTAAAAAAGTTTAACTGCAATCAAACAGAAAATCATTTTCCAATTACAAACAACAAATGCCTGCACTGCAATAAGATTGACTGCGAATTCAGGCAAAAATGATTTTATAAAGTTGTTTATGGTTTAATGGTAAGCTGTTGTTGCAAAGTTGCAGGGAATTTGTTTTTCCTTAAAACGCTGTGTGGAGGATGCAGTATGTCTATCCTTGATTTTTTAGGAAACGAAATTTTATATTTTGACGGGGCCATGGGCACGCGCCTGCAGGCGGCAGGTTTGAAGCCCGGGGAACTGCCAGAGGTGTGGAACATCACTCACGGTGATGTGGTGGCAGAGATCCATGCCAGTTACGTAAGGGCCGGAGCCAACATTTTAAAATCCAATACTTTTGGCGCCAATGCCTTAAAGATGAAAGGCTCCGGGTATTCCGTAGAGGACGTGGTGCTGGCGGCTTTTAAAAATGCGAGAGCTGCCTTTGCCAGGGTGTCCGAAGAATGCAACAGCAGGAGAAGCAATCAGACTGGCGTAGCCAGCGAACAGGCAGGTGCTGTCTGTTCCGACTCAGGTGCAGAATTCACTGTTTCAAAACCGAAAGACAAACAGTTTGTGGCTCTGGATTTGAAAAAACAGTTTGTGGCGCTGGACCTGGGGCCCACGGGTAAACTGCTGGCGCCTTACGGAGATCTGCAGTTTGAAGAGGCTGTAGCCCTGTATGGGGAACAAGTCCGCGCCGGGGTGAAGGCCAACGCCGACCTGGTTCTGGTAGAAACCATGAGCGACAGTTACGAAGCCAAGGCTGCCATACTTGCGGCCTGTCTTCGTGACATTTACCTTTGACAGGGACGGCAAGCTGCTGAACGGGGCGGATGTGGAAACGGCGGTGCTGATGGCGGAAGGGTTAGGCGTGGATGCTGTTGGTTTCAACTGCGGACTGGGACCGGACCTGGTAGCCAGACTGCTGCCCCGTGCCCGCCGCGTTACGGATCTGCCTCTCATTGCCAATCCTAATGCAGGGCTGCCGGTGGAAAAGGATGGTAAAACAGTATTCACTACCGGCCCGGAAGAGTTTGCGGACTACATGCTGGACGTGTACCGGGAAGGCGGCGCCGTATTAGGCGGGTGCTGCGGCACAAATCCGGATTATATCCGTCTGGTTGCAGAGCGGACAAAGGGACTGAAGCCAATGCCCCTGCATGCTGTTTCAGAAATAAAAAATACAGAGGGTGAAGAAGCGAAAATAATCATTGCAGATGATGCTGAAGCGGCTGCAAATGAAAGTACCATTTCACCGGCATATAAAAATAATAAGAAAGAAAAATACAGTTCCATCACTGCTGTTGCCGGTTACGGCGCGCCGGTGTATTTCGGTAAAACGCCTGTCCTTATCGGGGAGCGGATCAATCCTACGGGCAAGCCCTTATTAAAAGAAGCATTGCGCAACGGGGACATGGACTATGTCTGCCGCCTGGGACTGGAACAACTGGACAATGGAGCCCACATTCTGGATGTGAACGCCGGACTGCCGGGCCTGAATGAAACGGAAACATTATGCAACGCCGTGACTGCTCTGCAGGCAATTACTCCCGTTCCGCTGGAAATTGATACCTCCAATTATGAAGCCATGGAGAAAGCCCTGCGCCTGTACAATGGTAAACCGTTGCTGAACTCTGTCAACGGCAAACAGGAATCCATGGATAACGTGTTCCCGCTGGCGAAGAAGTACGGTGCGGCCGTGGTAGGTCTGTGCCTGGATGAAAACGGCATCCCGGATACAGCAGAAGGACGTCTGGCCGTTGCGGAAAAAATTATCAAAACAGCAGCCCAGTACGGCATCAAAACAAAAGATATCCTCATCGATCCCCTGGCCCTGACCGTGAGCACCGACAGCCGCAACCCGGCTATTGATCTGGCGGTGATAAAAGCGCTGAAAGCAAAAGGCATTCACACCGTCATGGGCGTATCCAATATTTCGTTCGGTTTGCCTAACCGGGACGCGGTGAACAGTGCGTTTTTTGCCATGTCTCTGGCGGCGGGGCTGTCCTCCGCCATCATGAACCCCCAGAGCGGGCGCATGCTGGAAGCCTATCACGCATATTGCGCCTTAAGCGGGGCCGACGAAGGCTGCAAGGAATTTGTGGCCCGGTATGCGGACGCGCCCCAGCATAATACGGCGGTGAAGGTGTCGGAGTACACCCTGTACGACGCCATCGTGAAAGGCCTGGTGGAGCAGAGCGGCATTGCCACGAAAAAACTGCTGGAAGAACAGAAAGCGCCGCTGGAAGTCATCAATCAGTTTATTATTCCGGCGCTGAACACGGTAGGGGAAGGGTTTGGCAAAAAGACACTGTTCCTGCCCCAGCTGCTGATGGCGGCGGACGCAGCCAAAGCAGCTTTTGACGAAATCAAAAAGCAGATGCAGGGGAGTGCTGCGCAGAACAACACAGCAACAGCATCCGCAGGAGGAAACGCTTCCGGCGCCGATGCCTCTCCGGGCGACACCATCGTACTGGCTGTAGTCAAAGGCGACATTCATGACATTGGCAAAAATATTGTTAAGGTGTTGTGGGAAAACTACGGGTACCATGTGGTGGACCTGGGCAAAGATGTGCCTGCCGAATCTGTGGTGGAAGCCGTAGAAAAGCATCACGCAAAGCTGGTGGGCCTCACCGCTCTCATGACCACTACCGTGGCCGCCATGGAAGATACCATCCAGGCGTTGCGCCGAAAGACCAATACAAAAATCCTGGTGGGCGGCGCTGTCATGACACAGGAATACGCGGACACTATCGGCGCGGACGGTTACGCCCCCGACGCCGTAGCCGCTGTGGATTATGCGAACCAGCTGTTTAAAGGAAACGTAGAATAGAAAAGAACTTTATTTTTAAAACAGGTTTCCACCGGTCATTTGTTTTTTCCAATATTTTTATCTTAACCCATGCAATACAGCAGCAGGGAAAACATATCCTGCTGTTGTTTTTTCTTTTATTTCGTAAAAAGATAAATTTTACCATGAAAAATTAAAATGATTTGTTTTTCTGGGGTGCACATGTCCACAATGAGTTCCCTGAAATGTATTTTACGAGTGAACTAAAACAATAAATATCTTTCTGTAAAACACACGACTTGTATCTTTCTTTCACAATTGTTTGCTAAATTTTAAAAATAAAAATGATTTTGTTACATTTTCTGCGGTGTTGCCTTGTGCGTCCAAAAATGCTATAATGCACATATGTCAAATGAGAGTGCATTTTTTATTTAAGTGGCGGCAACAGACAATGTCAGTGTACCCTGTGATGTCCTCACGGTTTACAGCATTGCCTTTTCCAAAACGCAGCACTCTGCAAAAAGTAAGGAAACGCTGATTTCTCAGTGTCTCCTTAAAAACAACAAAGAAGAAGGAGCGATTTAGTTATGAAAACGAAAAAATTTGTATCTGCATTGTTAGCTTCCGCAGTAGCCCTGAGCCTGGTTGCAGGTTGCGGCGGCGGAGACAAGAAAAAACCTGACGAGAAAAAACCGGCGGCAGCTGCCGGCGCTGTAAAAGTTGGTGTGTTCCTGCCCCTGACCGGCGATAACGCAGCCGGCGGCGAACTGGAACTCCGCGGTATCAAACTGGCCAACAAACTGCATCCGGAAATCAACGGCAAAAAGATTGAACTGGTCATTGCAGACAACAAATCCGATAAAGCAGAATCTGCCAACGTAGTAGCCCGTCTCATTGAAAAAGATAAAGTTAAAGTTATCCTGGGTTCTTACGGTTCTTCCCTGTCCATGGCAGCCGGTAACATCGTAAAAGACAGCAAGGTTCCGGCCATCGGCACCAGCTGCACCAACCCCCAGGTTACCAAAGGCAACGAATACTACTTCCGCGCCTGCTTCATCGATCCGTTCCAGGGCACCGTTATGGCTAACTACGCCTTCAAGAAAGGCGCCAAGAAAGTGGCTATCGTGCAGGAAGTTTCCAATGACTACTCTGTAGGCCTGGCCAAATTCTTCAAAGAAGCCTTTGAAAAACTGGCTGGCCCCGGCAGCGTGGTTGATATCGCCAACTACCAGACCGGCGACAAAGACTTCACCGCACAGCTCACCAACCTGAAAGCCAAGAACCCGGACGCCATTTTCGCACCCGGCAACTTCACCGAATCCGCACTGCTGGTTAAACAGGCCCGTCAGCTGGGTATCAAAGTTCCCTTCATGGGCGGCGACACCTGGGAGACCCAGGACTTTGTCAACGTAGGCGGCAAAGACGTGGACGGCGTAGCTTTCTCCAGCGCATTTGACAGCACCAAGGCTGCAACTCCGGAAGCCAAGGCATTCCTGGACGCTTATGCCAAAGAATACAAGGGTGAACAGCCTGGCGGCCTGACGGCTTTGGCTTATGACTCTTACCTGATCGCTCTGAACGCCATGAAGGCTGCCGGCGTAGAAGACAGCAAGAATATCCGCGATGCCATCGCTTCTACCAAAGATCTGGAAACCACCACCGGCAAGACCACGCTGAATGCTGACGGCGACCCCATCAAGTCTGCGGTTATCAAAACGGTTAAAGACGGCAAATTCACCTACATCGATATGGTTAACCCGGGAGATCTGAAAGTCAAATAATCGGTTTTGCTTACTAACCCAATAGTTTAATTCCCGTTTATGCCCTGCTTCCCTCCCTGCGGGGGAAGCAGGTATTTTTAGGTATACCGGTTCCCTGTGCCTGTACGATGCTCTCTGGCAGGCAGATGAACCGGCGTATCCTTTTATCTGAGGTGTAACACATGGAGCTTTTTCAAGCGATAGCCAATATGACTGCGGCAAGCTTTGCCCAGCATATGGTCAACGGTATTTCCCTGGGCAGTCTGTACGCCCTCATCGCCATCGGCTACACCATGGTGTACGGCATACTGCTGATGATCAACTTCGCCCACGCGGATATCGTCATGATGGCCTGTTATTTTGCCTTTTTCGGCATCACGGCCTTCCACATTCCCTGGTACCTGACCTTTATCGGCACCATCATCGCCACAGCATTGTTGGGTGTAACCATAGAACGCTCAGCCTACCGTCCGCTGCGGGATGCGCCAAAGAATTCTGTACTGATTTCCGCTATCGGCGCTTCCTTCCTGCTGGAAAATCTGGCTAACTATATTTTCAGTGGCCGTCCCATGAATTTCCCGGAGATTCCGTTCCTGTCCAGTATCATCACTGTGGGCAGCATAAAGATCCAGGCCATCTGCCTGTTCATTCCTGTAGTAACGGTAATATGCCTGTGCATCCTGCTGCACATTGTCAACCATACCAAGACCGGTATGGCCATGCGGGCAGTGTCCAAGGACTATGAAATCGCCCGGGTCATGGGTGTCAACATCGACAACATTATTTCCATTACCTTTGCCATCGGCTCCGCCCTGGCAGCCGTCGGCGCCATCATGTGGGGCATCCGTTATCCCGGTATCACGCCGTATCTGGGTGTTATGCCGGGCCTGAAATGCTTCATTGCGGCAGTGGTAGGCGGCATCGGTAATATCAAAGGCGCCGTGATCGGCGGCTTCATCCTGGGTATGGGCGAAATCCTGATCGTAGCCTTCTTCCCCCAGTTCTCCGGCTACCGGGACGCCTTTGCCTTCATTGTGCTGATTTTGATCTTATTCTATAAACCCACCGGTTTATTAGGCGAAAAAACGACAGAGAAGGTGTAATCATGAATCATAATAAACGAAACATCATGCTCACCCTTGCCGCTCTGGTCGTTTTGTTCGGCCTGGCGTGCTTTGTGCAGGCAGAAGTAGATTCTTATATCCGGCGTATCGTGAACCTGTGTCTCATCTACGCCATTATCGGTCTGTCCATGAACGTGACCAACGGCTTTGCCGGACAGTTCTCCTTAGGGCAGGCGGGCTTCATGGCCATCGGGGCCTACATGGTGGGCATCTTCACCGTACCGGTGGAACTCCGGGCGGACGTGTTCTATGCCATCCCCATGAACCCCCATCTAGTCAACGTGTACATGCCTCTGTGGATGGCGCTGATTTTGGGCGGTGTGCTGGCCGCCGGCATAGCCGGTCTCATCGGTACGCCGGTACTGCGGCTCCGGGGCGACTATCTGGCCATTGCTACCTTAGGCTTCTCGGAGATCATCCGCATCATCATCACCAACGCCACCAGCATCACCAACGGGGCCCTGGGCATCAAGAATATCCCACCCCTGAACGATGTGCGGTACATTTTCCTGGCTACGGCCATTTCCTATGTGCTCATCACACTGCTGCTGAACTCTTCCTACGGCCGTGCCTTCAAAGCCATCCGGGAAGATGAGATTGCGGCGGAAGCCATGGGCATCAACCTGTTCTACCACAAAAACCTGGCCTTTATGGTCAGCGCTTTCTTCGCCGGCATCGGCGGCGGCCTCTACGGCGCCCTGCTGGGTACGGTAGATCCCAAAAACTTCTTGTTTACCTTAACCTACAACTTCCTGCTGATCATCGTGCTGGGGGGCATGGGCTCCGTTACCGGCAGCATGTTCGGCGCCATCATCGTTACGGCAGGGCTGGAATACCTGCGCGTCTTTGACGAACCGCTGGAGCTGATGGGAGTCGCCATCCCCCTGTTCCGTCCGGGCCTGCGCATGGTGGTGTTCTCCATCCTGCTGATGATCTGCGTGCTGTTCTGGCGCCATGGCATCATGGGCACCAACGAACTCACCTGGGAAAAAATAATTCACTTTGTGAAGCACCCGCTGGCAGGCTTCCGTAAAAAGGGGGTGCAGGGTAAATGATCCGGACTGTATTACGAACCGAGCATGTGACCATGCAGTTTGGCGGCGTCATTGCCGTCAACGATCTGAATATTGTTGTAAAAGAACATGAAATCATTGCCCTCATCGGCCCTAACGGCGCGGGCAAGACCACGGCCTTCAACGACATCACCGGCGTGTACACCCCGACCAAAGGGCGGGTGATCTATACCAAAACGAACGGACAGGAAATTGACATCACTGGGAAAAAGCCCAGCGAGATCGCGCAGCTGGGCATTGCCCGCACCTTCCAGAACATCCGTCTCTTTAAAGACCTGAGTGTGTATGAAAATGTACTGATCGCCAAGCACCTGCATTTAAAATCCAATTTTGTATCCGCTACTTTCCGGCTGCCGGGCTACAAAAAAGAAGAAGAAGCCATGCGGGCCGACGTGGAACGGCTGCTGAAAGAAGTAAAGCTGTGGGATGTGCGGAACGAAAAGGCCAGCAGCCTGCCCTACGGTAAGCAGCGTTACCTGGAAATTGTAAGAGCACTGGCAACGGAACCGCAGCTTTTACTGCTGGACGAACCGGCAGCGGGCATGAACCCGAAAGAGACCGCGGAACTGACAGACTTTATCCGGCAGATCCGGGACCGGTTCAAGCTGACCATCTTCATGATCGAACATCACATGGATCTGGTTATGGAAATTTCCGACCGCATCTACGTGCTGGACTTTGGCACCACCATCGCCACCGGCGACCCGGCTGCCATCCAGAACAACGAGCGGGTTATCAAGGCGTACTTAGGGGAGGATGAAGATGCTTAAAGTCAGAGACCTGGTTGTGGCCTACGGCGGCATTGAAGCCCTGAAAGGCATCTCCATAGACGTACCCGAAGGACAGATCGTCACCCTGATCGGCGCCAACGGGGCGGGGAAGAGCACCCTGCTGCGCACCATCATGGGGCTGGAGAAACCCCGGAGCGGTTCTGTGGAATACAATGAAGAAAACTTAAAAGGCCTGAACAGTCAGCACATCGTGACACGGGGCATTACGTTAGTACCGGAAGGGCGGCGGGTGTTCCCCAACCTCACCGTGCTGGAGAACCTGCGCATCGGCGCTTACCTGCGCAAAGATGAAGACGGTATCCTAAAGGACATCCAACGTATCTACGAACTTTTCCCCCGGCTGGAGGAACGGAACTGGCAGATGGCCGGCACCCTGTCCGGCGGCGAGCAGCAGATGCTGGCTCTGGGACGCGCCTTGATGTGCCGCCCCAAACTGATCATGATGGATGAGCCCTCCTTAGGGCTGGCGCCTCTGGTCATCAAAGAAATCTTCAACATCATCCGGCGCATCAACGAAAGCGGCACCACAGTGCTGCTGGTAGAACAGAACGCCAACATGGCGTTGAAGGTGGCCCACCACGCTTACGTGCTGGAAACGGGACGCATCAAGATGGAGGGCAGCGGCAGGGAACTGCTGGAAAACGAAGAGATTAAAGAGGCGTATTTGGGGAAAAAGAAAAAGTAAACAGTAAAAGTAAGTGCAGCCTGCAGGCAGAGAAAAACCTGCAGGCTGCATTTTTATGTCCATACGCCTCCGGCGGGGGAAACCCTGAGCCACGCCTCTTCTGGCAGTTGAAATGCACTGACAAACAGTCATTTCTACAGCCTAAGCTTCCAATAAAGACTTTACCTTTATATATTGAGAGGTTGGGCGCCTTAACCTCACTATTCATGCGGGTTTGCGCTTCGAGGTTGGTCGTTTTAACGACCAGGGTACTGTTTAACAGTGTTTTCTGTTACCTAAACATCATATATTTTATCAATAGCTTTTAATTCACGGAATGTATCAATCTCAACGAGATCTTCCTCAAAACATTCTCTTATTTCAACTTTATAATTCTTTTTACAAAAAACTAAAGGAGCTTGTTCCCAATAACGTTCTTTGCCACCGGGCTGTTCATAGGTTTCTTTTATATCGTTACAAAGCTTATGCCCATCTTCTTCATTCCAGTAGGAAATACCAACCATTTGCCAGCAGTTGATACCACCCACTTTTTCATCTACAATAATCCCATTTTTAACTTCAAAGCACCAGTCATCGGTGCGTTCTTTTTTTATACCTAAAAAATCAGAAGCATAGTGATATTTTTTAATAATCTTTGGATTATATAATAAAAAATCTGCTTCCAGTACATATGCGTTAGATAATAAGTAACGTGCGCACATGGAAGATGCAATATTATTCGCTTCATTATACACAGGATTTTCTAGAAATTTTATCATAGGGTATTTATATAACAGTTGGTCGAATTGTTCAGCCAAATATCCGCGCACGATATAAATCTCATTGATATCTGCTTGTAAGCAGGCATCAATTAAGCCATCAATAATTCGTTTTCCGTGTACACGAACCAAAGGTTTAGGCGTATTCAAGGTAATCGGCACCATACGACTGCCAAAACCGGCAGCAATAAATATGGCGCGCTTAGCGCGGTAAGGTTCTAATGCTTCAAAGCCTTTTTCGGTAATCATTCCGTTAACAACAAAACCTGAACTATTGAGTTCTTTTAAAGTACGGTTAATAGTTCCTAGTGAATAATTTACTTTATCTTCCATTTGGCGCTGTGTTAATGCTGTTTTACTTGTTGCCAGTGCTTCTAAAATCTCAAATTGTTTTCTGCTTAAATTTTGCATTTTGTTAGCTCCCTTTTGTTTCGTTGTTCTAATTGTAAGTTTTATAAAAGGAATTCATAACAACATTTAACAACTAAACTAATTCTAACTCAATTCCTTAAATAAAACAATAGATAAATAATGATGTTCAAGAAAATAATTACGAATTTAATTAAGAATATATTTAATACGCTGAATTAAGTCATCCATTTATAATAAGAAGGGCTTTATTATCTTGCTTTTTCTATTTTTACAAGTCTTTTGTAAAAAAGAAGAAACAACTTGATTTGTTTCAAAAAATGATATATTATTAATTAAATTGAACAAACAGATTTGCTGAACGAAAGAATAATTACATTGGTACAAGGAATGAACGGAAACACAAGTATTTTACAAATTGAAAATCTAAACTATAGTATTGAACAAAAACAAATCCTTCACAACATCAGTTTTGATGTTAAAGAAGGAGAATTCTTATCTATTTTAGGTCCTTCCGGTTGTGGAAAAACAACGATTCTGAGGTTACTTATTGGATTATTGATTCCTGATTCAGGTAAAATTCTAAAATGTGGACAAGACATTACCCAATGTCATCCTTCAAAACGCGGTATGGGTATTGTATTCCAAAATTATGCCCTGTTTGAAAACATGACTGCTTTTGAAAACATTGAATACGCGTTAAAGTTTAATCCTAAATATAAAACACGTTCCAAACAGATTGTTAATGACTTGTTATCACAGATGAATCTGACGGAACATGCAGACAAAAAACCTGTGAATCTTTCGGGTGGGCAGCAACAGCGGGTAGCCATTGCAAGAACACTAGCTGTGAACCCAGACATTATACTGTTTGATGAACCCATGTCGGCCTTAGATGTTGAAACGCGTTTGATACTCCGTAAAGAACTAAAAGAATTACAAAACAAATACAAAAATACCATGATTTATATTACTCATGACCAGGAAGAAGCGTTTGCTATGTCAGACCGCATCATGGTCATGGGAAAGGGAAAGATTCATCAGATTGATACGCCGGCAAACCTGATTCATTTTCCGGCAGATGAATATGTAGCACAATTTGTTGGAAAGAATCTTCGCTTGAAGATAGATTCATTATTAAAGCATCTTGACTGTTAATACGGTTATAGTATTTTTCGATTATAGCGATATAAGGTAAAGTGTAATCAGAATCTGTGAATGGAGGTTTTGGCTTGAAAAACAGATTGAGCTGGCTGCAGCTATTGTTGGGCTGTTTTTTTTGTTTTGCAGTCATTGCGCCATTGCTTTCCATGTTTTTAACTATAGATACAGTGCATCTTAAGTCTGTTTTTTCTAACAAGGCATTCAGGTCAGCAGCATACAATTCAGTTTTGTATTCCTGTTGTTCCGCCTTATTGTCAATCTTGTTAGGCGGACTTGCGGCATGGTGTGTGAACCGGTCTAATATAAAATTGAAAAAAATCTTTATTGCAATTTTAACACTTCCTATGTTGATACCTTCCATTTCTCATGGAACTGGTTTGGTTATTTTACTGGGAGCTAACGGTATTCTGACCAATTTACTGGGATTACAATTTAACATTTATGGCGGTCTTGGGATTATTCTTGGTTCTGTTATGTATTCGCTTCCGGTTTCATTTCTTATGTTCTATGATATTTTAAAGTATGAGGATGCGCTTCCCTATGATGTGGCAGAAACATTGGGTATTAATAAGTTTCATCAGTTTAAAGACTTGACACTGCCTTATTTACGAAAACCGTTAATCTCTATTGCTTTTGCTGTTTTTACAATGATTATTACAGATTACGGCGTACCCTTAATGGTTGGCGGTCATGTTAAGACGTTGCCGGTTATGATGTATGAAGATGTAATTGGTTTGCTTGACTTTGCCAAAGGCAGCGTTATCGGTGCGGTATTGCTGATACCGGCTTTAATTGCTTTCGTTGTGGATTATTTAAACCGGTCGGAGGCTACTGCCAGTTTTATAAAGACCCCGTTTTGTATCAGAAAAAACAAAAAGAGAGATTTTTTCAGTTACTTATTCCTGAGTGTTATTTCAGTATTTGTATTACTTCCTCTTCTCACTTTTGCATTCTTATCTTTTGTAACAAAATATCCTATGGATCTATCATTTAGTGTCAACCATGTTCAACGAACAATCGAAATGGGCGGTTTGCATTATCTTATCAATTCTCTGCTGATTGCGTTTGCTGCTGCAGGTGTTGGTACGATGGGAGCTTTTTCTACTGCGTACTTATCTGCGAGAGCGAAAACGAAATCTTCTTATTTTTTACATTTGATGTCTATAACCTCGCTGGCAATTCCCGGAATTGTTTTGGGTCTGTCATACGTTTTATTTTTTAATGGAAGCTGGATTTACGGAACACTGGCGATTCTGATCCTGGTGAATATGGTTCACTTTTTTGCATCTCCATATTTGATGATGTATAACACGTTAAATAAAATGAACCGTAACCTGGAAGATGTTGGAATGATTTTGGGAGTAACGAGATTAAACCTGATTATCAACGTTATTATTCCGCAGGTTATCCCGACATTAAAGAAAATGGCAGTATACCTGTTTGTTAACTCTATGATGACGATTTCAGCAGTATCGTTCCTGAGTAACGTATCCAATAAACCAATTGCGTTAATGATTACCCAATTTGAAGCGATTATGATGTTGGAATGTACTGCTGTTGTTTCGCTGCTGATTCTTGGTATTAACACGCTGATGCAGTTTGCTGTAATGCGTGAGTGATAAAATAAATGAAAAGAGGAAAGAAAATGAAGAAAGTACTATTAATGGTGTTGGTAGTTTTGTTTTGCTTTGTAATTACTGGTTGTGGCGGAAAAGTGGATAATAAAACTGCAACACCAAAGGTAAGTGAAAGCAAAAAGGTTGTAATCTTTTCCAGTGCGGAAGAGTATAAAAATGATTTTTACAGCAAAAAACTAAAAGAAAAATTTCCTGACTATGATATTGTAATTGAATACCTTTCTACTGGAAACCATGCAGCTAAATTAAAAGCTGAAGGTGAAAAGACACTTTGTGATATAACGCTTGATTTAGAAGCCGGGTATGCAAAGCAACTGGAACCGATTTTTGCTGACTTGAGCAGCTATGATATGAGCAGGTACTCAGATGATTTACTTTCAAATACTAAAAAGTGGATGCCTGAATGTCGTGTTGGCGGTGCAATTATTCTTAATACAGAAGTATTAAAAGCAAAAGGCCTGAAAGCACCGCAGTCTTATGAGGATTTGTTAAAACCGGAATATAAAGGCCTTATTTCTATGCCAAGTCCTAAAGCTTCCGGGACTGGTTATATTTTCTTGAAAGCATTAGTAAATTCAATGGGGGAAGAAAAAGCTTTTGCGTATTTTGATCAATTAAGTAAAAACGTTTTACAGTTCACAAGTTCCGGTTCTGGTCCTGTTAATGCTTTGATCAATAAAGAGGTTGCTATTGGATTAGGGATGACTGCTCAGGGTGCATTAAAGAAAACCGAAGGCGTACCTCTTGAAATGGTATTTTTCAAAGAAGGCTCTCCCTATACGTTTTACACAGTAGCAATGATTAAAGGTAAAGAAAAAAACAAGGCGGTTAAAGATGTTTTCGATTATCTGAACAGCACTGTCATTGAAGGCCAGGTACAAAAGTATTATCCGGAAAAGCTTTATAAAGATAAAGATTATACGATTAAAAACATGCCAGAAAACATCAAATATGCGGATATGAAAAACAATACAATTGAAGAAAAAGAACGCTTGCTGGCAAAATGGAATTATTAAAATATTATCTGCCAACATATAGATATTAATAATTTGACATGGTTATAAGAATGTAAAGATTGAAAGCCTTAATTGAAGTGTCTTTGTGGCTTTCATCTTTTTTTTTATCGAATAGTGTTGTATAATATAATGATAAACTATGAAAGGGTTAAATGATTTCTATAATTAGATTTCAAATCTATGAAAACTAACTTTTTTATTATCTACATTTTTTTAACAATTTGTTTTTTCATTCCTTCAACAGCTTACGCATATTTAGATCCGGGAACCGGTAATGCCCTGATCTATGTTGCACTGAGCCTGTTAGGTGCGGTTTTTTATTTTGTTAAAGGTTTTTTTTACAAGGTAATAAAAAGAAAAGAAGAACAAAATGAAACACAGGCAGATAGTAAAGACGCAGATAATCATCATTCTATAGTGCTTTTTAATGAAGGAAAAGCTTACTGGAATACTTTTAAGCCTGTGGTAGAAAAACTGCTGGGAAAAAAACAGCCTTTCACATACTATACAATGGACATAGAGGACCCCTGCCTTACTATTGCCAACCGATTGATGGATAATCGTTATATTGGCGATGGGAATATGGCTTATTCCAAAATAGGGCACCTAAGTGCAGATATTGTATTAGCAACAACACCTAACATCGGCACAAAAGGCTACCCGATTCCCCGTTCTAAGAAGATAAAAAAATTAGTGCACGTGTTTCATGCATTTGACGATTTGGCCACATATTACAAAGGTTCGCTGGATCATTATGATGCGGTGTTATTGGTTGGTGAATTTGAAATACCTTTAATTAGAAAACTGGAAGAATTAAGAAATTTGCCTGCCAAAGAACTGGTACCTGCAGGACTGCCTTATATGGATGAACTTTTAAAAAAAGCAAAACAGAATTCTGATGAGTTAATGCGAACAAAAGGAAAAAAAGATAATTGTTTTAACAATCCTGAAGAAATTACAGTATTGCTGGCTCCTTCCTGGGGTGAAAAAGGTTTTCTTAAGTCATTGGGAACTGATTTTATTGAACAATTGGCAGAGAAGAAATTTAATCTGATTCTGCGCCCTCACCCACAATCGTTAAAAGTGGAGAGTAAACTGATACATAATCTTGAAAGCAAATTAAAAAAATATAATAATTTGAAGTGGGATTTTAACCCTGACGGAACAGATTCATTAAGAACGGCAGACATATTAATTTCTGATACATCCGCTGTGCGATTGGACTTCGCTATGGTCTATCATAAACCGTTTATTACGATTCCATATGTTTTTTCACAGGAAGCGATGCAGGACTTTGAAATTACGGATATAGGTTTTTCGTGGATAGAGGAAAACATAAAGGAAATTGGCTATACTTTACAAGTTGGAGAAATTGAGAAGTTGGATGAAGTGATTATGAGAGTTTTAAAAGAGAGAACAGATAAAGATACTTTAAATTTCCAAAACAAAAATATTTTTAATATAGAACATTCTGGTGAAGTAATTGCTGAATATCTGATAAAAACAACTGCATTTAAGTAAGATAGGCGTTTCAATTATACAGACGATTATTCCAACAAAAACTACGAGTAAATGGCATGAGGGCTTACTAAATGATTCATGAATTCAGTTTAAGGCAGCTTTCTCCAAATGATGGAATTGAGATATATAAGATGCTTCAACGGATTGGTCCGTCTGAGAACGCGTTTAACAATGAAGTCAATGGTATGACTTATGACAATTTCCAACAATGGCTTATTGAAAGAGATAATTGGTCAAAAGGAGAAGGGCTTCCAAAAGGCTATGTTAAGCAATGGATATTTTGGCTTATTGTAGATAAACAACCGGTTGGATTTGGAAAATTGCGTGAAAAGGTGACAATAGAGTCGCGTAAATTTGGAGGAAATATCGGATATGCCATTGACCCACTATATAGAGGAAACGGTTATGGAAAAGTCTTATTTGGACTGTTGCTTGAACAAGCTTCAAATATGAAAATAAATGAGGTGTACTCAACGATTGAAAAACCTAATTATATTTCAAAGATAATCCATGACTCGTACGGAGGAAAAACAGTAATGGAAGACGATAAGAGATGGTATTATCTTTTTAGAATCTAATGGCTTTTAGGGGGAAAAATGTATTACATTAACAGTAATATTGACAAGTTGCATCGTGTGTTTGATCAGAACGATAGGAAAGGCTTCCTTCGGCTTGATTTAAATGAAAACCCTGGAGGGTTGCCTCAACGATTTGTGCAAGAGGTACTTTCTGGTGTTACACCACAGTTCTTATCACAATACCCGGAAACATCACATTTTATCAAGGTGCTTGCAAAGCATTTGGGAACGAAGAGCGATTATTTATGCCTAACAAATGGATCAGTAGAAGGTATACGATATATTATAGAGTCTTTCACCGAAAAGAATGGAGAAATTGTCGGCGTTTTTCCTTCATTTGCTATGTTTCAGGTTTTTTCTGAGATGTATGAAAGAAATTTTGTTAAAGTACCATATAATAAAGATTTATCTTTGGATATAAATAATATCATAGCTCATCTATCTCACAAAACTCAACTCTTAATTTTATTGAATCCAAATAATCCGATGGGTAATGTATATACAGATGAAGAGTTTGAAAAATTGATGACTAATGCCCGCGAAAAGCATATTACAGTTCTTGTTGATGAAGCGTATCATTATTTTTATCCCAAAACTTTTATCAAGTATGCGTTGAACGAAGAGCATGTTTTTATTACACGGACTTTTTCAAAACTGTTTTCATTGGCGGGCTGCAGATTGGGGTATGTGGTAGGTCGGCCAGAAGGAATAAAAGTTTTACATAATATGTGTACTCCTCATAATGTTAATTGTATTGCGCTTAAGTTTGCCGAGGCCGTATTAGAATCTCCGAGCCTATTGAATAGTTTAATTAATGGTTTTTTAGAAGGGCGTGTTTTTTTGATTAATCAACTTGATAGGTTTGGCTATGTACATAAAGGTGAAGCGGGTAATTTTATTTTTATCAAACCAAAAACCGATGCTTTGAAAATTGTTGAAAGAATGAAAAAAGAAAAGAAAATATTAATTAAAGCATATCCTAATGTTGGCAACCTTGGTACATGCTTGAGAGTTACTATTGGTGAAAAGAGATACATGAAGCAATTTTTAGAAGCTCTTATTGAAGTAGATAACTGATAAGGGAAGGGGTTTTTATCATGATTAAAGTTATCACTTATGGAACTTTTGATATGCTTCATTATGGTCACATCAGGTTATTGGAAAGAGCAAAAGCACTTGGCGACTATCTAATAGTTGGTGTAACTTCTGACGATTTCGACAAAACCAGAGGAAAAATAAATTTACAGCAATCATTGTCTGAAAGGGTTGAAGCTATCAGAAAAACAGGATTTGCAGATAAAATTGTTATTGAAGAGTATGAAGGACAAAAAATTGATGATATCAAACGGTATAATATAGATATTTTTACGGTTGGATCTGATTGGGAGGGGTATTTTGATTATCTAAAGGAATACTGTAAAGTTATTTATTTGGAGCGTACTAAAGGAATTTCAAGTTCTGGTATTCGTTCCGAAAAAGCGTTGCTAAAACTTGGCCTTGTTGGAAGTGCCTCTTTTCTGGAAAAAATAGTAAAGGAAAGTTCTTACGTAAATGGCGTTAAAATTTCGGGAATTTGTACGGATTATCCTGAAAGTTTGTCAAAATCGTTAAAGGATCTTTCGATTGTTACCGATAATTTAGACGATTTTTTATGTAATGTAGACGCTGTTTATATTCATTCGTTTCCAAAAGCTCATTATTTGCAGGTAAAAAAAGCATTACTTAAAGGAAAACATGTATTATGCGAATCCCCATTAGCATTAAATAGAAAAGACTGTTTTGAATTATATAAACTTGCAGAGAATAATCATGTTATTCTCATGGAAGCTATAAAAACCGCTTATTCAACTGCATATCAAAGGTTATTACTAATGCTTAAAGCAGGTAAGATTGGTCATGTTGTATCAGTTGACGCAACATGCACAAGTCTGAAGTCAATTACGGCTCTTTCAGATTTTGAGCTTGATAAAAAATGGAATAGCCTGGCGACATGGGGACCTACTGGTTTATTACCAGTTTTCCAAATTTTAGGGACATCATTTAAATGTAAAAACATTATTTCTCATATTGATAAAAATAGCGAGAAATTTGATACATTCACTAAAATAGAGTTTGTTTTTCCAAATTCAGTAGCAAGCGTTAAAGTTGGACGCGGTGTTAAATCTGAAGGGGAATTGGTTGTTTCTGGCACTAAAGGATATATTTATGTTCCTTCACCCTGGTGGAAAACAGATTATTTTGAAATCAGGTATGAAAATCCTGTTGATAACAAAAGATATTTTTATCAGCTGGATGGTGAAGGAATCAGATATGAACTGGTATCGTTTTTAAAATCTATACAAACGAATACAACATACTTAAAAATTGACCAAGATATTTCATTAGCTATTTCAGAGATTCTACAAGATTTTTATGATGATAAAGATGTAATTTTTATTTGAGGTTAAAAGATATTTAAATCGTTAGTTTTTTGTGAGTGTTAAAACAATGAATAAATCTTTTTTGATTGGCTATATTTTTTTTGTTATTTGCTTTTTCGTCCCATCAGTTTCATATGCGTACCTTGACCCAGGGACAGGCAATGCTTTGCTTTATGTTATTTTAAGTTTAACAGGTGCTGTTTTTTATTTTCTTAAAGGTATTTTTTATAAAGCAATTAAAAAAAATCCGAGTCATAGTAGTATTAATGAAATCAAGACCTCTTTTTCACAACATGATTCGATTGTTATTTTTAATGAAGGGAAGGCATATTGGCATATTTTTAAGCCGGTAGTAGAGAAACTTATAGAAAAGAAACAGCGTTTTTCTTATTATACTATGGATATAAAAGATCCTTGTTTATTAATAGACAATCAATATATGAATAACCGATTTATTGGTGAAGGTAGTGTTGCGTATGTAAAAATGGGAAATTTAAGTGCAAACATTGTATTATCGACAACTCCAAATATTGGAACGGACGGTTATCCTTTACCTCGTTCTGAAAATATTAAAAAATTAGTTCACATTTCTCACGGTTTTAATGATTTGTCCTATTATCATAAAGGTTCTTTAGATCATTACGACGCGGTTATGTTAGTAGGTGACTTTGAAATTCCAATCATCAGAAAACTTGAAACAATAAGAGGGGTACCTAAAAAAGAATTGTATCCTGCTGGCCTTCCGTATATGGATGAACTTATAAAAAACGCAAATCAGCGTAAAAGCAATTCTGCTAAGAGTAATCGTTGTTTTGATTTCCAAAACGTCACAATTCTATTGGCACCCTCGTGGGGTAGAAAAGGTTTTCTTAATTGTTACGGAACGGATTTCATAGAAATGTTAGCAAATAAAGGTTTTAATTTAATTCTTCGTCCTCACCCTCAATCTTTAAAGGTTGAAAAGAAACTAATTAAGAATATTGAAAACAAATTAAAAAAATACAGTAATGTTGTTTGGGATTTTAATCCTGATGGTACAGAATCTTTTCAAACTGCAGATATTTTAATTTCTGATACTTCTGGTATTCGGCTTGATTTTGCATTAGTTTATCAAAAGCCATTTATTACAATACCCATTTCTTTTACACAAGAAACTTTACAAGATTTTGAGGTTTCAGATATTGGATATTCATGGAATGAAGACGCGATGAAGGCAATAGGTTATGGTTATACGCTGCATGAAAGCGAGATAGATAAATTAGATGAAGTTATTACTGATGTTTTAAACAAAAAAGATAATAAGGCTATTTTAGAATTTAGAGATAATAATATATATAATTTAGGAAAATCAGGAGAAATAATTGCGGATTATTTGATTAATAATAATTTGCTATTAGAGCAAGGATAAAAGTACAATGTCATTTTTGATGGATTTTTTAGTGAATATTTATAAAGAATTATACTTGAACATTTTTGATATCACAAGTAATTATGGACTTTCGCTTGTGTTGTTATCGTTATTTTTATATGTTGTTTTGTTTCCTATTAATAGAAAAGCCCAACATATTCAGAATAAAGAACGCGAAATCCAAACTGTAATTATGCCACAGATTGCAAAAATTAAGGAAACATATAGCGGACAGGAACAGTATGAAAGAATACAACGGCTATATTACCGGTATTCATATCATCCAATTTATTCAATTCGGTCAGCAGTTGGTTTTGTTCTGCAAATTCCATTTTTAATGGCTGCTTACTATATGTTATCTGGTTTAACAGAAATTAAAGGTGTTTCTTGGGGGGGGATCCCCAATTTAGGAGAACCGGATCAATTATTAGCAGGAATCAATCTGTTGCCGTTTGTGATGACATTTGTTACCGTATTATACGCTTTTGTAATGCCGAAGCTCAGCAAAAAGGAGATTGTGCAGACAATTATTATCGGAATTATATTTTTGATTGTTTTGTATCCGGCTCCCTCGGCGTTGTTAATTTTTTGGACATGTAATTTGTTGTGGTCTTTGCTTCATTGCCTTTTGTTTGACAGACTACAGTGGTTTAATGAGTATGTTGAGACAGCAGGAAATTTTATTTCCGGGAATGAACTGGCGTTTCATATCATTTTTGCGTTGTCTTTGACAATAGGGCTTTTTGTTCCATTGGAGATATATATTAAAAATGCGGATCAGTTATGGTTTGGCTTTAAAGACGTTTTAAAATTCTTTTTGGCAACCACAGCAAAATATTTTATGGCCTTGTTGTTGGTTTATATCATTTGCTGGCGTAAAAATATTAGGAGTATATATCTTTCTGTCTTGGCAGGCTTATTGCTTGGTGTTTTCTTGCAAACGTATATAATTGAATTGAATTACGGTTTGTTTGACGGACATGAAATTAACTGGAGCGAATATACAGGTTTAGGAATTCTGAATACGTTTATATGGCTTTGTTGTTTATGGATAGCTTTTACTAAATTTAAACAGATTAAAAGTAATGCAAAGATCAGGAGTTTAATTAAATCGATTGCATTTAGTCTTGTTGTACTGCAGTGCATTGTTCTGTTATTTACGTTTAAGATGAATCCTCTGCCGTTAGAAGCCTATCAAAACAGGACAAGTATTAATATACTTACTACGAAAGATATGTTCACTATTTCTTCGAAGAGTAATGTAATAGTAATCTTATTAGACGCTTTTGAAGCAAAAATCTTTGAAGAAATGATGAGTAAGGAACCGCAGATTATTGAAGAATTGAAAGGGTTTACCTTTTATCCGGATACTACGTCTGTTTATGGATTTACACATAATTCTGTACCCCAAATTCTCACAGGGAAAACATATTACAACGATATGCCGCATTCGCAATATTTAGAAGAAGCTTGGAAAGGAAACGAGTATTATCAAAAACTGGATCACAATCATTATGATGTTGGTATTTACACTATTCAAACAATTACTGCAGGACATGCTCCCATCGATAATTTAATAAGTGAAGATATCGAATTGAATGAGAATTCCATGCGAGACTTTACAAATCTTGTACGTTTTAGAATGATGCCGCATTATCTTAAGCAATTGTTTTATCTATATGATCCAAATGGTAAGGCAAGCCTATTGAAAAATCGAAAAGTTCAAATATATGAAGTAAATGACGGGGATTTTTACTCTGAATTAAAGAAAGGTTTAACTTATACTGATAATAAGAATTGTTTTCGTTTTTATCACTTATCAGGCGCACATTATCCATATATTTACAATCGTAATATGGAGTTCGGGCTTCACGAGAAGAATAACTTAAATCGTTATGAACAATCTGTCGGTGTTATGAAGATTGTTATTGAGTATATACACCAAATGAAAGAAAAGGGAATATTTGACGACAGTACATTTGTGATTATGGCGGATCATGGGGATTTTAACCAACCTGGAAGTCGGCCGTTACTTTGCATGAAGCAACCGGGCAGTCAGATGACTGATATAAAAGTATCTGATGAATCTATTTCGTATTCGGAATTCCTTCCGATGCTTTTTCAACGATTTGATGATAATGAGAAAGGAAATCAAAGGAATTTCTCTTTGCCGGTCAGAAAGTACTATTTACAACAGGAAAGAGATTTTGTTGAATATGAAATCGTTGGCAATGCCAAAGATTTAAATTCTTGGAAGAAAAAAGAAACATTGGGAAGTTGGTATAAAAATCAGGGAAGAGTTTATTCGCTGGGAGAAGAAATAGATTGTACTGATAAGAATCCGAATTTTGAGATGTTCCAGGGTACCGGTTGGATGGAAAAATCGGAACCCAAAGGTAGTTGGTCGGTGGGGGCGGAGTCCACCTTACAGTTTAATTTAAGTAATTATCAAAAAGATACGGACTTGGTTTTCAGCTTTACCGCTGATTCGTATATATCAAATTTGCCGTACAGAACGGCTAAGTTTTATGTTAATGATGTTTATATTACTGATGTCTTGTTTGATAACAAGAACTATGATTTTTCGTTTAGAATACCGGCAGCTGTTATTAACAGTAATTTGCTCAGGATACGTTTTACAATAGATCACAATGGGCTGTCTATAAAGGATTTTGGCTCGCTTAATGATTTGGGAATTTTATGGAAAAAGTTTAAGATTGAAGAACAATAAATTAGGGATAACAGTAGACCATGCAAAGTTTATTTGAACCACTTATAAAAATTTATAAAGCTTTATATTTGTTTGCGTACGATATGACGGGAAACTATGGTATTTCCTTGGTGTTGCTGTCTCTTTTTACGTTTGTTGTGTTATATCCTTTTAATAAAAAAGCCCAACAAATGCAAAACAAGGAGCATAAAATCCAGGCTATCCTGGCCCCGCAGATTGATGAAATTAAAAAGCAGTATACTGGGCGGGAACAGTATGAACAGTTGCAATGGCTATATAAACGTTATGGATATCATCCGTTATATGCGATTCGTTCAGCACTGGGTTTTATTTTTCAGATTCCATTTTTGACGGCGGCATATTATATGCTTTCCGGTCTGACAGAAATACAAGGTGTGGTCTGGGGGTTTATTCCAAATCTTGGACAGCCGGATCATTTGCTGGCGGATATTAATCTTCTTCCGTTTGTGATGACGTTGGTAACTTGTGTTTATGCTTTCATGCTACCGGATATTACCAGAAAGGAACGGTTGCAAACAGTTGCTATCGGCGCTTTCTTTTTGGTATTATTATATAAAGCGCCTTCCGCTCTGTTGGTGTTTTGGACATGCAATCTTGTTTGGTCGTTGTTGGATAGTGTGTTAAGTAGAAGGCTGGGATGGATAGGAGACTTTGTTTCAGAAAACGAATTAGCATTTCACATTATCTTTGCTCTGACATTAACAGTGGGCTTATTTGTACCAACAGACATTTACATTAAAAATGCCAGTCAGCTTTGGTTTGATTACAAAGATATTTTAAAATATTTTCTTGCAGATACCGTTAAGTATTTTGTTATTCTTCTTTTGGCTTATATTCTTTGCCGGCGTAAAAAAGTAAGCGGTATTTACCTTTCATTATTAACCGGTTTGTTATTCGGTGTGTTCATCCAAAGCTACATTATTGCTATTGATTATGGACTGTTTGACGGGCATGAGATAGATTGGGATAAATATGCAATACCCGGTTTAGTAAACGCCTTTATCTGGCTGGTTTGTCTGGGTGCAGTGTTTATCTGTTTTAAGCATTTAAAGTTTAACACGGATAAGATTAAGAAATATATTAAACCAATTTCATTTATCGTTATTGCGGTTCAGTGTGTTGTCTTGGTAATAACGTTAAAGAATAATCCAATTCAAAAAAATATCATACTGGAGAACGAAAAAGCAGGTGTTTTAACCGCAAAAGATTTGTATACTGTTTCGGATAAAGATAACATTATCATTTTCTTGATAGATGCGTTTGACGCAAGTATTTTCGAAGAAATCATGCAAAAAAATCCGGAGGTTATTGAAGATTTAAAAGATTTTACTTTTTACGACAATACGATATCTTCATTTGGCTTTACAGATTTTTCACTTCCTGAAATTCTGACAGGACAGTTATATGACCCTGCAACAAGGTTTCCGGAATATTTAGCTAAAGCATGGGACGATAATCTGTATTATAAAAAATTAAAGGTATTAAATTTTAATATAAACCTTTATGCCAACGGGATTTATGTAGACCGAAAAGCGCCTGTAGACAACTTGATTGAGGAACAGGTAGTGATGAAAGACGAAGTTGCCGAAAGTTTCGGTCAAGTAACAAAATTCCGTATGTCTCCTCACTGTTTAAAACGCATCTATTATCGGTACAACCCTGGTATTACTAATCCTGCAGTCTTTGATAAGAATAAACCCTATAATGAAAATGATGATAATGGTTTTTATGAAAAATTAAAAAAAGGACTGCAGCTTACCGGTAAAAATATGTTTAAGTTTTATTATCTTAGTGGCGTACACCCACCCTATTCATATAACGAAAACGTGGAGCCGCTGAAACCGGGGGAAAAAGGAACTGCCTATAAGCAGGCGCTTGGTTCATTGGTAATTGTCAGGGAATATCTGTCTCAGATGAAAAAGATTAATGCTTATAGTAGTACAACCTTCGCTGTTATTGCAGATCATGGTTATCATCATGAATTGGGGATGCGCCCGTTGTTTTTGCTGAAGCATCGGGATGAGGAACATAATCAGATAATAATAAATCATATTTCCAACACTGTATCTGAGTTAATGCCTAAAATATTCGCAGTTTTCGATAAAACGGGCAAATATATAACTGCTCGGACTGCTCATAATAAAAGGTTTTTTTATTATGAAGATACTGATAAAACGGGAAAATTTATTAAGTATGTGGTAGATGGGCCGGCAAAAAACAGAGATTCATGGGTGCCATTAGGAGAAATTAAGAAAAAAGAACCTGACAATAGGATCTACAAAATAGGAGAGAAAATAGATTTTTCCAGTTTTGGCAATTCTTTCAAATATAAGACGTATGGGTGGGGCGATCTGGAAACAACGTACGCTTCGCTGATTACACAACCAGAAGCGGGACTGATTTTGCAAATGGAAGACAGTTTTAATCGTGAACGAAATTATGTAATAAATGTAGTTTGCAATCCATTGCTTAATTATTATGTGTCTGCCGTTGATTACCATGCATTAAGTCCGTTGGCGTACAGGGACATGCGATTGTATGCAAATGGTATTAAAATTGGAGAATGGCGGTTAACTAACAAAGATACTATAACTCTTACAAGTGTGTTGCCTGAAAGTGTTTTAAATTCTGCAAAACTGAATTTACGTTTTTCTGTCGC
Source organism: uncultured Selenomonadales bacterium (assembly GCA_900315925.1). Taxonomy (GTDB): domain Bacteria; phylum Bacillota; class Negativicutes; order Acidaminococcales; family Acidaminococcaceae; genus Succiniclasticum. The sequence goes on along the minus strand of ONAV01000004.1, from coordinate 60,239 downwards.
GAATTCCCCTAATTCAAAGCAACCGGAGTTGTTTCAAATCAATGAAATACAGATTTTGGAAAAAGAGTCAGGATACTAGTAATAACAAATACCTTTGCAATAAATTGTAAAACTTAAATGTTTTTATATTCTCGATGTTTTGTTAGGAAAAAATGGATAAAATGAGAAAATTTGTTTTAAAAGTTCTTGGCGAAAAGCCACCGTATATTTTCTTTTTGTTTGTAGCCTGGTTTATTTTGGTCACTCCGTTAGCAGATACAAAAATAATACCAGGTCATGATGATGTATTTCACGTTACCAGGTTCTTAAATATCGCTGAAGAAATAAAGAACGGTGTTTTTCCTGTGCGAATGTATGCTGATGAAATACGGTTTTGGGGTGCTCCGGTAGGTATTTTTTATCCAAGTCTGTTTTTTTATATACCTGCGTTATTAAAACTGTCAGGTTTGCCTGTTGAAATTTGCTTTAATGTATTCATTGCTATTGTGTTTTTGTTGGGGATTTTTTCATCGTGGTATGGTTTTACCTTATTAACCAAATCAAAAAAAATTGCGTTTTTTTCGACACTACTATATATTTCTTCTGGCTATTACTTAATGGATGCATATATCCGAAATGCTTTAGGAGAATTGTTAGGTTTTTCTTTTATGCCATTGGCAATAGCAAGTATTGAAATTTTAATAGCAAAATCAAAAGTTAAAGTAAAAGATTATGTATGGAGTGTATTGGCGATTTCTGCAGTGATTCAGTCGCATGTGTTGTGCAGTGTAGCGCTGGTGTTATTTGGAATATTTTGTTTGATAGTGCATTATAAAAACATTTCGTTAAGGCAGCTTTATCGAATACTTGTGATAACTATAACAGTATTTTTGCTAAATGCGCATTTCATCATGCCGTTTTTGTTGTTTTATAAAAATGTGCCGATAACTATGGATTTCGTTGATGGTTTTGGCGAACAGGGATGGCCCACAATTGTACTGTTTCGGTTCTTTCTGGCGTGGAATTTTTGGCTGGTTGTTGCGGTTTATTTTTTTCTTCCGAAAATGTTACGCAGTTATAATTTAAAATCGGCTAAAGCTTCAGGTAAGTCTACAATAAAGGATAAGAAAGAATTCTTATTTTCAAAAATATATGTGAAGTGTATTTTTGCCGGCTGTCTGTTTCTTTTTATGGCAGATCTTTCGTTCCCATGGGACATGTTTCCTTTGCTCAAACATTTTTTTCAAACAATGCAGTTTCCCTGGCGGTTTTTAGGTATTTCAACTTTGTGTTTTTGTGTTCCCGGCGGGATTTGTTTTCATAAGTTTTTATCAGAAAAGAAAAGAAAAAAGCATGGTTATCTGGTGTTAAGTGTGTTTTTGATTTGTTTTACAAGTTTAATAGCCTTTAGTAATCTTGCTCCGATATCTTCAATACCGGATTGGAACATGCCGACACAGAAAGTCTTTTGGGAAAGGATAAAATGTGTTTCTGATACAGACTATCTGTACAATGACATTGATAAACAAAAACTTTTTGAGCAGGGAGATCGTTATATTTCTGATGGGATAATCAGCAATTACAGTAAGAGCGGAACTAACATATCTTTTTTTTACAAAACTGAGAATAAGAATGAATCAAAGATTATATTGCCTTTGGTCAATTACCCGGGGTATATTGCTACAGATAACACGGGAAGGGCAGTTAACATTGAAGAAAGTGACAACCATATGATGCAACTGGCATTGCCTGAAGGATCCGGAAAGATCAAAATATGGTATAAAGGATTGCCGTTATTTGTTGTTGCAGATTATATATCGTTATTTTCAACATTAGGATTTCTTATTTTTGCTTATCTTATACGTAAAAATAAATATTGGAATCGGTTTATAGGATAATTTAATAAGTATTGAATATTTGTGTTTCTTGTGGAGTAAAGGGTAAGAATATGAGTCTTTCTAATAGAAAATTAAATTTTATTGTGCTGTTTTGGATTTTTCTTTTGATGTGGTATTTTAACTTTTGTACTCCCTTGATTATGGATGACTATATTTATTCGTTTGTCTGGACAGGTAATTCTATTATTACACCATTGCCAGAAGATGCAGTAAGGGTTAAGAGCTTATATGATGTATTATATTCGCAGTGGAATCATTATTTTACATGGGGCGGGCGTACTGTTGCTCATATTTTGGTTCAAACCTTTTTGTGGTGGGGGAAAAAGTATTTTAATCTGCTGAATGCGGCAATATTTGTTATAATGCTTTTAGAGATAAAGTGGATTATTGACAAGGGAAGAGTTAGATTTGATTTTAAACCGAAAGATATTTTGGCGGTTTTTTGTATCGTTTGGATTTTTTCTTTCTACTTGGGTGACATTTTTACATGGCTAACATTATCGTGTAATTATTTATGGACTATGGTTTTGATGTTGGCTTTTTTGTTGCTTTATGAGCGTAGTTACTTGTTTCCGAAGGAACAGGAGTGTGTCTGCGGCAAAACAAAAGTTATCAAGGGACTGTTAATGTTCGTATTCAGCGTTATTGTTGGATGGACAAATGAAAATGTACCTTGTTTTGTGATTGCTTTTTTGAGTTTTTTTATAATTACTGACAATAATTGTGAAAAGAATAAAAAACAAATAATGATTGTAAGTATTTTTGGAATGTTGTTAGGCTATTCCTTACTGGTTTTTGCGCCTGGAAATTATGTAAGATACTTGACGCTTTTACAGGTTGGAGAGATTATGGAAGGGGTAGAACGGCTTAAACAGAATGTGCTAACATTTACAATTATGTTTTACATTAGAGTTTTTATCTATTTCTATGTTATAAAGAATCTTGTTTCGTTTCGTTCTAAGTTTTTTTGCGAGAATGATAGAAAATTACTCAAGTTAGCTCGTTTTTATTTTCTTATGAGTTTTTTGAGTATGCTTGTAATGATTTTTTCACCAGAGTTCCGGTATAGGAGTACTTTCCCAGGTTTAATTTTTATAATAATATCGGCGGGAATTGTTCATAGTATTAAGAGTTCTAATAAATTTCCACACGATATTCCGCCTGTTCTTAAAAAAATACTATCCTTGACAGCAGTTGCATATACATTGTGCACATTGATTACTTCAGTGTATTTTTACAACCTTCATCACATTCAATCGAAAATTATGTTATCACAAATAGAAGGCGCAAAAATGAACCCTGATGCAAGCATGTTAATTGTTAAAGACTCTCCCTATCCATTAGATGATTTTATGTTTACTAATTTACTGACAGGTGGGCATCTTCCAAGAATTAATACATTAACTTCTGATGAAAAACAGACGATTAATGTAGACGTAGCAGTATATTATGGTATTAAAGCCATACGACTGGCAGAAGAGGATTAATTATGAAATTAATAACAATTTTAATTCCTTGTTTCAACGAAGAAAATAGTCTTGATCTTCTTTATGAACGCTTGCGAAACATGACAAGCCAGTTAAGCCAGTATAGGTTCCAGATTTTGCTTGTTAATGATGGAAGCAAGGATAATACGTTAGCAAAAATGCAGGAGTTGCATACAAAAGATTCAACAGTCTCTTATCTTAGCCTTTCCCGTAATTTTGGTAAGGAAAATGCAATGCTGGCGGGACTGGATTTTGCTGAGGGAGATGCAGTGATTTTATTAGATGCAGATTTGCAGGATCCTCCGGAATTGATACCGCAGATGATTGAAGAGTGGGAAAAGGGATACGACGATGTGTATGCGCGCCGCCGGAGCCGTGCAGGGGAAACCTGGTTTAAAAAAGCAAGCGCTCACTGGTATTACCGTATTCTGCAAAAATTTGCCGATATCGATATCCCTTCTGATGTGGGAGATTTCCGGCTTCTTGACCGGCAGGCGGTGGATGCGCTTTGTTCGCTTCGGGAACGGCAGCGTTACACAAAAGGTTTGTTCAGCTGGATAGGCTATAATAAAAAGGAATTGTTGTTTGACCGGGAACCACGGGCGGCAGGCAATTCCAAAATGAATTTTTTAAAGTTATTTGGCCTGGCAGTTGATGGTATCACCTCTTTTTCTGTTGCGCCGTTGCGGCTTGCTTCCATATTGGGAATCATCATTTCGTCTATTGCTTTTATCTATCTGGTTTTTGTAATTGCAAAAACATTGTTATTTGGCGATCCGGTTGCCGGTTATCCGTCTATGATTTCCATTATTCTGTTTATGGGAGGCATCCAGCTGATTGTCCTGGGGATTATAGGCGAATATGTCGGACGTATCTTTTATGAATCTAAAAGAAGACCGGACTATCTCGTCAGCGAATATAATGGGAATAAGGTATTCCCTGGAAAGAAGTAAATGCTTATGAATACTAAAAAGAGCTGGCTTGTTATCTTTGCAATTTTTATTTTTATGTTTATCTTTAATTTTCTGTCCCCGATCAGCTTTGGGGATGATTATGTCTATTCGTTCATTTGGTCAGGTCAGTCAATCTATGAGCCGTTGCCGCAGAATGTTTCCCGGGTTGCAAGCTGGCAGGATTTATTCCGTTCACAGTGGTCACATTATTTTACATGGGGTGGCAGAACCGTTGCCCATGTGCTGGCGCAGTTTTTTTTATGGCAGGGCAAAGCACTTTTTAATATTGCCAACACATTCATCAGCATTTTATTGGTTTTTGAATTATATTGGTGTATCAATAAGGGAAAAATCAGTTTTCGGTTTGATTCTCGTACCATTATCTGGATATTCTTTCTGTTATGGGCCTGTACACCCGGATTTGGGGTTGTATTTTTATGGGTTATAGGTTCATGTAATTATTTATGGACCAATGTGATTTTGCTTGGTTTCCTGATACCTTATTTTTATAAATATTATCACTGTGACGAAAAGGCTTCATTCGATAATAAACTGATTGGTACTGTAATTGCATTTTTCTTTGGAATACTAGCAGGCTGGACGAACGAAAACAGTGTTTGCTGGATTATTTTGATTTTAGCGGTGTTTATTTATTATTGTAAAAACCATGATACTCTGGAAAGCTGGATGGTCTCCGGGTTTATCGGACTTGTAACCGGTTATGCGTTGCTGATATTTGCGCCCGGTAATTATAACAGGCTCTCCTCTTCACAGTCTGACTGGCATTTTCTGACCGGGTTGCAAGAGCATTTGTCAATGATGATGCTGATTTATGTGTTGCAGTTTCTCTTATGGTATTTCGTGCTTCGTTCTTTATTTACACTCAGAAAAATAGGCAACAGCGATCCTTTAATAAAAAAGGAAGTGTTGCTTGTTAAAATTTTGGTTGTGGCCGGATTCTGCATGACCGGGGTGATGCTTTTTTCGCCGGGATTTCCTCCTCGCAGCGGTTTTTCCGGACTGCTGTATCTGATTGCGGGGGCGGGTATTTTATTGCGAATCCAGAAAGAATATGATGTATTACTGATTCAGGAAAGCGCAAAGAAATTCCTGTTTTGCGTAAGCCTTGTGTTTTTTATTATTACTGCAGGCTTTTCATTTCGATATTACTATTGTGGTTATGTATACGTAGAAAAGTTATTGTCTGTTGTGAATAATATCAGTAATGATAAAAGAGATTCTGTGATTACAGTCGAAGCAATGACAGAACCGTTCGACAATGAAAGTCTTTATACGGCGCTCCACACTATTTCTTATGAATTGTCAGAGGATGAAAATGAATGGAGAAATGTTGCGTTTGCCCGGTATTATGGTATTAAGGGTATTCGAATGGTAAAAGAAAAAGATAATGATGAAAAAAATGAGAACCGATGAGAGAGGAATGTTAACGCTTCTCATAATTTTTGTATTTTTATATGTTTTAAATTATTTAACCCCACTGGGGTTTGGCGATGATTATCTGTACTCCTTTATCTGGCAGGGGAATGCCATGAATGACCCGCTGTCTGCAAACGCAGCCAGGGTTTCGTCTTTTTCTGACTTATTGGCATCCCAATGGTCGCATTATTTGACGTGGGGGGGCAGGTCGGTCGCTCATACGCTTGCCCAGCTTTTTTTGTGGAAAGGAAAAGTGGGGTTCAATTTTGTGAATGCTTTTGTCGGCACGCTGCTGGTTGTTGAGATTTACTGGTGCATTCATAAGGGTAAAGTGTCTTTTTCATTTGAACCGAAAAAAGTGTTTTGGATTTTTTTTGCTTTATGGGCCTTTACGCCGGGCTTTACGCCGGTTTTTTTGTGGCTGACGGGCGCTTGCAATTACCTTTGGACATGTGTTATGCTGCTTGGATTTATGGTCCCTTTTATAAAAAAGTATTATTTTCCTGAGGAACAGATCGGCGACAGTGTGTTTTTTACCGGTTTTATGTTTTGTTTCGGTATTGTTTCCGGATGGACCAATGAAAACAGTGTGTGTTGGATTATCCTGATGCTGTTTCTTTTTCTTTTACGCTTACATAAACATGAAATCAGCATCCATAATTGGATGTATGCGGGTTTGGCAGGATTGTTTATTGGATATCTGCTGTTGGTTTTGTCGCCCGGAAACGTATCGCGTCTTTATTTGATACATGGAACCGGATGGGACAGTGTGCAATACATCAAGGCAAATTGTTCAACATTTTTTAAAGTAATGATCTGCCAGTTTTTTTTATGGTATTTCTTGTTACGGTTTTTATGCGGAGCAATGCATAAAAGCAGTGGTAGTGAAATTTTGAAAAAGGAAATAATATTTGTTTCGGTTTTAAGTGTAATCAGTCTGGGCTCATCCGTGGTTATGTTACTGGCGCCGGAATTTCCGGAACGGAGCGGTTTTTTCGGAACGGTATGGTTAATAATCGCTTCAGGTATTGTGTGGCAGATGCAGGACGAGTATAAACTGAATTTGATTCAGGATAGAGCAAAGAAGTTTTTAGCTGTAACAGGTGTGATCTATTTTATTATGACATCTGTAATTACTCTCCAAAATTTTTGTAAAACGAATGAATGGCAACAGGAACTTTTGTTTCGTGTACAGCAGACAAAAATGAAAAATAAAAACTCTGTTTTATCCGTCAAACCGTTTCGAAAGGCGGGTAAAACAGAGGTGCTGATGAGTGGATTTCATATCGTTCAGAATGATCTATCTGATGATGCCAATTGTTGGGAAAATGTGGCTTTTGCCCGGTACTATGGAATAAAGGGGGTGCGTGCGGAAAAAGATAACCACAATGAAATTGATTTACAGCATTGAGTTTATGAATTCAGGTAAAGAAACAGTTGTTAAAAGAGCGGACGAATCCATGATAGCAGTATCGCAATCCCGCTCAGGGCGAAGTAAGGGCCGTAAGCAAAGTAGTCCTGGCGTTTTTTTTGTTTTGTAATCAGCAAGAACAAGGCGGCTGCGCCTCCGGCTAGAAAGCCGTACATGATTACGCTGAGTAATGGGCGAATCCCTAACCAGAGCCCAAGCGCGGCAATCAGTTTAATGTCACCGCCGCCGATAGCTCCTTTTGTCAGAATGGTAAGCAGTAAAAAAAGCAATCCGCCGCCTAAACCTGCTGCAAGATGCTCTGTTATTGATAGTTGCTGGTGTATAGTATAGCACAGGCCAAGAGCAGCAAGAGGTAACAGCATGTTGTCAAAAATCACATATTGCTCAAAATCTGTGACAGTAATAAAAGACAGAAAGATAATGGCAACGGTGTAATATATTACTGTTGGTATAGATACAGCGTACCATGTTTTCCCAAGGCAGAACAACAATAAAAAAAACAATAAAGGTTTGCGAAATTTTGCCCGTTTTGCAATCTGATCCGGAAAGCTTAACAAACTGTCATCCTTTTCCTGACGGTATAGCCTGTCGATCCAGAGGGAACCTGCTATAGTACAGACAAAAGATAGCAGAAGGGGCGGGAGCAATATTAATAAATGTTCAGAAAAGACTGTTAAATTCATAAATTTATTCTCTGAAATCTTGACAAATCTACTATGAAAGCGGTATCATAATACTTAGTAAGGTGGGAGGTTTATGCGCAAAATCATACGAGTTTTATTTCGCTTCCCATTTTAACATATTTTAGACATAAATTTCCAGTAAAACTATTAAAGAAAAGGGGTTTTATTTTGAAACTACCGAAATTAAGCACAATTATGGAGCGTTTGACACCTCGACAGCTATTGATGATTTGTGGCGTAGTGGCGTTGATTATTTTCCTGCTCATATATTTTACTCTCACCAGGCTAACAGCGGAAAAACAGAAACCGGTTCCGCAACAACAGCCTGTAGTTAAGCAGGCACAGGTAAAAGATGTTACGATTGTAACGGCAAAGACCAGCATTCCGGAACGCACGCTGATCAAGGAAGAAATGCTGAGTCTTATGACAATGCCCTCTAACAAAGTGCCTAATGGCGCTTTAATGAGTACGGCAGACCTGGTGGGACGTCCTACTCGGGTTGCAATTAATCAGGGTGAGATTATTACAACGCAGAAAGTATTTGCCAGCATTTTGGACATGGGTCTCAGCGGTCGTATTCCGCCGGAATGCCGGGCGATTACAGTGGGCATCAGCGATGTGACTGGTGTGGCAGGTTTTGCACAGCCCGGTGATTATGTTGATGTGATGCTGGTGTCCAGTCAGGTAGAAAATAATAAAGTGGTCAGCGAAATGATTCTGCAGAATGTATTGTTGCTGGCTATTAATAAACAGGTTGAAAGTGCAAACGATGTTAGCACACGGGCTAAATCGGATGATAAAAATACAAAAGCCCAGAATACGAATGCGGTAGGTCAGCCCAAAGTGACCGGTAACCCGGCAATGGCCACTATGGCGCTGGTACCGGAAGATGCTCTGAAACTGGCGGCTAAAGCTCAGTTGGGGCAGATTTATCTGGTACTTCGTCCGTATCGTCCCTCGAACGGGATCAGCGACGATACCTATTATTCCGTAACAAAGTCCAGCGGCAAGATGCCGGTAACACCGCCTCCGGCGGGAACCATTCCTCCGGGAGCGGATATAGATACTTCCCCGACTGCCAATGTGCAGATTATTCGCGGAACAACGACAACGGTGGGGAGGTAACAGATGATGAAGCGTAATAAAATTTTTGCAGGTTTATTAAGCGCAGGAATTCTTCTGTCAGCTCCGGTTGCCATAGCAGCAACTCCTCTGAATGTCAGTGTGAATGAATCCCGCTATGTGCAGGAAGCCGGTTTAAACCGGGTAGCAGTTGGGAATCCGGAAATTGCGGATGTGCAGCTGCTTTCGGCCAGAGAGTTTCTGTTGGTTGGTAAAAAAGCGGGTTCTACTTCTTTGCTTGTTTGGGGCGCGAACGGACGGCAGGAATATCTGGTGACGGTGACCGGTGAAAATGCCGGCTTGGCTGCCATGATAGAAAAGGCTATTAATTTGCCGGGCGTAACGGTACAAATGGTAGGAAATAAAATACTGTTGCGCGGTACCGTGATGAATCAATATGAAAAAAATCTCGCCTTAAAAGTGGCCGGACTCTATACCGGTACAACTCCGACTACTACTTCGAGTGACGGAAATGCGGCGAAAGCCATGGATAAGACCGGTGGTAATGTAATCGATCTGTTACAGATGGCTCATCCGGCTCAGATTCGCTTAGAAGCACAAGTTATTGAAATTTCTTCCAGTAACAAGAAAGAACTTGGTATTCAATATGGAACAAGAACCAGCGGTGACAATGAAACCAAGGTGGATGTGACAGGCGCCATTTATGCCGGCGAAGACTGGAGTACCCGTGGTTGGGGCGGCTGGTTGGTTCGGCACTCTTCCACAATCAATGCTGCATTGAGAGCTTTGATTACCCAAGGGAAAGCCCGGGTTTTATCCCGTCCTAATATTTCTACCCTGAGCGGGGAAAAAGCCAAGATTTTGATTGGTGGAAGTATTCCGATTCCGGTTAACAAGGATGGCAGTATTACCATCGAATGGAAGGAATACGGCGTGAAACTGAATATTGAACCGGTAGTGGATCAGATGGATAAGATTACTTCCAAGGTGCATGCGGAGGTCAGCCGGTTGGATTACGCCAATGGGCTAACCCAAAACGGCTTCAGTATTCCGGCTCTGGCTACCAGGGAAGCGGAAGCGGTCATCCATGTATCCAACGGTATGAGCATGATCATCGGTGGTCTGCTGAACAGTGAAGACGGTAAGACTGTAACTAAGATACCGTTGCTGGGGAATATTCCGATTATTGGTGAATTCTTTAAGCACACCAGCCGTACCCGCGATAAACGGGAAATGATTATTATCATTACTCCTCATCTTGTTGGAGAAGATACGCAGTGGAACATGTCTGACCAGATGAAAGAAGCCTTTAATGAAGGCCAGACAGAATATCACTCCATGAATAAAGTGAATGCTAATGTAATCGAACCGGAAGTGGAAAAAGAGATTGTCCGCATCAAAGAGAAACGGGCTGAAGATAAAGCAAAGAAAGAACAGAAAGCAGCGGAAAAAGAAGCCAAACGGGCAGCCAGGGAAATTGCAAAGCAGCGGAAAAAGGCCGAAGAAAATGGCTATGCAAGGGAAAAGTCCGCTTTGCGTGATCGGATAAACTCCATTTTACGGAATGATGCCGCGAACAATGCTGTTTCTTCTAAGCCGGCGCCGGAACAAAATGTGACGGTAGTGTTGCCTTCGAAAGAAGAAATTGTAGTGGAACAACCGGTGTTAGCAGAAGAACCGGTAATTATGGAGCAACCTGCTGCTAATCGAGGAGAAGAAGCGGCATTAGGTGATTATCTGAATCGATAAGTGACACCTGCTAGAGCAGGAAAAGGAGGGAACTGTATGGCAGATGCACGCAGAGGCACAGTCATTACGGTTTTCAGCACGGCTTCAGCCGTGGGCAAAACTCTGATAGCTATAAATATGGCGGCAGAACTGGCCAAGGAAGGCTACCGGGTGTGCCTGGTGGATTTGGATCTGCAATTCGGCGATGTATGCAACTATCTGCAATTGCAGCCCACATACACATTGGCGGATGCTATCGCCGCACAGGAAAAAGAAATAGAAAACTTTAATGTGCAGGCTTTTCTCACCACTTATGATCGCTACGATGTTCCTTTTGGGGTTTTGGCTGCACCCTTAAAGTTAGAGGAAGCCTATAACATCCAAACGAATGATGTAAAGCTGATTTTGTCGCAGTTACAGTTAAAATTTGATTTCCTTGTCATTGACACTGCTTCTACCTTCAGTGAAGTGAACCTGATGGCTATGGAAATGAGTACCATTATTAGTTTCCTTGGAATAGTAGACTTTATTCCCACCATTAAAAATATGAAGAGTGGTAATGATACCATACATGGTTTGGGATATGATACCAACAAGATTCGTATGATTTTGAACCGGAGTAATTCCAAGACCCGTATTGACTTGCAGGATGTGGAACAGTTGCTGGGTTCAGAGTTCTACCATGTTTTGCCCAATGATTTTGGCACAGCAACCCGTTCTATTAAGACAGGCTGTCCCCTGGTTTTGGATACCAAGGCGTCGCCTCTTAAGACGGAACTCCGGAATTTGGTAGCCCGGTACACGGGTAATCCTTTGGAAGAAGTAGACGGAAAAGAAGATAGCAATTCGTCCTGGTTCAGTAAGTTATTCAGATAGGCAGGTGCTGACAGATGGCATATCGGGTAATATTAGTAGAAGGCAACCGGTTGATGTTAGAGCGCCTGTCCAGCGTGGTGCGCAATACAAAAGATTTTGAACTGGTTGCCCGTTATCAACAGAGTGGCGACGCTCTGGGGCAGGGCGCTATGTTCAAGCCTAACATGATATTGTTGGACATAGATGAAAGTGATGATGATGCTTCCCTGATTGAAGAGTTTACCACCACATTTAAGGGAGCTTCGGTTATCTGCATGAGCGCCAAATGGGCCGCCAGTGATTCGGAAACCATGGCCGGCGCCGGAGCCCGGGGCTTTCTGATTAAACCCTTTACCAGTGAGGAATTGCAGGAAGCTGTTAAGACCTTTGAAAAAACAGGAATCGCGGCAGGTTCCAATGTAATATCTTTTTTCAGTCCCAAAGGGAAGAGCGGGAAAACAACTCTTATTGCCAATTTAGGTATGGCTTTAGCCCAGAAAACCGGTCAGCAGGTGGGTGTTATTGATGCGGATTTACAGTTTGGGGATATGTCCGTGTTCTTTAACCTGGCGCCAAAGACTACGATTATGGAAGCGGTACGGGATATTAATTTCCTGTCTCCCGTAACGTTGAACTCTTATTTTCTGCCGATAGCGGAAAACCTTCGTGTGTTATGTGGCACCCGGCGGCCCGAGTATGCGGAGATGGTGGATATAAAATCCTTTATAGAAGTGGTGAGCATGGCTCGGAGCATTTGCCGCTATGTGCTCATTGATATTCCTTCCGGTTTTACCCCTATTTCCATTGCTACGGCGGAAGCCAGCGATATTACCTACCTGGTTTCCATGATCAGCGGTACTTTTGAAATCCAGCATATGCAGCGTGCGTTGGAAATTTTTAAAGCCTGGCCGGATTACCAGGAGCGGGTAAGGACAGTGTTTACCCGTGTGGAACCTTGCGATACCAATGAACAAAACAAGCTGGCGGAAGCTTTGGGGTATCCTAAAGTGTCTATTATTCCCAATGAATACATGCTGGTTTCTTCCGCTGCCAATAATGGGCAGATGGCGATTTTGGAGCAGCCGGATTCCAAGTTTGCCCGTTTCATAAACCAGCTGGCGGATGAAATTATCGGGTCTAAAACCCATGTAAGGTGGGGATAAACTATGATTTTTGTGATTTCCCTCATCAGCACTTTGTTTATTCTGCTGATACTGTTCCTTTTGCTGGAATACCGTTCCCGTAGTCGGCGTGCGTTAGCCCGCCGTATGCGTTACTACTCCGGGGAGATGGATACTCAGGAAAAACCAAAAGAGAGCAAGCCTCTTGCGGAACGGCTCATGGATATTCTGCGTAGCAGCGGAAAGCTGCTGAGCAATATCCGTCATGCCCGTGGACTTGACTTTAAAATGCAAAAGGCAGGAATTCCCTTGTTAGGAACTGAATTCCTGATTTTGTTGGGGTTAAGTGCATTTTTATCAGCAGCCATTGTTTTTATTGTGACGAAAAAGCTGTTTGCCGGTGTTTTAGTTGCCGTTGTGGTGGTAGCAGCGGAATGGGTATTTGTATTGTTGAAGATCAGCCGTCGGGAAGCTGCTTTTACCAATCAGTTGGGAGATTGTCTCATGATGGTGGCTAACGCCATGCGGGCCGGTTTCAGTTTTATGCAGGCGATGGATTTGATTGCCAAAGAGATGGAACCTCCTATCAGTGATGAATTTAAGCATGTGATGCGGGATATCAATCTGGGGACTTCTATAGAGCGGGCTTTGGACGATATGGATAAACGTGTCGGCAGCCCGGACTTTTCGCTGGTAGTGACAGCGGTATTGATTCAACAGCAGGTGGGTGGTGATCTGGCTCACATTCTGGATACCATCAGTGATACGATTCAGGATCGGATTCGCATGCGCCGTGAGATTCATACGTTAACTTCGCAGGGAAGGATATCGGGGTATGTTCTTGGGGTGTTGCCGTTTGCTTTGGGCGCCTTTATTAGCGTAATAAATCCAGGTTATATTGAACCTTTGTTTACAGAACGGCTTGGCCAGATAGCCATAGCGATTGCCGTTGTTATGGTTATTATTGGTTTTATTATCATCCAGCGCATTGTCAATATTGATGTATAAGCCAGTAATCTGGCTTTTACATATACATGTACATGTATATATAATTACTAGGGAAAGGAGGAACAAACCATGTTAGTTTCTTTGAGAGATTATTTCAAAGGGAAAGGCCAGGGTATCGTTGAGTATGCGCTGCTGTTAGCATTTGTCGTAGCAATTGCGGTTTATGCATTGCAGGAAAGCGGTTTAGGTGGAGCTATTAAAACCAACTTCAGCAAAACTGCTAGTCAGGTTAAGTCTTTCTCGACCACCGTTAGCTAATCATTCCTGATTGGCCTCCTGTTAACAGGAGGCCAATTCCAAATTCTTTTTAAACGTATATTTGTTTTGTATTTCTTAAAGTATTTTCAGGGGGAAGGATATATGAAAAAGCGCAAGGGACAGTCAGTTGTTGAATTTGCTTTGGTACTTCCTCTGTTTTTGTTCATAATGTTTGGAGTCATTTACACCGGTATGTTGTTTCATGACTACATTACGCTAAGCAATATTGCAAGAACCAGCGCCAGGGAGGCAGCCGTTACTGCTAAGGATGAGTATGGCACGATTGCAACTCATTATGAGGGGCAGTTAGATGAGTTGATGACCAGCTTTTATAAAAAAGCTGACAGCAATCCGATTGTTATTGTACCAGTGGATCATGGTAAGGATACTGAGGGTGTTCAAACCACGATAAATATGCAATTGAAAGCCAATGGTTTCTTTTTGGATATGATATTGCCGAAAACGTTCGGAGTCCGGTATTACATGAAGAAAGAGCCCTACACAAGTTCATCTACATAAAGATAGATTTGTTCGGTATTATTTACAGATGTGAAACAAAAACAATATTTGCAATTATAAAAGGTTTAAAGTTTTTAGCGAAAGACGATAACAGATTGGAGTGGCACACATGTCATTATTGTTAGAACGCTTGGGACGTCCGGCAGGGGAACCCATTCAGCAAAAAACTATATTTGGCAGACGTCAGGCAGAGGCGAAGGAAGATAATTATCAGGAGCTGAAGCTTGCCATCCATCGTCGTATCGTAGATGAAATGAGCGATCAGGAACAGCAGTTCCTGGCCAGCAATAACCATACCCGGGCGGAAGTGGAGGAACTGATTTCTTCTTACTGCCAGAGGGTATTGGATGACAGCCCCATGAACGTGCCCCGTGGAGAGCGAGCCCGTATTGTGGCGGATATCTGTGACGAAATTTTAGGTCTTGGTCCGATTGAGCCCTTGCTGAAAGATGAGAGCATCACCGAAGTTATGATCAACGGACCCAAGAAGATATTTGTGGAACGTAAAGGCAAATTGCAGCTGACTAATGTGCAGTTCCATGATGATGCCCACCTCATGAATATTATTGAACGCATCGTGTCACCTTTGGGCCGGCGTATAGATGAAGCATCGCCTTTGGTTGATGCCCGTCTGGCAGACGGTTCCCGTGTAAATGCCATTGTACCGCCACTGTCGTTGATCGGTCCCTGTGTAACCATTCGTAAGTTTACAAAGAATCCACTCTCCATTGATAACTTAGTAGGCTTTGGTACGTTGAGCGAAGAGATGGCGGAATTTCTGGAAGCTTGCGTAAAAGCCCGCTTGAACATAATGGTCTCCGGTGGTACTGGTTCCGGTAAGACCACCACGCTGAATGTTTTGTCTTCGTTTATTCCGGACAGGGAACGTATTGTTACCATCGAAGATGCAGCGGAACTACGCTTACAGCAGCAGCATGTGGTAACATTGGAATCCCGCCCGGCTAACCTGGAAGGTCGCGGTGCCATCACTATCCGCGATTTGGTACGCAATGCTCTTCGTATGCGTCCTGATCGTATCATAGTTGGCGAAGTTCGTTCCGGTGAAGCGTTGGATATGTTGCAGGCCATGAATACCGGTCATGATGGATCTCTGACTACGGGACATGCAAACAGTCCCCGTGATATTTTGAGTCGTCTGGAAACCATGGTCATGATGGCAGGTATGGATTTGCCCGTAAGGGCTATCCGTGAACAGATAGCTTCGGCCTTGGATTTGATTATTCAGCAGTCCCGTATCCAGGATGGCAGCCGTAAGATCACCTATATCACGGAAGTGCAGAAGATGGAAGGCGATACCATCGTGCTGCAGGATTTGTTTACCTATGTACAAACGAGCATTAATGAAAGCGGGAAGTCTGTTGGATATTATGAAGCCAGTGGATTACAGCCTATGTTTTTACAGAAGTTCAAGATGAACGGTGTGGAATTGCCGAAGAGTTTTATGAAACAGCTACGCGGTGAATAGGAACAGGAGTGACAGGCATGATTTTGCTCATCTCCCTTTTGGCAGCATTTTTGATTTTTGTTGTTTTATATTATGTAATGAAAACCAAGATAGTACCGGATAACCAGGTGCATCAGCGTCTGCAGGATTTGCAGGGCGCGGAAGGCCGGGTGATTACGTCTCGTGCCGATGAGTTGAACCGGGTGCCGATTTTGGATCGTACTGTGATACCGCTCTTACGCAGGTTTGAGGGTTTTATGGTACGATTTGCTCCTTCCGGCATTCATAGTACTGTAGAGCGAAAACTGATGCTGGCCGGTCTGCTGGATAAATGGAGTCCCAACGGTTTTATTACAGTATGGCTTATTTGCACAGCGATTTTTTTTGGTATTGCTTATATTGTTTTAGTAACCAGAAAGAATATGCCGTTCTCCCAGGCTCTTTTGTTTGCCTGGTTGAGTGTGGCAGTTGGCACTATGCTTCCTTTTACCGTGCTGAATTCTGTTATCCGGAAACGTCAGAAAGCGATTGATAAGCAACTGCCGGAAGTGTTGGATTTGTTAAGCGTCAGTGTACGGGCCGGTTTGTCTTTTGACGGTGCGTTGCGCAAAATTACGGACCGTATGTCGGGGCCCCTGATTGACGAGTTCAGGCGGATGCAACAGGATGTTCGTATGGGTTCTCCACGGGCACGGGCCTTGCAGGCGGTAGCGAAGCGCTGTGATGTAGATGATTTGTATTTATTTATTACAGCAGTGATACAGGCGGAACGTTTAGGTACAAGTATGGGCCGGACGCTGGACAGCCAGGCGGATAATATGCGGGAACGCCGACGGCAGAAAGCCAAGGCGGAAGCGTTAAAAGCCCCGGTAAAGATTGTATTCCCGCTGGTAATGTTTATTTTCCCGGCAATTTTCGTTGTAGTTTTGCTGCCTTCGCTGTTCTCTTTGATGCATAGCCTGGGCGGAAAATAATAGAATTGTTGAAAAACTGTAAATTAAAACCTTGAAGAAGCATTTTATCAGTAATCAGCTTTCAGGAAATTTTCAAAATGAAGATTCAACGTATGTACATTGAAGGAGCGCCGGCAAGCGCTCCTTTTTTAAAGGAAATAGAAGTGATGTTGGCAGATTCGTTTTTAACCCGTTTAGCCGGTCTGATGTTCCGTCGCAAGCTGCCGCCGGCAACCGGTCTGCTGCTGGTTCCCTGCAACAGCGTGCATATGTGTTTTATGCGCTTTGCCATTGATGTGGTATATATTGACAAAGAATACACTATCATTAAGGTAGTAAAAAACTTAAAACCCTGGCTTGGCGTAAGCATATGCAGCCGGGCCTGGGCTACGCTGGAAATGAAAGCAGGCGAAGCGGAACGCTGCGGGTGTGAAGCAGGTAAAAAATTAACTTTAGTTATGTAAGATTTTTTGTAAAATATTGTTCAATCGTTTTGATTTCTATTGATTTACGCGGCTAAAAATATTATAATTATTATGCAGAAGTGTAAGTGTAAATTAAAATGAAAATTGGTTTGCAGAACGTTATTGCTTTTTTTAAAAATTACCGTTATAAAATAGTGCGATCCTCGCAGGGAGGAAAATGAAATGACTTTGTGGGCAAGCGTATTAAAAAGAATGAAATTAATAAAAGAAATGAAGCAGCAAAGCGGTTCGATCCTTGTAATTTCTGCTTTGATGCTGCCGATTATGCTGGGCTGTCTGGGCTTTGCCTATGATTTCGGTAATTTGTATCTACACAAATCAAGACTGCAGAATATTGCGGACGCGGCGGCTTTGGCCGGAGGCCGCGCCTATTTGGACAGCCAGAAAAAGCCGACAGGGATAAAAGATCAAAGCGATGACATGCCCTCCCTATCCGAAAGTTATGAGGGAATAAAAGTTACGTATCATGTAGGTGATACGCTCGCTGCAGTAGGCCGTGACAGCGTTCATGCAGACGCGGATACTGCAGCTGATAGATACATCCTTAACAATATTAGAAATTTAGGCACCAGCGTTACAAGTGATAAATTTTCTCATTTTGCCCTGAAGACGGAGGGAATGAGCGGCAGGGTATTTTACCGTGTTGGTTTGTATGAAATGGTGCCGATGCATTTTTTGCCTGTAATAGGTATGAAAAAAGAACAGAAAGTTCGTGCGGGAGCGATTGCGCTGATAGACGACGGCATGGGCGCCGGCGCCGGGAAAGCACTTTTTGATAACCTGTTTGTTGTGAAGGACGGCATAAGTTTAGGCAGTGGTGTTGGTGTTGATGCACAAGGAAGTATTAACGGTACGTTTGACGGAGGAATTGTTTTTGCAACAGGCAAGGATTTTGCAGCAGAAGATGTTTCGGGTGTAAATGACTATTTTTATACGCTGGCAGAAAAAAACTACCAGGCGGGAAATAATCTTTCGGTTGAGGATTTGACTGCGGCTTATCCCAATATGGGGGGGAAAGCTGTCTGGGATAATTCGATTCCGGTGGACAATTCTGTTTCCGGTTTTATCGATAAGCTACATAAGATACATCTTGATTTAAAAAAGTACACGGTCAATACAACCGGGGGAGTATTGAATGATTTCAGGACAGCAAATATAGGCAGACACAGGAACGATGACAGACTGGCCCGGGATCATAGTTTTACTGTTACGTCAGGAGGTAATGTTACTCATTATCTCCAAACGGATGGCAGTAACGGTGAGAACAATCAGAAGCTTGTTTTTTGTTATCCCCGGTCAGAAGAAGACAGTATTCTCGGGCAAGCGTACTGGCTCTGTCTCGGCGAAACAAATGTGTATTATGTTTTCAAATCTGAAGGATATAGATTCAATAACAATGGTACAATTTGCAACACATATGTTACGGATGAACAGGGAAATCAGATTTTTTGTAACAGATTGAGCAATAATAATCAAATATATTTTGATTTTTACAGAAAGAATGTGACCTATGATGAACAGGGCTTGCCGAAAGTTGAATACAAGAAACTTGAAACGGGCAATGGCAATAATAAGCATGCACTTACTAAAGTGACTGATGACAAGGACGCTGTAAAGTATTCATACAGGTATCCGACAGCCAATGATGAAATAATTTATTTTACTATTAAAAAAGTGGAATATGATTTTTCGGGTAAAAGACAGATTAACGAACCTCAGATTAAGTACTCCAACGTATTTCACTGGGAGCAGGAGGGAGAAAAGGAACTTAAAATTACTGTGGATGAAAAAATGGCTGGCGGAGACTACGAGCCTTTTTATCTGATATTGACCGGCGGTGTGGGATCCTCGAAAAAAGAATTTAAGGCACCGATAAAAATCAAGGTTAATGTATCCAATGAACGGCCTTTCATCTTTTGCAACCTGACAGAGAATGAGATCACTGAATTCAGTATTAAACCGGGTGCCGCATTTAAAGGCGTGATTTATTCGCCGTATGCTAAAGTTGTCAATACAGCTTATACGGATAGTGACGGAAACCCGGTAACCGGAAGCAGAAAGTCTTTTAAAGGAAATATTATTGCAAAAGAACTTGAGATACAGGACGGGGACGTCAGTTGGGCCGGCCAGAATTTTCTGGCTGATGACAGTGATTTAAAAAAGGTTTCTGATGAAGCGGCAAAAGCGCAGGAAAAAAGAAAACAAGATGCCATTAAGTTTGTGAAAGATGACTTGAGAATTAGTGATGAAGAATGGTCAGATCCTGATTGGTTTCATAAAAATTTTACAACTGACGAAGACAAAACACGTTTTAAAAATGCTTGGAATGATTTAAGACAAACGCTATGGTCTACAACGGGATTAGATATGCCTGACTGGCCCTGGAAAGAAGGAGGCAAGCCAACGGACCCTGACCAGCATCATTATAATGTAAGCGCTATCAATAGTGATATTTCCAGTGAAACCTTGCGTCTTACCAATTTCCGTACCGAGTATACAATTGAACCGTATATTAACCCATTTAATAATTTAGTCCTGGGAGAGGATGATTAATGACTTACCACCATATTCTTCAGTATTTTTAGGAGGAAATCATGAACGCTACAATGTCAGAACGTGTTAACGGTTTGAAACAGCGGATTAAGAATAAAGGCCAGGGCGTTGTTGAATTTGCACTTCTTTGCGCCTTTTGCGCGGCCATAGGCATATTTGCGCGTGACGTTGATTTTTCCGGGGCATTTGAGGAGTCTTTGGACAAAAGCAAACCGGTGCTTTATGCGGCGGAGATTGGGCAGAAGAAGATAAATAATTACATGGAATTTTATCGTAAGTGGAGGTATTTAACCGCAGATACAGTTAATGATGTGGATAATCCGATACGGATTGAGGCTGACCAGAAAGCGCTGGTTAAAATTGCTGAAACCTATCTCGGAAAGACAGAGAACCAGGTTATGAATTTGATGGATTTTTATTCCAATAGTGATAAAGCAAATGTGGCGCCTGAATTTATTAAAGACCTTAAATGCAGTACAGCAAGCGGAACCGGATTTTCGACAGGTGTATTAGTCCCGATGTCATATAAGAATAATTCTTTGGACAAGAATGGTGACAGCGCTGATAACCGGACCCAGGGCTGGGTTCATTATGAGAGGAATAATAATCAGAATACGGCGATGTATCTGACTAATAGTGAAGCGAGAGTTTATGATAAGTATGACGCCGATAATCCTAATTATCTTTATAATAAACAACGCAACACAGTATGCACTGACAGGCTTTTTTACTCGGATGATATGCTGAACAATACTGCCGCAAAGATTACGGTAAGGTTGCACTATACAGACGGTAAAGTTGATTTTGTCGATATTGCGTTGAGGACAGGTAATGGCGATTCCTGGGTTAACACTACTTCCGGTAAATTTGCTACAGGCCTTTGTTTACATGTCACTGAAGCAGGTCATGCGGCTATAACAAATACCGGGACAGCAGGAAGCAACGATATAATAAACAAACCGACAAATTATTATAAAAATGATAGTGAACATACATATGTGGTGAATTAAAATCCGATAATCACGTATGGGAACCGAAGGTAAAAGCGCGTTCTATGAAAAATCCGGTGTCCGGTTCTTTCCCTGAAGCTGGGGCGAGCTATTACAAATTGTAGTTATTGAGGTAAACACGATACTTTTCGGTTTACCTCTTTTTCTTTCATTTGGCTTTTAAAGGTTATCTGCTACTTCAGGGACGGTGTTGAATCCGTTCTGCCGACCAAATGCATAGTAAAATATTTCTGGTAGTATCAATTGTCTCTCTGCTGATGAAGATAATTACTGAAATATCTGCGTCAGTTATTGCATTTACAGTCTTTTTATGATATTATGTTTTTGCTTCAAAAAGAATAATTTTATTAAGTTTTTATAAAAAAATAACTTTGTAAATATATTATCACGCTTTTTTAGCGGTTTCTGTAAAAGGAGAACGCAGATGTTAAGAGAGTTAAGAAATGTGGTTAAACAGAAAGGTCAGGGCATTATAGAGTATGCCTTATTGCTTTCATTTGTTGTGGGTATTGCTATGCTGCTGAACGGTTCCAATATTGGTGGCGCAGTGAAAGGCGTGTTTGACGATGTGGTGACTGTTTTCAGCGACGTTAAAGATTATGCTTCGGCATTAAAGCATTGGGGAAACATGTCTGAAGAGGAATTTTCTAAGATTGAAAATGAAAAGCGACTCTCAATTGATCAAGAAGCAATGGAAAATCTTGCAGGTTATTTTATTGGACTAACAAAGGCGGATTTGTATCCTTTGTTTACAAGAGCGGATACTGTTTGGTCGAACAGAGTTATTCTGCTTGGTCATTTAACTAATAATGAGAATGGCGGAATGAGTTTTGTAGCCAATGGAGATTCAATATCCGATACAGGTAAGGCAGAGTTAGAAGCACATATATATAATTGGCTGCAACAAGATTATGGAAAAGATGGGACTTATGATAGTTCCAAGGATTATAATCCTGAAACAAGGTATTTATTTTCTGATTACGCATTGGGTAATGATACAGGAAGTACGTTTAAAGCTGCTGATAATAAAACCTATGATAGAGGCGGTATAAAGATTAAGCTTCTGTATGATAATAGTGATAAAGTCGTGGCAGCTAAAGTTGTTATGGATTCATTTAATAATAGCGGTAGTGCAGGTGCCAATAGTTCTAAAGGTTTAAGCGTTACTAAAATAGGAAATCTTCCGGCAACTTATAATGACGATTTTGATACTAATTTCAACAAAAATGAAGTACTCAAACAGCTAAATAATTAATTGCAATTTATGGGGATTATAATATTTGCGCAAAACTATTGACACTATCCTGAATAACTGTTGTTTAACCATTCTGCGGCGTCTATCACATGGATGCCTTCGTGTAGGTACGTAGGTTGGTAAGTTCTTGCAATCAGCATTTTAGGGTACGCGTCTTTTATAGCTAGCAACGGCTTAATTTCCCGTTCAAAAGTTTTGTTTTCGGAAATATCATAGGCAACTTGTATATATGTTTTGTGGCCTTGTCTCATGGCTACAAAATCAATTTCCTTATCATACAGCGCGCCCACATATACTTCATAGCCGCGGCGCAGCAGCTCAATGGCGACGATGTTTTCCAGCGCATGGCCATAGTCCATGTTTTTGGTGCCAAGCCGTGCATATTTAAAACTCTGGTCTGACAGATAGTATTTGTCTTCTGACCGGAGATATTTTTTTCCTCTGATGTCGTAACGGCGGATACGGTAAAAGGCGAAAGCTTTGCATAGATGTTCAATATACTTGCCAATGGTTTTATGATCTGCTTTTGCTTTGCTTGAGGAAAGAGTGTCAGTAATGGTTCTGATGGATGTTACGTTGCCGATATTATCCATGAGGAAGTCAATCAGTTTTTGCAGCAGCGGTTCATTGCGGATTTTATATTTCTTCTCAATGTCGCGGACAATTAACGCATTCAGCACTTCATTGTTAAGGTAGCGGTACTTTTGTACTTCGTTTTTATATAGATAGGATCCGGCCATGCCGCCGTCAGTGATATATTTTGTCAGGCTTGTGTACAGGTTTTCAGTCGGGTAATAAGCAAGATATTCACGGAATGAGAAGGGAAAAATGTGGATTTCATACGTGCGGCCCACAAACAGGGTGGCAAGGTCGCTGCTTTGCAGAAAGGCATTGGAGCCGGTTACCCAGATATCAAATTTTTCCTTTGCATGCAGGCTGTTGATTGCTTTTTCGAACGAAGGACACATTTGAACTTCATCAATTAACAGGTAATTGTTCATATCCTTTTGGTAGTGCTCTTCTGCATAGTTTTCCAATGCATGATACTCTGCAAGGTCTTCAAAATCTGTGAGATTGTAGTTTATATGAATAAGATTAGCCATCGGGTCTGTGTCATTGATATGGTCCGCAATGTTTTCAAGCAATTTGGATTTTCCGCTTCGGCGGACGCCGGTAATGACTTTGATGTCTGGCGTTTGCAGTACATCCTTTATTTCATTTATGTATTCGCTACGTTCAATGAGCTTCAAGATTCTCGCCTCCCAATAAGTTTTTAAGTAGACGCTGATTAATCAGCGTTTCCTTGATTAACTTTAGATGGAAATTGTATTTGTGGAACTATTATAACAAATCTATTCCCCAAAATCAAATTAATGTTATATTTGGGGAATAGATTCTGGAGGTTAAAGTACGAGATAAAGGCTTTTCGTAAAAAAGCGTCTGGTAAAAATGGTCGAATTCATCCCATAGTTCTGCCCGCTTTCTGAAAAACAGGTTATCTGTATTTGCATTAAAATCCATCGCCGGATCAAGAAGACTAAGGTAATAGGGAATTCTCCTCATAACACAAATAAAGACGAAAATCAATATATAATCTGTCTTTTTCTATAATAATTTAATCGATTTAGATAAATTATGACATCAATTTTATCTTTTTGTGCAAAGTCCATATTTTTTAATCTGTTTATCATAAAGTGCGGCAAATTTTGTGTATTTTGATGAAACCGGTATCATCCAGAAAATTTCTGTGTTCAAGGTATCTCTTATAGCAAGATAATGTGGCCGGTAATTTCCATCTTCTTTGTTTGCCATTAAGGACGGTTCATTAACTTCCAAAAAGAATTTGTCGCTGATATGATAAAAGCAGCCTTCGATAATATCCATTATATCCCCCTTTCCTCATAAAAATTCCAAGTCCCCATCTCCGGGTGAAGATGGGGACTTACTACATTTTCGCACCAAGTAATTTCTATACCGCGCCGTTGGTAAGCGGTAACATTTTCATGTTTATTATAAAATAAAAGGGAGAAAAACACAAGAGAATAGAAATATCAATCTGTCGAATCTTTTGCAAAAAGTGCTTATTCAGGAGTTGTGAATTAAGTAAGGCTGTTATAGCTCAACGCCTGTAGTTCTGTGTTTTCAATTTATCAACAATAATTGAAATAACAAAGGCAGCCCATTCAAGTGTAATGGACTGCCTTATGGCGTTGTTTTTCTGGTTGTGTTTTTCAGTCAATAGTCTGTTATGGTTTTTCTGCAATAATATGGTTTGTACCGGCAATTGGACGGAATTCTATGTGAAGAGACATACCCATACCTGTAGCCAATCGTTGCAAGGTACGAAGAGACGGGTTGGCGTTTCCGCGTTCCAGTTTGCTAATATCTCCCTGCGCAATGCCCGTACGTTCTGAGAGTTCTTTCTGTGTGAGTCCGGAACGTTGCCGTGCATCAATAATAGCTTGGATAATGGCGCGTTCCGGTTGAAGTGCTTCATACTCATTTTTAAATTCAGAATCTAAAAGCTGTTCCTGAAGGAATTCGTCAAATTTTACACTCATTGCATTTCCCCTTTTCGTTGTATGTAATCTTTACGGTATCTTTTTGCTTTTTCAATTTCTTTTGCAGGCGTTTTTGATGTTTTCTTGACAAATCCGTTTGTGAGGATTATTTGATTTCCGAAGTAAAAGAAATAAAGAACTCTGCAAATGTTTGAACTGACTTTTGCCCGTATTTCAAAAATACCGTCTGACAAATGTTTGGAGTAGGGTTCTCTTAGTTCGTAACCGTTGTCTTGTAGAATACTGATTATCATGGACACCTTAGCACGCATCTTTATATCAAGAGAAAGTAAAAATTCTTTTGCAGGCTGTTTGCCGGTAGTAGTCTGATAAAATAAAACTTCAAATTTTGGCATTACCTCACCTCATAAATATAATATAGGATTTATCCTATGTTGTCAAGGTAAAAAAATAATAACAAGGAACGAAAGACATGAATGTTGGGTAGCTCAACCAATTTGAATGAGTTGTACTGTGGTACTTCTGTATCTTTTTCAGAGTTGGGAGCTGGTATGGTATTTTATGTAGAAATCTGATAAAATATGTATCACTGATTATAGTTTGTTCTGTATTGGGTTATATTTGTTTATGAATCATTTTTCTTTTTTACTTTTGCGGCGTCACCGTCACGCCTTATTGCTAATTATATATTTGCTGATCATCGCCGCTCTCTGGTATCTGCCCGGCGTGTTCCACCCAAGGTCGGTGGAGGATGTCCGCCGGTGGGTAATGGGGTTCGGCGTGTGGGGCCCGTTGGTGTATGTACTGCTGTACACGATGCGGCCCCTGCTTCTGTTTCCCAGTCTGCTGCTGAATGTGGCTGCCGGAATTCTGTTTTCGCCTGTTGTTGGCATTCCCTGTCTTTTGGCCGGAGGCCTGGGCAGTGCGGCGCTGCTCTTTTATATGGCCCGCACAGGCATCGGCAGCGAATTCTTTGACCTCCACGGCGGCAAGTGGGGGACGCGCATTCACCACTACCTTTCAGACAGCGCCAAAAACTTTCAGCGAATGCTGTGGCTGCGAACGGTGCCCTTGTTCCCCTATGACGTGATCAGCCTGGTAGCAGGCTGCACAAAAATGAAGTTTGTGACCTTTGCCTTGACAACATTGCTGGGCATGGTACCGGGAGCGATTGCCTATAACATTTTAGGAGACGCGTTGGGCGGAAACTCCGGTCTGACACTATCTGCGCTCATGATCGTTGTTGCATTCGGAATCCCCCTGGCCTTCTGGTATTTTGGCGGAGAAAGGAAACAGTTGGGAGAAGAAAAGTAAAAATATATAGTAAGGAAAAGAAATGAGCAAAACATCGGGAGCGATCGCGCAGTTTTGTTGAGTGTTGACAGGGCAACCCGTGAGGGTCCCAGTTTGACGAGCGAGCAACGCGAAGCTTGCTGAGCGGGCGGAGTGAGGAAGTGGGAGACGGGTTGCCCTGCAACTTGACTTCGAGTTTTGAGGCTACAGGCACATGAGTCCATGGAATAGAAATCCTTGACGGTTTTGCGAATTCTTTTCCTTTTTGTTATAATGAATAAGGGGCGTTATTATTATGGAAAAAAATACAGAGACCGAAATCAAACTAATAATTGCCAAAAAAGACGTAAAAGCATTAGTCGCTTCACCGTTGGTGGCCAAAAAAACAAAAAAGGGCAGCCACAAAACAGTGAAGCTGGTTAATATTTATTTTGATACCCGCGACCTGTTGCTGCACCAGGCCGGCATTGCCTACCGTGTGCGGCAGAACGGAAAAAAATATGAAGCAACCGTCAAACTGAGCCGCGCTGAGGCAGGAGGTCTTTCCGCCCGGCAGGAGTACAACGTGGCCGTGAAGAATGCCAAACCAAATCTTTCCGTGTTTGCGGAAAGCGGTTTGCAGGTGGATTTTACGGACATCTTAGGAACCGCTCAAATTGAAAAACTGTTTACGGTGCGGGTGAAGCGGGAACTCCGCCTGTTGCAGATTACGAAAGAAACCATGGTGGAGATGGCCATCGACCAGGGCTTTATCTCTGCCGGTGGTAAGAAGGAAACCATTGACGAAGTAGAACTGGAATTAAAGGAAGGCTCTCTGGCGGATCTTTTGGCCTACACGGCAAAAATCGCGGCGGAGGTTCCAGTGTTTACGGAATCACGAAGCAAATATGCCCGGGGTCTGGCGCTGTTAGACAAGCTGGAACCGGAAGGGGCCCGTCCGCTGCCGGAGGTTGACTGGGATAACGATTATTGCGAAGAATATAAAAAGCAGTTTTACCAGTATGGCACGGCCATCATGGAAGAGCAGAACGTGTTTGCGGACTGCGGTAAGCTCCAGACAGAAGCGGATCGGATCTTTCTGCCCTATTTTGAACGGATGCAGGCCGCCTTGTACTGGCTGCAGCCGGTGATGGACGGCAGCGCAGGAATGCAGGCTAATCTTCAGGGAGCGCTGCGCCCTTTGTATAAGTTAAGAGATACAAAAACGCTGCTGCGGCGCTGGAAGAGTCTCTTCAAGCTGGCTGACGGACGTCTTGGGGAAGATAAAGTGACCCGTCTTCTGGAAAACCGTCTGGAAGACATTGGCGATGAAATTCAGCTGCAGGTGATGCGGGGAACCTATTCCGGTATCATCTTTTCCCTGTGGGCAGCCATGGAAGGCGCCGGCTGGAAAGCGGAAGAGTATCTGCAGGCCGGACAGCTGCTGCAGGTCCGGGTAAAAGACATCCTGGAAAAAATAGAAGACGCCATGAGCCGGGAAAAGGAAGCTGAAACGGAAAAAGCCGAAGCCATACTTACGGGAAAACTTGCGTCGGCGAAAAAAGGAAAGAAGAGTACGCTGAAAGAGCCCGGTTATGCAACCGTGACACGTCTTGGCAAAGAGTTTTATTATCTGGTGACTGCCAATGAAAGCAGCAAACTTACAGACCTGAGCAAAGAAAGCCGGAAAAAACTGGAAAAACTGGGCGAAGCCTTGCGGGAACTTTTTGCCGTCAACAGCCTGGGCCAGTCCGTTCCGTCAGAACTGCTGAAATCCAACACAGTACTGTCTGCTCGCCAAAGCGGGTATTTGTTGGGCGACCTTGCCGCGGAACAGTTAATGGCGCGCAAAGCCGTGAACAAAGCCTTTGCGAAATGGTTGAAGACAGTGAAGTACTAATTTGATATGATGATAATGCGGCAGGAAAAGGAATGAGCAAAACATCGGAAAGGATTGTGTCATTCCATGAGATGAAATGTGCCGTCATGGCGAGACTGTCTGAGGGGCGGAGCCCCGAGTTTCGAAGCCATAGGCACATGAATCCATGGAATAGCAATCCTTGACGGTTTTGCGAAACCTTTTTCTGCCATATGATTTTGTGAAATATTTGAAAAAGCACAAAAAAACATTTGACTTTTTGACTTTAAGTTCTTATAATAAATGTAGGCCAAAGAAAAGAGCCCCCGTCTAGGGGACTCTTTCGTTAGCCTTTTATTTTGGAAACGGGTTAGCACTCTTGCGATGAGACTGCTAACAACTTGCTTTCGTTGAGCGTTGACAGGGAAACCCGGAAGGGTCCCAGTCGACGAGGCGTAGCCACGCGCAACGTAGTGAGCGCGGCTAGCGAGGAGTGGGAGGCGGGTTGCCCGGAGCGACTACGCGGGGCAGGCCCGAAGCGTTAGCGGAGCGCTATGAAGGCGGCATCAATTCTGCGGATTACTTATTTGAAGAGTGCAATTCCCAGCAATATAATCGCTATCACAGCCAGCAGCGTAATATTGTACTTGCGCATCTGCTCCAGGTGATGACTGGTAACCGTCTCGTTCAGCATATTATAGCAGCGCTGCAGCACCTGCATCTTCAGCTCGATGTTCTCCTGCCAGACGGAAGCCTTCAGCAGCTTCAGATAACGGGCGTACACCTTGGCGTAGAAAATATCCTCCGTTACCAGCAGCGCATTGGTGATATTGCTGGTAAGACTGCTGACATCGGCCATGGTCTCCAGCAGTTCGTCCCGGATGTTCTGCAGCACGTCAATATTTTTGAGATTGGCTTTGTCTTCAATGACGTCGTATGTCTTATCGATGGCGTGATTCAGGAAGTTGTCGTAATAACGCAGTTCCAGATACTGGGCATTGGCAAACTCCAGCAAGTCCGGAATATCCATGCTGCCGGTAGGGTCATAGACTACGGCGCTGTCCCAGGCCAGCCAGGCTACGTCGTCTGCATAAGAGAACCGGTTGGCCAGCGCGGCCTCGCGGGTTTCTTCGTTTACCGGACTGGGATCCTTCAGCAGGAAAGGAACAATGTCCCAATCCGCAGGAATCGGGTCCTGGAAGTAATAGACTACGAAGTCTTCATCGTAACCGGAAATATTCTGGTTGGTGCAGGCTGGGCCGATGGTCTCCATGGTAGCGTCCACAAATTTGCGGAACTCCTCATCCGGCAGCTCTTCCACCGCCAGCACAAGATTCAGATAATCTTTGTAGGAAATGTCTTCTTCCAGCGGAATGTTGAAGAGGATGCAGATAACACCCAGGTCCTGGATGCGGGCCTTTACCTCTACCAGGTACTCCACCCCGCCGATGACCATTTCATGATAGCCCAACTCTACGAGTACCGGCGGGTCGTGGAAGGTGATGGATTTTGTGGAAATGCGGTCCAGGCGCAGACGGGATGATATTTTGTTGCGGCTGTGCCAGATAGCCTGAACCTGGTCAAGATTGATCTCGTCGGCTACGTCAAAAAGGCGGTAGGCGATGACAGTAGTTCTCATGATATTCCCTCACAAAACTGAAATAATAAATGGTAAGTATTTGCAACAATTAATTATAACATAAAAGCAAAGTGTTTTCTCATGTTTATATAAATTAAAGTGCAATACGCCAAAGTTTTTTAGAAAAAACAGTTTCAGCCAGAAACTTTTTCATATGGTTAGAAATTAAAAAGCCATCATTGAAGCGGCACAGCAGCAGGCTTTGATGAATTACAACCAGGAAGTGACCAGCGCGCATCTCTTGCTGGCACTGTGCAGCGATGACTTCTTCAAGTTTTTGCTGCAGACATTCAAAGTAGATGAAAATACATTTGCCGGCGAGGCCCGTGCCATTGTCAGCCGTATTCCGTCCGTAAAAGGACAGGACCGGCAGCTTCTCATGAGTTCGGACTTTGCCCGGGTAAACGGCATCGTGCTCCGCAAAGCGGGGCAGGGCAATGTGACGGTAGGCCACCTGGTTTCTGCGTTGGCCAGCGATGGAAGCAGTGAAGTTACAGCGCTGTTTAAAAAGTAAGACTTTGGAAAAGTTCGGCCAGGATTTGACGGCAAGGGCGCGGCAGGGCAAACTGGATCCGGTCATCGGCCGTGACGATGAGATCCGCCGCACCATTGAGATCCTGAGCCGCCGGAAGAAAAACAATCCGGTGCTCATCGGCGAACCGGGCGTGGGCAAGACCGCTATTGTAGAAGGGCTGGCCCGCCGCATCGTGGCCGGGGACGTGCCAGAAAGTCTGAAGAACAAAACCTTGTATGCTTTGGACTTGGCTGCTTTGGTGGCCGGGGCCAAGTACCGGGGTGAATTTGAAGAGCGCCTGAAGAAAGTGCTGAAGGCCGTAGCGGACAGTGCCGGTCAGATTGTCATGTTTATTGACGAGCTGCATACCGTGGTGGGCGCCGGCGCAGCGGAAGGTTCCATGGATGCCGGCAATATCCTGAAACCCATGCTGGCCCGGGGCGAGCTGCGGTGCATCGGGGCTACCACGCTGAATGAATATCATAAATATATTGAAAAGGACAGCGCCCTGGAGCGCCGTTTCCAGCCTGTCATGGTCAACGAGCCCAGCGTGGAGGATACCATTTCCATTCTGCGCGGCTTGAAAGAAAGCTATGAAAACCATCACGGAGTGCGGATCAAGGATGCGTCCCTGGTAGCCGCGGCCGTGATGAGCCACCGGTACATCAATGACCGCTTCCTGCCGGATAAGGCCATCGACCTGGTGGACGAGGCGGCAGCCCGGCTCCGGACGGAAATCGATTCGTCCCCGACGGAGATTGATGAAAGTAAACGTAAGATTTTACAGCTGGAAATCGAAGAGCAGGCTCTTAAGAAAGAGGAAGACCCCGCTTCCGCAGACCGTCTGGCCAAACTGCAGGAACAGCTGGCCAAACTGCGGGAAGAAAACGCGGCCCTGATCAAACGCTGGGATGATGAAAAGGCCGGCATTGTCAAGGTGCGGGAAGTGAAGAAAGAAATCGGCGCCGTGAAACAGGAAATGGAAAAGGCGGAGCGGGACTATGATCTGAACAAGCTGGCGGAATTGAAATACGGCCGTCTGCCGGAACTGCAGAAGCAGCTGCAGGAACTGGAGAATCAGACTGCCGGGGAAAATGCCCTTCTGAAAGAAGAAGTGGACGAAGACGACATCGCACGGGTTGTGAGCACCTGGACCGGCATTCCCGTACAGCGGCTGGGTACCGGGGAGCGGGAGAAGCTGGTACATCTGGAAGAAACCCTCCATGAGCATGTTGTCGGCCAGGACGAAGCGGTGAAGGCTGTGGCGGATGCGGTGATCCGGGCCCGTGCGGGCATCAAGGACCCCAATCGTCCTATCGGTTCCTTCATTTTCCTGGGACCCACCGGCGTGGGCAAGACCGAGCTGGCGAAAACGCTGGCAGAAGTTTTGTTTGATGATGTGAAGAACATGGTCCGCATCGATATGAGCGAATACATGGAGAAACACACCGTGTCCCGTCTGATTGGCGCCCCTCCCGGCTATGTGGGTTACGACGAGGGCGGCCAGCTGACCGAAGCGGTGCGCCGTCATCCGTACTCTGTCATCCTCTTTGATGAAATTGAAAAGGCGCACCCCGATGTGTTCAATGCCCTGCTGCAGGTGCTGGACGACGGCCGTCTCACCGACGGACAGGGCCGCAGCGTGGACTTTAAGAACACGCTGATCATCATGACCAGCAACATCGGCAGCCAGCGGATCATGGAAGCAAAAGAAACCATGGACAGTGAAGCGGTGCGGCAGCTGCTGCTGACCCGGTTCCGTCCGGAATTCCTGAACCGCGTGGATGACATCGTTACCTTCAAAGCCCTGCAGCCCGACCAGATCAAGGACATTGTGAAACTGATCCTGAAAGAACTGGGCGACAGGGTGAACAAGCAGCTTGAAATCAAGCTGACCTGTACTGACGAAGCAGCAGCTTTGTTAGCCAAAGAGGGTTTCGATCCCCAGTTTGGTGCCCGTCCGCTGAAACGTCTGATTGTCCACAGCGTAGAAAACGTATTGTCCAAGAAAATCGTTAACGGGGAAGTCAAAGCCGGGGACAGTGTGGAAATTTATGTGAACAACGGGAACATTGATGTGAAGTAATTGGAACCACGAAAAAATTAAGAACATAAAACAATGCCCGGAACCCGAAGCATTGTAAAACTGTAAAAAAATCACGAAAATTTTTAAAGAAAAGTTTTAAAGGACTGTGCCGGACGAAGATAACCTTTGTTTGGCGCAGTTCTTTTTGTCTTTTTTATGTTCTTTTTATAAAATAATTTAGTAATATTTAAATAAGTAGTTTATTGCATTCCCTCTTTATGATAAAATAAAATGAATTCGTATAAGCTTTTGGATTAATGAGTTAGGAAAAGAAATGAACAAAACATCGACAACGATTGCGTAATTCCATGAGATGAAATTCGCCGTTGTGGCGAGACTGTTTGAGGGCGAAGCCCGAGTTTCGAAGCCACAGGCGAATGAGTCCATGGAATAGCAATCATTGACGGTTTTGTGAATTTCTTTTCCTAACTCGGATTAAATCAATTAAACAAATAGCGGGGAGGTTTTAATTATGGGAAAAATGAAAAAGATTCTGGCGGCCGGCGTGGTCTGCTACGTGGCATACAAATTAGGACAGAAATACTTAAAAGAAAACAACCTGACAGCCGAAGACGTATTTGATTCTGCCAAAAAGAAAGCAGAAGCGTTTGCCAAACAGGCAGCCGGCGTGGTTCCCACTACAAAAGACGGAGAACCGGAAGGCAAAAAGATTTACACTTTCGGCAAGGAAAAACGCATTGAGATGGTACACCTGGCAGACGGTGTTACCGGCCTTTATGACAATAAAAAGAATTACCCAATTGAGAAACAGGTGAAAATCTACAGTGAAGACGGAGGCAAACTGTATGTGTACAGCGACGCGGCGGACTATGTAATTTCCGACGAACCCTTCTTCATGAACGTGTACGTGAAAGACAAAGATAAGACCGAAGCCATCGCTATTGCACTGGGCAAACAGTATGACGCGGAAGAAATCGCTGTGTATAATTACGGCTCCAGCCAGAAGTTTGATGCCCAGGGCATGGCTGCGGAAGCGGAAGCGGAAAAAGTTGCGGCGGAGCAGGCAGAAGCCAAAGCCAAAGAAGCGGAACTGGCGGCTCAGGCAGCAGCAGCAAAAGCGGAAGCCGCTGCAAAAGAAGCTGCAGAAAATGTTGAGGCCGCTGCGGACAAAGCCGAAGAAGCAGTGGAAGAAGCTGCTGAAAACGTGAAAGCTAAAGCGGAAGACATTGCGGGCAAAGCTGAAGAAGCGGTGAAAGAGGCCGTGGAAACTGTTGAAACGACGGCTGAAGAAGTCGCTGAAAAAGCAAAAGAGTAATCATGTATTGCCAGGAAAAGAAAGAAGCAAATTATAGGAAACGATTGCGTAATTTTACGAGACGAAATGAGCCGTCGTGGCGAGGCTGTCTGAGGGGCGTAGCCCCGAGTTTCGAAGCCACAGGCTCATGAGTCCATAAAATAGCAATCATTTCCGTGTTTGCGAAGTCTTTTCCTGACAGAAACGGAGAAACAGATGCTTGGAATCGGCTGCGACCTGGCAGACGTGGAACGAATCGAAAAAGCCATAACGCGCAAGGGCTTTAAAGAACGCGTTTATACCCAGGAAGAAATTGCCTACTGCACCGGCTCTCACGGCGACAAAGCCCAAAGCTATGCAGCCAGGTTCGCCGCCAAAGAAGCCTTCCTGAAAGCCATCGGCACCGGACTCCGTGGCAAAGGACAACTCACAGAAATTTATGTAGTCAATGACGACCTGGGCAAGCCCGAACTGAAAGTGACAGGCTACTACGCATCCCACATCGCAAAGATGGGTGTGAAAAAGATACACCTTACATTAAGCCACACCGCTACCACTGCAATGGCAGTGGTAGTGTTGGAATAATATGAATGATACGGAGCAAGAATGATACCGCCTGAATAAGCGAAGCGTCCCCCGGAGGGCGCGAGGAATTGTTGTTTAAAGAAGATTGAACAAGAAACGCAACAATACTTTACACATAGCAATGCGG
The DNA here is from genome assembly GCA_900315925.1 of uncultured Selenomonadales bacterium. Lineage (GTDB taxonomy): Bacteria > Bacillota > Negativicutes > Acidaminococcales > Acidaminococcaceae > Succiniclasticum. The sequence goes on along the minus strand of ONAV01000004.1, from coordinate 26,219 downwards.
CGCGGGTTAGGCCCGAAGCGTTAGCGGAGCGCTATGAAGGCGGTATCAGTCTGGGACATCAACCTTGACAGAAGGAGGCCACCCCATGCAGATTTTACTGGCAGAAGAAATGCGCGCCCTGGACCGCGCCGTAGAAGAAGAAATCGGGATCCCCGGTCTTGTGCTGATGGAAAATGCAGGCCGCGCCGTAGCAGATGCGGCGGAAAAACTGCTGGGCGCCTGCTGTCATAAAAAAGTCCTCATCTTTGCCGGCAAAGGAAACAACGGCGGCGACGGCAGCGGCGCCGGACGCTGGCTCCACAACCGGGGTGCGGAGGTGACCCTGGTACTGGCCTGTGCGGCAGAAGAACTGTCCGGCAGCGCTGCGGATGAACTGCAGTATTATATTGCCTGTGGCGCCACGGTGCTGGAAGTTACCGATGCAGACGACAATCTGCGCTTTGCGGAAATAGAAAACCTGGCTCTCCGGGCGGATTTACTGATTGACGCTTTGTTGGGCACAGGCTTTTCGGGAAAGATGCGTTCGCTGTTCCTTCGTCTGTGCGGCTGTATCAACAGAGCAAAAGAAAAGAATCCTGCCTGCAGCATTCTGGCAGTGGATATTCCCACCGGTGTTAATGCGGATACGGGAGAGGCTGACGGCAGTGCAGTGAAAGCTGATGCCACGGTGACCATGGCGTTGCCGAAGCTGGGCCTGTACTTATATCCCGGAGCAGAACATGCAGGCACGGTTCAGGTAGCGGATATCGGCATGCCCTCCTCTTTATTGAAAGAAACAGAGGGAAACCGTATCCTGATTGAAAAAGAACTGGTAAAAACCATGCTTCCGGACCGTCCGCAGAATGCCCATAAAGGCAGTGCAGGACGGGTTGCGGTGGTAGCCGGCTCCTACGGTTATGTTGGAGCTGCTGCCTTATGCAGCTTTGCGGCGGTAAAAGGCGGGGCTGGTCTGGTAACGCTGCTGACGCCGGAAAACACAAGGGAAATACTGGCGATAAAACTGACGGAAGTGATGGTGAAAGGTCTGCCTGTGTCGGCTGACCGGCTGGTGACGGAAGAGGCACTGGAGGTTGTGACCGAAGCACTGGATAAAGCAGATGTGCTGGCCATCGGTCCCGGTTTTGGCGTTTCCGAAGAAGCAGGGAACCTGATCCGGGATATTCTGGTCACAACGTCGGTACCCTGTGTCATTGACGCAGATGCCATTACGGCGCTGAAAGATCATACAGAACTGCTGTCCCATATGCTGGCGGAAAAAGTGCTGACTCCTCACCCGGGGGAGATGGCGCGTATTACCGGCATACGGATTTCAGAAATTGAAAAGAACCGGGTGGAAGTGGCCCGTCTTTATGCGGAGAAGTGGCAGGCGGTCGTTGTGCTGAAAGGTGTGCCTTCCGTTGTTGCCCTGCCGGACGGAACCGTGTATCTGAATACCACCGGTACACCGGCCATGGCTACCGGCGGCAGCGGCGACGTGCTGACCGGCCTGATTGCTGCCCTGATCGGACAGGGGCTTACTGTAGCTGACGCGGCAGTGGCCGGAGTTTACCTCCACGGCATGGCCGGCGAACTGGCTGCCGGAGGCAGCGTGGGCATGGCAGCTTCCGAATTGCTACTGAAATTACCTGAAGCGCGGAAACTCTGAGAAAATGATTTGAAATAATGTAAGAAAAAGATTTGAGCAAAACATCGGCAACGATTGCAGTGTATAGTTGAGTGTTGGCGGGGCAACCCGGAAGGGTCCCAGTCGACGAGGGAAGCCACGCTGAGCGGAGCGATGCGCGGCACACAGAGGAGTGGGAGGCGGGTTGCCCCGTCAACACGACTTCGAGTTTCGAAGCCACAGGCGAATGAGTCCATGGAATAGCAATTATTGACGGTTTTGCGAAATCTTTTTCTTACAGCAGTCTTCAGATATATTAATTAGGAAAACAGTTTGCACATAAATATATTTTATGCTAAAATAAATCGTTATAGCATTTGACATGTATTGGAACATACGTAAAGGAGGTACCGGTTTGCGTAGGAAATTTTTAGCGTTTCTGGTTTGGGCTGTCTGCCTGCTGGTAACCTGTACTGCTTCCGCGGCAGCCATGGTAACCGATGTTAACTGGGGCGTGGATAAATATAATGTACTCCGTATGGTAGTGGACCTGTCGGAAAACACGCAGTACAATATTAAGATTGCCAATGACAGAGAACTGCAGATCAAAGTCACCGGCGGACTGGGACCCAAGGTGGTCCGCCGCGGCTCGATTAAAAGTGATCTGGCGAAAAGCTTTAGTGTGGACCGGGAACAGAACGGTGTCGTGGTCCGTGTGCCTATGACAAAAAAGGTAGAACGTTCGGACGTGAAGAGCTTTATTCTGAAAAAAGATGCCTCTACAGGCCGGCCTCCCCGCTTAGTGGTAGATGTTTCTACAAACAAGGTTAATAATGCTTCCATGAAATATGGGGCTACTTCGGTGCGCCGTCCAGCGGTTCGTCCCTCCCAGGGACCGTCCACCCCGGTAGGTAACCGCGTCAACTTTGCTACCACCGGCGGACTGAAAGGGAAACGCATCACCATCGACCCCGGTCACGGCGGTTCAGACCCCGGCGCTATCGGTCCTAAAGGCAACAAGGAAAAGACTTCCACGCTGCTGATTGCCAACTACCTGAAGAACTACCTGACATCGGCCGGCGCCCTGGTGTCCATGACCCGTACTACGGATAAAGATGTGTACGGAAGATTTGCTTCGGCCAGAAACGAACTGCAGGCCCGGGTGGATGTGAGCACCCGGAACCGGGCGGACGCTTTTGTCAGCATTCATCACAATGCCAATAACAACCGCAATATCGGCGGTATTGCTACCTATTATTACCCTAAGTCCGGTTACGATTACAAGTTGGGCAGTGCCATTCAGAAAAAGATGGCGGCAGCGTCCAAACTCCGGAATATGGGAACCCAGCAGGCTAATTTCTATGTAATCAAGCGCTCCTATATTCCGGCAGTGTTGCTGGAGGTAGGCTTCCTCAGCAATTACCGGGAAGAGCAGCTGATCAGCAGCGCCTGGTTCCAGAAGACCATTGCCAAAGCTGTGTTTGAAGGATTGAAAGAGTATTTCGGCGGTTGAGGACAGGAGGCGCGTAATCATGTTGAAAAAAATAAGCATGTTGCTGATGCTTGTCCTGTTGTTGACAGTGACGGGATGTGAACCAACGGAGAAGATTACCGGCAAAAAAGGTGACGTGAAAGATGTGACGGGACAGCAGAATCCCATCACGACCGTAGTAAAAGACCCGAATCCTCTGACGAAAGAGTTTGTGGTGTACCGTGTACAAAAGAACGGGGAAGAGATCCTGATTCCGGAGAAGGTACGCTTTGCTGCGGGAAAAAAATCAAGAGAAGAAGCGGCGCTGGATGCCCTGATCCATACGGACCCGGTTTCCAAGCAGTTGATGAACCTGTTTCCGCCGGGGACGGATGTGCACAGTGTGAAGGTCAGCGGGGATACGGCAACGGTTGATTTCAACCAGAATTTTGCGTCCCGGGGGCAGGGCTCCTTTACGGAACGGATGATGGTCAACGCCGTGGTCTGCACTTTGACGGAATTCCCGGAAATTAAAAAAGTTAAGTTTCTGGTAGACGGCAAGGACATCGACACCATCAGCGGGCATATGGATCTGCTGGATCCTCTGACACGGAATCCGGACGTACTGAAAAAACCGGATAAGAAGAAAGAAGAGAAAAAGTAAGGAGAAAAATGATTTATGGATACTCACTCGCGTAAAAAGCAACATCAGACTGAAACGACTTCTGACAATGCAGGGCCTGTACCCGAAACCCGGCCGGTTTTGACCGGCATAATCTGGCAGAAGGAGTCCGGGAATCGCAGTCCCCGCTTTTTTCTGGCTGATGAGAACGCGACAGAGCATTTTGGCAGACTGCTGGGAACGCTGGCTGCCGACGGAGACGTATATTGCCTCAGCGGTGACCTGGGCGCCGGCAAGACCCTGATGAGCAAGGGGGTCTGCAGGTCCCTGGGCGTGGAGGAAGAAGAAGTAGTGAGTCCGACCTTTGCCCTGATGAACATATATAATGGAAAGGTTATGGAAGTGCGCCACTTTGATCTGTACCGGCTGGATTCTCCGGAAGAACTGAACGATATCGGTTTCTATGAATATGTGGGCGGCGAAGGTGTCTCTTTGATTGAATGGGGTGATTTGTTCCAGTCGGAACTGCCCCCGGAGTATTTGCAGGTGAATCTGACGATTGTGCCGGAAGGGCGCGTGGTGGAGCTGATCCCCTTTGGCCTCCGGTACGAAGCCATAAGCAAGGAAGTGTTGCGGCATGTTAACGCTGGCGCTTGATACGGCGACGGGCGTATGTACGGTGGGACTGGTAAAGGACGGGCATGTGCTGGCGGAATATGATATTTCCGTAGGCCTGACCCATTCGGAAGGGCTGATGCCCCAACTGGACCAGATGTTTGCCCGTACAGGGATAAAAAAAGAAGAAATTGATCGGATTGCTGTCAGCATCGGGCCCGGTTCTTTTACGGGACTGCGTATCGGGCTGGCAGCGGCGGAAGCGATGGCCTATGCCTGGCAGTGTGGTATCTGTGGTGTCAATACGTTGCAGGCTATGGCCTATAATATTCCTTTGGCCGGTGTGGTGCTGGCGCCGGTGCTGGATGCCCAAAAAGGGAATTATTATACTGCGTTGTATGAATGGGTCAATGGAGAACTGAAAGAACTGCAGTCGGTAGAGATGGCGGACAGGGAAACCTTGCTGCAGCAGCTGCAGAGATGCGGCAAACCGGTGCTTCTTATGGGAGAATGTGAAAGGCTGCTGAAGCAGGATCTGCCGGATGGCATTCTGGCAGCTCCGGAACAGGTGCGGCTGCCCAAAGCCTCTTCTGTGGCGCTGGCGACGGAAGGCAGGAAAGTGCTGACAGGGGAAGACGTTTTTACTCTGCGCCCCTATTACATCCGGAAATCGGAAGCAGAAGAATTATGGGAGAAACGGCATCCGCAGGGATAATGCAATTTCAAAAATGGTCAGTACGAGTTGTAATACTATAGAAAAAAAGATATGGCCCGTATTCCGGTTATGTGAAGAAAAGGATCTGCCGGCTGTGATGGAACTGGACGGGGAAGCGTTCTTCGATCCCTGGAGCCGGGACACCTGGCAGAGGGAATTGCAGAACAGGATTGCTGTCTGGATCGTAGCGGAACTGGGAAACCAAATTGCTGGGTATGCCGGTATCTGGAATGTGGCCGGAGAAGCGCAGGTCATGCGGGTGGCAGTGAAAAAGACAATGCGTAATCAGGGCCTGGGTCTTTTGCTGACAACGGAACTGATACATAAAGCCTGGGACGCCGGGGCGGAGTAATATAGCGGCACAAACTGTGTATGAACGCTGCGGTTTCGTATCCAAAGGCGTGCGGCCGGATTATTATGAGGATACCCATGAGGGCGCGGTCATCATGTGGCTGTACCGGTAAAAGGATTATTATGGAACAAAAAGACATTTACATTCTGGGAATTGAAAGCAGCTGTGACGAAACGGCTGCTTCTGTAGTTAAAAACGGACGGGACGTGCTGAGCAATATCATTTCCTCCCAGATTTCCATTCACCGGAAATACGGGGGCGTGGTGCCGGAGATTGCGTCCCGCAAACATATTGAACACATCATGCCGGTCATTGACGCGGCCCTGGAAGATGCCAAGGTGACGCTGGACCGGATTGACGGGGTGGCTGTTACGTACGGCCCCGGTCTGGTAGGCGCGCTGCTGGTGGGGCTGTCTGCTGCAAAGGCCCTGGCCTGGGCTACGGGCAAGCCGCTGCTGGGGGTCAACCATCTGGAAGGTCATGTGTTCGCCAACTTTATCAATGACAAAAATCTGGAGCCGCCGTTCCTGGCGCTGGTGGTGTCCGGCGGGCACACGGCCCTGCTGAAGGTGACGGGCTACAACAGTTTTGAGATGCTGGGGCAGACCCGGGACGACGCGGCGGGAGAAGCATTTGATAAAATCGCGCGGGTCATGGGATTACCCTATCCCGGCGGTCCGGAAATCGAAAAGCTGGCGCTGGAAGGAAATCCCAAAGCCATTGATTTTCCCCGTGCCATGCTGGACGATCCCTTCCAGTTCAGCTTCAGCGGCATGAAATCCTCCGTCATTAACTACCTGCACAATGAAGAGCAGGCCCGGCGCCCGGTGAACCGGGCTGATGTGGCCGCCTCGTTCCAGGAAGCGGTGACAGATGTGCTGGTGCAGAAAAGTGTGCTGGCTATTAAGGCTACGGGTTTGAAAGAAATCGTGTTGGCCGGCGGGGTATCAGCCAATAAGACCCTGCAGCATAAGTTGGCGGCGGCTGCCAAAAAGACAGGTGCCCGTCTGGTGCATCCTACCAAGATTCTGTGTACCGATAACGCGGTGATGATTGCCTGCCGGGGGTATTATATGTATCAGGCAGGAGTAGTCAGCCCCTGGGACCTGAATGCGGTGCCGGCGCTGAAACTGGGATAAGGAAAATTTTGACACTTTCCGGGCGTTGACAGAACTGCATGCTTACATCAATGCTTCAAAACGAATGGTGTGGAATACGATAAAGTCAAAAAGTCAGAAGCAAAAAATCGAAAAACACGATTTTTTGAAAATCACAGGTAAAAATGCAAAAATTACCTGTGATTTTTGTATTTTCAACATGATTTTTGCCAAATTTACCTTCGTTTTTCAAAAAAACTATGAAAAAATTGTAAAATAAACAAGATTTGTCATTTTGACTATTGCATTTTTTTTCGATATGGCTATAATAAGTATTGGAAGTTGGCACTCACGGTTTTTGAGTGCTAATGATTCCGCAAAACTGTTTTAAATGTTAGCAGACGGCGAATTAAAGGAACGCTGCCTGCTGTAAACTCTCACAAAGATTTGAAGTCGCAAAATCATGGAGTGCGGCTTCACAAACAAGAAAGGGGACATAGTAATGTTAAGACCATTAGGCGCAAATGTAGTTGTTAAAGCAGACGCAGTGGAAGAAAAGACCAAAAGCGGTATTTTCATTCCGGATACGGCTTCCAAGGAAAAACCCATGCAGGGTACGGTTCTGGCAGTAGGTAACGGTGCCATCGTTGATGGCAAACGGGTTCCTGTTGACGTAAAAGTTGGCGACTCCGTAGTGTTTGCAAAGTACTGCGGCACTCAGGTCAAGTACAACGGTGAAGAACTGTTGATCCTGGCAGAGCGGGATATTCTGGCTGTTGTGGAACCGGACACCAAAAAGAAAAAATAATTTTTGATCAGAAACTGTTTAAACAGTTTGCGAAACAAACGTAATGAAATCAAATAACAAAGGAGATAATCAATATGGCAAAACAGATTCTGTTTAACGAAGAAGCCCGCCGCAGCCTGGAACGCGGCGTTGACGCATTAGCGGACGCAGTAAAAGTTACCCTGGGACCGAAAGGCCGCAATGTGGTACTGGAAAAGAAATTCGGTTCTCCCTCCATCATCAATGACGGCGTGACCATCGCCCGTGACATTGAACTGGAAGACCCCTTTGAAAACATGGGCGCTCAGCTGGTAAAAGAAGTTGCTACCAAGACCAACGACGTGGCCGGCGACGGCACCACCACTGCAACCCTGCTGGCTCAGGCTATGATCCGGGAAGGCATGAAGAACGTAGTGGCCGGCGCGAACCCCATGATCCTGAAAAAGGGGATCAAGACTGCTGTTGACGCAGTGGTAGAAGCGCTGAAGAAATCCTCCAAGAAGGTTGTGACCAAAGCGGCCAAAGCTCAGGTTGCTTCTATCTCCGCTGGAGATGAAGAAATCGGCGGCCTGATTGCCGATGCCATGGAAAAAGTTGGTGACGACGGCGTTATCACCGTGGAAGAATCCAAGACCATGGACACTCATCTGGAAACGGTGGAAGGCATGCAGTTCGACCGCGGTTACATTTCTCCCTACATGGCTACCGACGCGGAGAAGATGGAAGCCGTTATGACCAATCCGCTGGTATTCATTACCGACCGCAAGATCAATGTGATCCAGGACATCATGCCCGTACTGGAAAAAGTAGTACAGGCCGGCCGCGAACTGCTGATCATTGCAGAAGACGTGGAAGGCGAAGCCCTGGCAACCCTGGTTGTAAACAAACTGCGCGGCACCTTCAAGGCTGTGGCTGTTAAGGCTCCCGGCTTCGGCGACCGCCGCAAAGCTATGCTGCAGGATATTGCTATTCTCACCGGCGCTACCGTAATCAGTGAAGAAATGGGCCGCAAGCTGGACAGCGCTTCCATGGAAGATTTGGGCAGCGCAGGTCAGGTTCGCGTAAGCAAAGAACTGACCACCATCGTGGACGGCGGCGGCAAGAAAGCGGAAATCAAAGCCCGCGTGGAACAGATTAAAGCCCAGATTCCGGAAACCACGTCCCAGTTTGATAAGGAAAAACTGCAGGAACGCCTGGCAAAACTGGCCGGCGGTGTTGCCGTAATCAAAGTTGGCGCGGCTACCGAAGTTGAATTGAAAGAAAAGAAACTGCGCATTGAAGACGCCCTGAACGCGACCCGCGCAGCCGTTGCGGAAGGAATCGTACCTGGCGGCGGAACCGCACTGCTGGAAGCTCAGACTGTGCTGGACAAAGTGAAAGCAGTCGGCGATGAAAAGACCGGCGTGATGATCGTCCGCCGTGCTATTGAAGAACCGGTTCGCCAGATTGCCCACAACGCAGGTCTGGAAGGCGCTGTTATCGTTGACAAGATCCGTCATTCCAAGAAAGGCGTTGGCTTTGACGCGCTGAATGAAAAATATGTAGACATGATCGAAGCCGGTATTGTGGATCCTACCAAGGTTACCCGCAGCGCGCTGCAGAACGCGGCTTCCATCGCGTCCATGGTACTGACCACCGAGACCCTGGTTGCGGACAAACCGGAACCGAAACCGGCTATGCCCCCCATGCCTCCCGGAGGAATGCCCGGCATGATGTAACGCCCGGTTACAGGCAAATAAAGAAATAAAAAAGCGGCAGGTTGCCAAGGCAACCTGCCGCTTTTGTAATATAGACACTATAAAATTATCAATAATTGTTTTCCTCAGCGTCAAAGAAAGCGCACAACCGGGAACGGTTCTTTACGTTGTACCTCTGATACAACTTGGCAAGGGCTTTTTTAATCGTAATTTCTGCCAGGCCGAATTCCGCGGCAATATCCCGAATCTGTATCCCGCTGCGGATCATACGCACAAGTTTCTTCTCCCGATCTGTCAGGCCATTATATAAATGCGTGTTCCGACGGGTCCGGTTTGCCTGCTGGATTGCCAGCATTTCCTCCGGTGAGAACCACTTGGTGGTGATTGAATTATGAATAAAGACCAGTTCCCACGGGTTTTGGCCAACTTTTGCATCCTTACGACGGCGGAACAGCAGTGCCTCATGCAGACATTCCTGTTCGGTTTCCCGGCTTTCCTCCGTCACCTGAAGGTCGCAGACGACTTCGCAAAGCCAATGCTCCCATCCGATCCGCTTCGTCGTATATTTTTCATGTACCACGCTGCAGGGAAGCAGATTCCCATAGGCTTTGGTAATAAAAAACTCAACCTTCTTTTTTCCCTCTGCCTGCATATTCTTGCCGGCACCCAGATAGTAAACGTCAGCAGCCAGTAAAGAAAAAAGATAATCTAGTTTACGGTCTATGAAGAAAGACCGGACCAGTTTTTTGGAAATAAATTTAATCTGATTTTCAGCAGTTCCTCTCATAATGACTATCCCTCTCAAAAAAAAATTAATTATACACTATAGTTATACTAGTGTATAATTATCATATCGAAGACCGTTTTTTTTGTCAACAATTTTTGTCATTTTTTCTAAGATATTTTATTGCCAAAGTGAGTTTTTTTGTGGTATATTTTTCTTGTTTGAAAGGGTATTTCAAACGGTATGATTGTAATTGACATAGGGTACGATAAGAATAAGAAAAAATTACAATCAGTGTTCAGAGCTTTTGTCTCGGATTAGTTTGTATTGTTTTGCTTTTCATGAGGAGGAACAGATTATAATGAAGAAAAATCACGAATTGGTACTGGTCATTGACTTCGGCGCCCAATACGCCCAGCTGATCGCCCGGCGGGTGCGGGAATGCAGCGTGTACTGCGAAATCGTTCCCTATTCCTGTCCGCTGGAAAAAATCAAAGAAATGCAGCCAGCGGCTGTTATTCTGTCCGGAGGTCCGGCCAGCGTGTATGTGGAGAATGCGCCCAAAGCGGATGCGGGTATTTTTGAATTGGGCGTTCCGGTGCTGGGCATCTGCTACGGTCATCAGTTCATGTGCCAGACGTTAGGCGGCAAAGTTTCTTCCGCCAACATCCGGGAGTATGGTAAGACAGCGATTGAACTGGATGTGAAAACACCGTTGTTTGCAAACCTGATAGAACAGAATATCTGCTGGATGAGTCACACGGATTTTGTGGCGGAACCGCCTGGGGGATTTGAATTATTAGCCGTTACCGGCGACTGCCCCGTGGCGGCAGTAGGCAATGCGGAGAAAAAATTCTACGGCGTGCAGTTCCATCCGGAAGTGGAGCACACACCGTTCGGCAAAAAGATGATTGCCAACTTTTTGTTTGAAATCTGCCAGCTGAAAGGCGACTGGTCCATGAAGTCTTTTGTGGAACGTAAAGTGGCGGAAATAAAAGCAAAGGCAGGAGATAAAAAAGTACTCTGCGCCCTCAGCGGCGGGGTAGACTCTTCCGTAGCGGCGGTGCTGGTACATAAAGCCATTGGCAAACAGCTCACCTGCATCTTTGTGGATCACGGTCTGTTACGTAAAGATGAAGGGGATCAGGTGGAAAAAGTTTTCAAAGATACCTTTGATATGAACTTTATCCGGGTGAATGCGGCGGAACGTTTCCTTGGCAAACTGAAAGGTGTTACCGAACCGGAGCAAAAGCGCAAAATTATCGGGGCAGAGTTCATCCACGTGTTTGATGAAGAATCGCAGAAGTTGGGAAAGGTGGACTTTCTGGTACAGGGAACCATTTACCCCGACGTGGTGGAAAGCGGCGGCACCGGTACCAGCGCTACCATCAAGAGTCATCACAATGTGGGCGGCCTGCCGGAAGATATGGATCTGCAGCTGATCGAACCGCTGCGGGAATTATTTAAAGATGAAGTGAGGGCAGTGGGGATCGAGCTGGGTATCCCTGAAGAACTGGTGTGGCGGCAGCCTTTCCCGGGACCGGGTCTGGCCATCCGTGTGCTGGGGGAAGTGACGGAAGAAAAACTGAAGATTACCAGAGAGGCGGACGCCATCTTCCGGGAGGAAATTGCCAATGCCAGGCTGGACCGTACCATCTGGCAATATTTTGCCTGCCTGCCCAACATTCACAGCGTGGGCGTCATGGGAGACGGACGCACCTACAGCTACACCGTGGCGCTGCGGGCCGTGCTGTCTACTGACGGTATGACCAGCGACTGGGCCCACATTCCCTACAGTGTGCTGGATACCATCTCAAGGCGCATTGTCAACGAAGTAGAGGGTGTCAACCGCATTGTGTATGATATTACCAGCAAGCCGCCGGCGACGATTGAATGGGAATAACCTTTTGTGAAAAAAACGGAAAGCGTGCAGATGGATGAATCCGTGATTCCGTAATAACAAACAGGAAAACGATTTACCCCGGAACAGAAAAGAGGAATCTGTTCCGGGGTTAGGTTTTTACAGAGGTAGCAACACGGTAACAATATGATTAGGAAAACATATTTCAAATCACACGAACCGGCACACATGGTCTACAGCAATATCGGAGAAGCCGAACGCTTCCGCTTTCGTCATCTTGCCGTTGCAGATGTCACGGATGGCATCCACCATCTCCCGCCCCATTTCCTGATAGGTCTTTTCACCCCGGATAATGGCGCTCAGATCGATGTCCATATTGTCTTCCATCTTCTGGTAGGTGCGCCCGTTGGCCGTAACTTTTAATACCGGCACGATGGCATTGCCGGTGGGGGTGCCGCGGCCTGTGGTGAAGATGATGGCCTGGCAGCCGGCAGCGGCCATACTGGTTACGGAAGAAATATCGTAGCCCGCAGTATCCATGACGACAGCGCCGCGTTTGGTCGGAGGCACTCCCTGTTCCAGTACTTCCACTACAGGACGGGTGCCGCCCTTGCGGATGCAGCCCAGGCTCTTTTCGTCCAGTGTGGACAGACCGCCTGTCTTATTTCCCGGCGTGGGCTGGCCTGCACGGCAGTCCTGGCCCGCTGCGGTCAGATGTTCTTCATAAGCCCGGCAGACTTCAATGATCTGGTCATGGATTTCTTTGTTGGCGCCGCGTTTGGCCAGTACATGCTCGCCGCCGATCCATTCAATGGACTCACTCATCATGGTGGTGGCGCCCATGTCGACCAGAATGTCGCTGAGTTCCCCAACGGCCGGATTGCTGGCGATACCGGAAGTGGCGTCGGAGCCGCCGCATTCAATGCCCATCAGAAATTCGGAAATGTCAAACAGTTCTTTTTGCTGCATGGCGGCCTCGGCAGCCATATCCCGGGCAGCACGCACTGCTTTCTCAATCGTTTTCAGGGTGCCGCCTTCGTCCTGGATGCCGAAGGAGACCACCGGTTTGGAAGTCATAGCTTGGATTTTTTCGCGGAGCTTGTAGTGGGGGACTGTTTCGCAGCCCAGACCGATAATGACCACGCCGTACACATTGGGATTGCAGGCGAAGCCGGTTAACACTTTCTGGCTCATCTCGGTGTTGGCGGCCACATCGGAACAGCCTGTGTTGAATACAATATTAACCGCTCCCCGCACCTGGGATGCCACAATGCGGGAACTTTCGCTGCCGCAGGCACAGCCCGGAAGGATCAGTACATGATTGCGGATGCCGGGACGACCTTCCGCCCGGCGGTAACCCCAGAACTTAAATCCTTTCAGGTCCGGCGCACCATCGGACTGTCTGGCACACATCTGAAAATCAGCAGGCGCCAGCTCGCTGTCATAATCCCGGGGCACGCTGAACAGATTGTGGTCCGCTACCCAGCCGCCTGCCGGAATATCTTCCGATACCGTGCCCAGGCTTTCACCGTATTTGATGACGTGACCGCTTTTGGGAATGTCCGTCAGTGCGATTTTGTGGCAATAAGGGATATTCTCTTTCGCCACTACAGAGCAGATTTCCTCTCCCTTCCGGTAAACGGCCCTGGCGCCTGCCGGAACTTCCGTCACACAGGTGACCACATTATCGGTGGTGTCCATCATGAGAGCATTGATTTCCATGGTGTGTTCCTCCTTCGTACATATAATTTATTATGGAAAAAATGATAAAATAAGGTTGTATCTGACAAACGTTCGGACAATGGAATTGGTAATTCTTTATTCTTGTAACTTTCTATAAAAACAATAACATAGTTTTGTTGTTAAATCAAATTTGGATTTATTATTATGTACGTTCTGTAAGAAACAAAAAATGTAATTAAACAAGATAGGAAGCTTCTATCAGGAGCAAAAAAATGTTATAATTTCATTATAAGTTTAACGTTAACAAATCGTGATTCATTGGTAAAACAAAAATCTGTAAAATTACATATATTTTATTCTTGGAGGTTGTTCATGGAAACGCTGAAAAGCATCGTGCTTATGATTGACGCGGATAATACGCAGTTGTCTAAAATTGAAAATGTGATTCAGGAAGTGTCTACCTACGGGCGCATCGTGGTCAAGCGCGCCTACGGGAACTGGAAGAAGGAAGCGTTAAAGAACTGGGAAAACGAACTGAAACGGCTGGCCATCAAGGCGGAGCAGCAGTTTGATTATGTGTCCGGCAAGAACGCTACGGATATTGCCCTGGTCATTGACGCCATCAACCTGCTTCACAAGGGAATTTACGATGCTTTTGTCATTGTTGCCAGCGACAGCGATTATACGCCTCTGGCCATCAGCCTTCACGAATCCGGTGTGTACGTCATCGGTATCGGCGAAAACAAAACGCCCAAATCCTTCCGGAACAGCTGCGATGAATTTATCTTTTTGGAAAATATCGGAGTGGAAAAAGAAACCGCTGTGGTGGAAGAGCCTTCTGCTTCCGAGAGCGTAACCGAAAGCAGCAAAGTGAAAGTGAAAAAGCATGAGAATATTAATGAAGTGCACAACCTGCTCCGCATTGCTTTTGATAAATTCCAAATCAATGATGACGACACAGACAATTATGTAAACATTGCTGCGGCCGGTCAGTTTATCCGGCGGGCCAAGCCGGACTTTGACGTACGCAATTTTGGTTTTGAAAAATTATCTAAGCTGATTGAAGCCTTTCCCGAAAAATATGAACTGAAGAATTACGAGTTCAACGGCAAGAAACAGATTGGCTACAAATGCAAAAAGGGAAAGAGCAGAGGGAAGAAGAAGTAAGAGCGTAAAAGATTCTTAAGAAAGTAAAAGATTCTTTAGAAAAGCGGATGAATCTCTTGCATTTCATAAACTTCTTGCTTTTGGATAATCAGGTTAAACAAAATGAAAAGAATTCAGATTACGGTAATTCGCAAAGTCTGTCACAAAGATTTAATGGAAAAATATGAGAACCCGATGGAACACGCCTGCGATATGGAAGAGGGGCAGGTGTTCATTGCCAATGGCTGGGAAAAACCGGAAGGCTTATGTGAAAGCGCGTGGGAAACCCTGTCGCCCTTTGTGATGGCGCTGGCCCATGGGGCAGAGAACTTTTATGACGGATGGATGAAAAATCCGAAGTCTGCCATGATTTCCTGTAATGACGGTTTCCGTCCGGTGAGTTTTTTACTTGAAACATTAGATGAAGAAGACGTGATGAAATAATTTGAAACATTGTTTTTCTACGCTCGGCGTAGTGGCAGCTTTCTCAGACAAAGTAATAAAATGAACAAAAAACTATATGGAGACAGATAAACAGACTATCTATAATTATTAACAGAAAGCAGGCTGAAAAACCGAGACACGACTGGATTTACGAAATTTTTTTGGTCATTGGAGTGACCAAAAATTGAATTATATAGCATTAGGAAAGTTAAGAAAGATTGGTTCTGAAGGGAAGTACAATGAATCACACTCACGAAAAATGGTATCTTGATTTAAATGAATATATTAAACAGGGGGAACCGGACAAGGCGGAAAGAAGTACCGCATGGAAGACCGCAATAGGTCTTCAGGATGTAGACGGGTTAAAAACTTCTGCCTATCTTCTGGAAACTGCCAAGGAGCACATTGAGGGCAATATAAATATTACTGATGCGCAAAAACGTATTCAGGCTTACTATGAAGCGCGGAGCAACAGGCAGAATACCGAAGCTGACACAAAAGAGGCGGACATTGTTTCTTCTCGGATTACTGCGTTGCTGGGAGAAAAAACATTTCAGTTTTCGCCGGCAGAATGGCAAACTATCCACCGACGTCTTTTTACTGGCGTTTTTAGCCATGCGGGAACATTCAGAACCTATAACATTACAAAAAAAGAATGGGTGCTAAACGGAAAATCAGTGATTTATGCTTCGTATGAAAGCCTCAGGGATACAATGGATTATGATTTCAATACGGAAAGATCTTTTTCCTACGTGGGATTAACGTTGCGTGAAGCAGTGCGTCATATTTCTAAATTTACATCTGACATCTGGCAGATTCATCCGTTTTGCGAAGGCAATACCAGAGCGACGGCCGTTTTTATTATCAAATATCTGAAAATATTTGGCTTCACAATCACAAATGACATTTTTGCAGATAATTCCTGGTATTTTCGCAATGCGCTGGTGCGGGCAAACTATAATGACTTTGCCAGCCGTATAGAAGCAACGACAAAATATCTGGAATTGTTTTTTGAAAATCTGCTGATGGACGCAAAACATGAACTCAGGAACAGGTATCTGCATGTTGATTATCAGGAACGCCCGGTTCAAAGTGAAACACCTGAATTTTCAAAGTGCAAAAATTGCTCTTTGAAATGCACCTTGGAAGAACTGGCAATTTTAAAAGTAATTTATGCAAACCCGGCGGTCACGCAAAAAGAGTTGGCTGGATTAATAGGAAAATCGGAGCGGACCATTAAGACACGGACGGTGGATTTGCAGAACAAAGGTTATTTGCGGCGTGCTAACGGAAAACGAAATGGACGTTGGGAAGTGTTGGTTGATTTGTAAAATTGGAGAGCCCGTCAAAAAGAAACAAACCGTTTTGGAAAGGCTGAAAGCATTTTTTGAAAAATACTTTGGGCTGGGAATTGACAGCTTTGGTGATGAATATGACAAGACGTCTTATGAGAATACGGAATCGCAGTTAAAATTAGCGGCAGAAGAACAGGAATTGCTTGGAGAATAAGCACCATGAAGCTCACGGTCCTTGCGGACAACAATACCTATATCGATCAGTACTATCTGGGTGAACCGGCTCTCAGCTTTTATATTGAAGACGGCGATGAGAGGATTCTCTTTGACACCGGTTATTCCGATGCGTTTATTAAAAATGCGGAAGCCATGCACATTGATTTGGGAAGGCTGACGTACATCATGCTTTCTCACGGGCACAATGATCACACCAGGGGGCTGCCATTTTTGTGGGACCGGTACGACCTGAAAAATGTAAAGCTGGTTGCACACCCCGACGTGTTTTCATCAAAGCGGTACATGGGCCTCGATGTAGGCGCACCCTTTACAAGAGAGGACTGTCTTGCTCACGGACTGGAAATTATTGACGGAAGCAAGCCTGTTAAAATTACGGAGCGTCTGACATTTTTAGGCGAAATCCCCCGGGTAACGGATTTTGAAGCAAAAGAACCAATCGGCATATTGGGGAAAGCGGGTCCGGCAGACTTTGTGTTGGACGACTCTGCTTTATCTTATGAAGGACAGGACGGCTTGTTCATCATTACCGGCTGTTCCCACAGCGGCATTTGCAACATTGTGCGGCAGGCATTATGCTGCAATGAGAAAATGGCAAACCTCCAAGTGAGCTGCGATTATGAAAGCAATGTGCGTGAAGGAAGCAAACATAAGCCCATTGCCGGCATCATTGGCGGTTTTCATTTGCTGAAGCAAAACCGTCAGCTAACGGAAACGGTCCGTTTCCTGAAAGATAATACAAAAGGGACGCTGTATCCCTGTCACTGTGTGTCCCTTGAAGCAAAGTTTGAGATGATGAAAACGCTTCCTGTTGCAGAAGTAGGGGTTGGATTGAAACTGGAAGTTTACGCTGCAGAAGAAAACTGACAAGAGCAACTCAATGCTAAAGCAACTGTGTTCCTTACGATTTTCCCAGTTAAGAGCGGAAGGAGTAGATTGTCATGGATAATATTGATAATATTTTTGCAAACACAGCTGTTTTTTGCAAGGAGTGTGGGCAGCAGATAAAACCGGGAGACAGGTTCTGCACGTACTGCGGTTCTACGCAGACGCAGGAAATCAATATCGAACCTGTAAACGTAGAAAAGAAGATGAGGCGCAGGGCTGCGGAACTGCTGCCATGTTTAAAACTTCCTGCCGGTTATGTGCCGCTGATGTCGGATGGGCTGCCGGCGCGAGGCGGTATGCCGGATCCGCGTGAAGCGCATAACCCGGATTATCAGCCTCCGGTATTCCGGCCGATGATAAAGGACCTCTCAGTAAAACATGACAAGCCGGTGGAAATCAGTTCCGCGGAAATAGAGGTTTTCAATTTACGCTGTTCCTATTTTTCTCCGCCTTACGATAATGAAGAAAAGATGAAATGGTATCCTGCCGGGGACTACTGTTTTCATCTGATCCGTACATCCAAAGGCGCCCGATGCCGAATTGAATTCCACAGTTACAGCGATAACCGGGAAGAGGAGTTTGATGCGAACACCTTTGCCCTGACCCGTTTGGACAGGCTGCTGAAAGAACGGGATGTGGCGCAGCTGGACGGTTACTCCGTTCATTCTCCGGGAGCTGCCAACCATATGGACCTGCTGGTGCAGTACGCGGGCGGTGAGCGCATTGCGGCCACGGGGATTCCGCCACAGAACAACCAATATTTTAATGAAGAATGGTTTATTGATTTCTTCCGTAATCTGTCCGGCGCTTTCGGGAAAAACATCTTTACGGATTCGTTTAAGGAAAGGGAACAGGCTGAGCGGGCATTTGCCGCCGGATGGAACAGTGCTGTAAATAATGCGGCCGGTACCTCTTCAGGTAATGCTGCGGACTGTTCCTGGCAATGTAATTGCGGTCAGTATAATACCGGCCCGTTCTGTATCAATTGCGGACAGGTCAGGCCGAAGACGTAATAGATAATCATCGGAAAAAGGATAGATGCATCTTATGAATCATTATTCAATGCAGAGCTGAGTAGTGCAGGATGTTGCATGCCGAACTCATGTTGCTGCAGTGAATCCGGTGTATTGAAATTGAATTGACAAGGGGGTCATGCAATGAGAAACTGGAAGATTATAATGATGGTTTTATGTTTGGCTTTGTGCCTGCCCGGATTGTTTGGCATGGCGGAGGCCAAAGGCGGCAAGGACATGGTAAAAGAAAAAACTGCGTATGTTACAAGGTGCAGCTATGTCAGTTCCGGCAGTTCTACCGGCGGGCACGAACGGATTGAACTGACGCGCCTCAGCGACACGGAAGCCAGCTACAAAATCAGCAGCAAAGACTGGCACAGTTCGCCGGAACGTGTGCTGGAAAAGAAAGTTTCGGCAAACGTATTCAAAGAAATGGAAGCGCTGGGCCGGGAATATAAGATTTTTAAGTGGAAAGTTTTTCGCAAAAGTGAACTGTTTGCTCTGGATGCAGCCACCGTCAGTCTGTCTGTTTCCTATAAAGATCCGACTAACGGTGCAGGCTGGACTCTTACCATGCGTTCCGATGATGAGCTGAACGATAAGCAGAGCGAGTATTATCACAAACTGCTTGACCTGTTGTATGGGGCAGAGGGGCGGTAGTTTATACCCGGTACCGGCATAACGCAGGAACGGTGTTACCGGTATTTTGCAGATTCGTTTAACATAACAACACAACCCGGTGGGCACCTGCCGACAATCAGGCCAAAAAGTGAGCAGGAGGGACTATAAATGGTTTCGTATGTTTGGCCCATCGCACTGGTGGTGTTTTCCAACACACTGTATCAGATTTGCGCGAAAGAAGTGCCCGGCGGTGTGAATGCATTTGCCACGCTGACCGTGACGTATCTGGTAGGAGCGCTGGCCTCCGGCGTTTTGTTTTTCGTCACCGGCAACGGCGCCAGCCTTTGGCAGGAGTACGGCAGGCTGAACTGGGCGTCTTTCCTGCTGGGTCTGGTTATTGTGGGACTGGAAGCCGGCTGGATTTACGCCTATAAGGCGGGCTGGCCCGTGAGCACGGCTTTCATTGTGCAAAGCGCTATTCTTGCAGGCTTTCTGTTGCTGGCAGGGTATCTCCTGTATCACGAACCGCTGGCCTGGAATAAAATCGCAGGCGTAGTGATTTGCCTGATTGGGCTGTATGTGATAAATTACAAGTAAAATAATTGGTGGGGGGGTTGTTTATGAAAACGCTGTTGGCACACACAAAAGAGATCAATGAACAGCTGGCCCGGTACGGTGTAAAATTCGGAATCTACAAGGACGGAACGTTTAACGAGCGGCTGTTCCCCTTTGACCCGGTTCCCCGGCAGATTCCGGAAAAAGATTACGAAGTGCTGGAAAAAGGACTGATCCAGCGCGTAACAGCGCTGAACAAATTCATCTACGACATTTATCACGACAAGAAGATCGTGCGCGACGGGGTGGTGCCGGAAGAGTTTGTATACCGTTCCCCCGGATATTTGGCCCAGTGCGAGGGCATCACGCCATCCAAAGAAGTGTACAGCCACATTTCCGGTATCGATTTAGTGGAAGGCAAGGACGATGAGTGGTATATATTGGAAGATAACCTGCGAATCCCTTCCGGTGCGTCTTATCCGCTGATTGCGCGGACCTTGTGCCGGCGTTGCAGCCCGGAGACCTTCAAACGCTACCATGTGCGGGACAACCGGAATTACGGCGCCTTGCTGAAGCAGACAATGGATTACGTAAACACCGGCGGCATCAATGTGATCTTTACCCCGGGACGTTACAATGCTGCATACTTTGAACACTCCTATCTGGCGGAACAGGCAGGGGCGGTGCTGGCGGAAAGCAATGACCTGTTTGTGGAGAACCAGACTTTGTATTACCGTACCAGCCGGGACCCGGTGAAGGTAGGCGCCGTGTACCGCCGGGTCAGCGACGAATACATGGATCCGCTCTGCTTTGAACCTTCTTCCCTGATCGGCATTCCTAACTTAATGGATGCGTATCGCGCGGGCAACGTGGCGGTGATGAATGCGCCGGGAAACGGGGTGGCGGATGACAAGGGCATCTACTATTTTGTACCGAAGATGATTTCGTACTACCTGGGTGAGGACGCAATCCTGAAGAACGCGCCCACCTATCTGCCCTATTATGAGGAAGACCGCAAGTACACACTGGACAATATTGACAAATTGGTAATTAAAGATGTGGCAGAGGCAGGCGGCTACGGCGTAGTGTTCGGTGAAAACCTGACCCGGGAGCAGCGGGAAGACCTGAAGAACACCATCATCCATGCGCCGCGGCGCTTTATTGCGCAGGAAGTCATTGATTTTAAAGATCTGCCCATTCTGGAAAAGGGCGAGACCGTGGAACGCAAGGCAGACCTGCGGGCGTTCGTCCTCAGCGGTGAGGATGTGCAGGTATGGCCCAGCGGACTGACCCGGTTCTCCCGGAACCCGGACAGCTTCGTGGTGAATTCTTCACAGGGAGGAGGCTTCAAGGACACATGGATAGTTTGTCAGTAAGTAAATTGAACCGGCTTTACTGGCTGGGGCGTTATTATGAACGGCTGGCTACCACCCTGGGTTACCTGTGGGATTGGTACGATGTGATGATCGACGGGGAAATCGATTATCCTGATTTTTGCCGGAAGCTGAGCATCGATTGCTGTTACAAAGATGATAAAGATTTTATGCACAATTACGTGTTTGACAAAAACAATCCGGATTCCCTGCGCACAGTGGCGGATGCTATGCTGGGAAACGGCATGGTGCTGCGTGAGGTTATCGGCAGCCGCACCCTGGCCTATCTGGAACTGGCGGTGATGGGGATGAAGAGCGCGGAAGAAAGTGACAGTCCTACCTTACCGTTGCAGCGGGTCATTGATTTTATCATGGCCTTCCGCGGCAGTTACGATGACATGATTGACGATGAAAATGTACGGAACATTATCAAGTGTGCTGCGGGTGTGGAACGGCTGAGTTTATATCTGCGTCTGGGCTGGCATCTGGATTCGGTGAAGTCGGAAATCGGCAAGCTGATGAAGCGGATGAACCGCACGTCGCTGCAACCGT
Source organism: uncultured Selenomonadales bacterium (assembly GCA_900315925.1). Classification (GTDB taxonomy): domain Bacteria; phylum Bacillota; class Negativicutes; order Acidaminococcales; family Acidaminococcaceae; genus Succiniclasticum. The sequence continues at coordinate 4,871 of ONAV01000004.1, read as the reverse complement.
CCCATGCTTCGCTGCAGGTATTGCTGTCTGCCAAAAACCCGGAGACTCCGGAAGAACGTAAAAAGCTGCTGGAAGCAGCGGAGAGTCTGTTTGTAGTGTAAAGAAGGTGTCCCATGCGTCGTGAATTATCCTTTTATTTTGATACGGTTTTGAATTTTTCCGGTTCCGTGACGGAACACAATTTCCTGTTGCGCTGCATTCCTGCCGATAGACCGGAACAAAGCATCCTTTCCTATACACTGACCGTGTATCCGGACGGTGCAGCTTCTCTGGGCCGGGACTCGTTTGGTAATGTGGTGCGTGCAGGAAGGGTTGTGGAAGCTCATGATTCCTTCCGCTATACCCTGCAGGGCATGGCGTACCGTGACGATTCCCTGCGTGTGCCGGAAGAGGCGGCTCCGTTTTACCGTTACGTTTCGCCGCTGACTCAGGTGACGCCGGAACTGGAAGCGTTTTATGAAAGTGTTGCGAAAGACGCGGCAGCCGGTACAGCGCAGACCCAGTCACAGGAGGACGGCGCACAGGTGCAGGGAACGTCTGCATGTTTTGACAGCTTGAATGCGCTGGATAAAGCAAAAATACTCTGTGCAAAGGTGTATGAACATTTTATTTATGCTCCCGGTGAAACCAATGTGATGACAACGGCGGGTGAAGCCTTTGTTGCAGGGAAGGGTGTGTGCCAGGATTATGCGCATGTACTGATTACCCTGTGCCGTATGGCAGGCATGCCGGCGCGGTATGTCAGCGGTCTGTTTGTAGGAGAAGGAGCCAGTCATGCCTGGGCGGAAGTGTGGATGGACGGACTGTGGTACGGTATCGATCCCACTCATAACTGTCTGGCAGATGAGAAATATCTGAAGCTGTGTGTCGGTCGCGATTACAGCGACTGCCCGTTGGAGCGGGGCGTGTTCTCCGGCTGGGCGGAACAGACGCAAAAAGTGTTTACAAAAGTAACGGATTAAGGAGACCCCATGATCGAGACTGTAGTGAAAGCGCCTCTTCCTGTGGGAGAGGTACTTGTCATTCAAAAAAACCGTATTGCGGGCGCTGACCCTAAAAGCCACAGGCTTGCCATCGTCACCGGTACTCATGGTGATGAACTGGAAGGGCAGTATGTGGCCTGGCAGCTGGCCCGGGTGCTGGAAGAAAAGAAAGACAGGCTGCAAGGTACAGTGGATATTTATCCTGCGCTGAATCCATTGGGCATCAGTACCATTTACCGGGGGCTGCCGGGTTTTGATCTGGACATGAATCGGATCTTTCCGGGCAGCCGTAATGAAACCATGTATGAATACATTGCCAATGGCATCATTCGGGATATCAAAGGGGCGGACCTGTGCATCGACATTCATGCCAGCAATATTTTTCTCCGGGAGATTCCCCAGGTGCGGATCAATGAAAAAACGGCAACGGTGCTGACGCCTCTGGCTAAACTGCTGAACATGGATTTCATCTGGATCCACAGCGCGGCTACGGTGCTGGAGAGCACACTGGCCTACAGTCTGAATATGCTGAACACGAAAACGCTGGTAGTGGAGATGGGCGTAGGCATGCGCATCACCCAAAGCTATGGCGATCAGCTGATTACGGGCATTTTGTCCGTTATGTCCCAGTTGGGGATGCTGGCGGAACCGGCGCCGGAAGTAAAACAGCCCGTAGTAAGCACGGATGGCAGCGTGGCCTTTATCAATGCGGATGCATCAGGTTTTTTCATGCCGCAGGTCATGCATGGGGATTTTGTGAAAAAAGGGCAGCCGGTAGGGTTCATCGCCGATTCCCTGAACGGTGTCACAAAAGAAGAACTGTGCAGCCCGGTGGACGGTATGGTCTTTACGCTGCGTGAATACCCGGTAGTCAACGAAGGCTCGCTGATTGCGCGGATACTGGGAGGCATTGAACCATGAGAAGGGTAAAGTTATTTACGATAGATGCGCTTCCCTACCGCCAGCCCATTCCGGTGTACGGGTACCGCTTTGGTTCACGGAAAAAAACGCTGGCTGTGATGGGCGCAATCCGGGGGGACGAAGTGCAGCAGATGTACGTGGCGGCGCGTCTGGTCCGTAAGTTTTCGGAACTGGAGAAAGAAGGCGCTTTTGCACCGGACTGCGGCGTAATGGTGGTTCCCTGTGCCGGGCAGTTTTCCATGAACGTGAGTAAGCGTTTCTGGCCCTTGGACAATACGGATATCAACCGCATGTTTCCGGGGTATGGAGCGGGGGAAACCACCCAGCGTCTGGCAGACAGAATTTTTACGGCGCTGCAGGGATATAAGTGGGGTGTCCATCTGGCCAGCTTTTATCTGCCGGGGGACTTTGTTCCCCATGTGCGGGTTATGGACACGGGTTACCAGTCCAATGAAGAGGGGCTGGATTTCGGATTGCCGTACCTGATGATACGCAAGCCTCATCCCTACGATACCACTACCCTGAATTTTAACTGGCAGGTGTGGGATACCTGTACGTTTTCCGTGTATTCCTGCACTACGGATTTTATTGATGAATCCAGTGCGGAACTGGCGGCGGAAAGTATTCTGCGTTTTCTGGCAAAGCGGGGGATGCTGCGCAGCAAAGTACCGGAGAGCGTGCTGCGCTTTTTGGCAGAGAAAGGCATGCTGGGCTGGGAGATTCCGGAAGGCTCCAAAACGAAAATAGTAAAAGAAGAAGAACTGATCAACATTCACAATAAAAAGGGCGGGATCCTGATACGGTATCACCATCCGGCGGATTTTGTAAGAGCCGGTAACCTCTTGGCGGAGATTATAGATCCTTATACGACGGAGGTGCGGGAAAAAATCTGTGCGCCCACGGACGGCACACTGTTTTTTGCCCATCATGCCCAGCTGATTGCGGGGCACTCCATTGTTTACCGGCTGATTCCCAAAAGCAGGGCGGGACAATGCGAAAACAAAGAATAAAAGGAACGGTACAAACCGGGCTGGAGCGTATGAAGTCAGCTTTTCTGCCCCAAATGCCGGAGGTAACATGAACGATAGAGGTTGTATGGGAACGGCGATTTTTTTCTTGCAGTCTTTCCTATTGTGCGATAAAATAAGAAAGCAGTTTGCGTTATTCATTATTTAAGGAGACGCTGATGAATTAGTGAGTTCAGAATGCTTTCCTGTTTTTCACGTAAGAAAAGTTGAGGGGATTTGACAAATGAGTGGATACTTTGGCGTAGTATCAAAAGAAGATTGCGTATTTGATCTGTTTTTCGGCACGGATTACCATTCCCATTTGGGAACCCGCCGGGCCGGCCTGGCGGTGTATGGAAAAGACGGCTTCAACCGTTCCATTCACAACATTGAAAACTCTCCGTTCCGTACCAAGTTTGACGATGATGTCCATCACATGCAGGGCAACCTGGGCATCGGCTGCATTTCTGATTTTGAAGCCCAGCCTCTGATTGTACGGTCCCATCACGGAACATACGCTATCACTACTGTCAGCAAGATCAATAACATGGATGAGCTGGTGGCAGGCATTATGAAAAAAACCGGCACCCATTTCCTGGAGATGAGCGGCGGTTCCATCAACGCTACGGAACTGGTGGCTACCCTGATCAACCAGAAAGATAATCTGATTGAGGGTATCCAATATGCACAGCAATGCGTAGAAGGTTCTCTCTCCCTGATGATCATGACGCCGCAGGGCATTTACGTGGCCCGGGACAAAGTGGGACGTACACCTGTGATCCTGGGAAAAAAACCGGAAGGCTTCTGTGCGACCTTTGAATCTACTGCGTATTTAAATCTGGGTTATGAAGATTATAAAGAGCTGGGACCCGGTGAGATTGACATCATGACGCCGGAAGGTGTGCAGGTACTGGCAAAACCAGGTTCTAAAATGCGGGTCTGCACCTTCATGTGGGTGTATTACGGATATCCGTCTTCTTTCTATGAAGGCGTTTCCGTGGAACAGATGCGGTACAACTGCGGCAAATACATGGCCCGGCGGGATCACATTACGGAAGATGCAGCGGATAATGTAGCCGGTGTTCCGGATTCCGGTATTGCCCATGCGGTTGGCTATGCCAATGAAAGCCGGATTCCTTTCTCGCGTCCGCTGATCAAATACACGCCGACCTGGCCCCGGTCTTTTATGCCAACCATTCAGAGCAAACGGAACCTGATTGCCAAGATGAAACTGATTCCGGTGCACGAACTGATTGAAGGCAAACGTATCATCCTGATTGACGATTCTATTGTAAGGGGAACGCAGTTGCGGGAAACCACGGAGTTCCTGTTTAAAAGCGGAGCGAAAGAAGTGCATGCCCGTCCGGCCTGCCCGCCGATTACGTTTGGCTGCAAGTTCCTGAACTTCTCCCGTTCCAATTCGGAAATGGAACTGATCGCCCGTCAGATTATCGCTAAAGAAGAAGGGGAAACTGTTGCCCGGGAGATTTTGGAAGACTACTGCAATCCGGATTCGGACCGATACCATGCGATGGTACAGGGAATCTGCAAGAAGATGGGATTCACCAGTCTGGCCTTTAACCGTCTGGACGACATGATTAAGGCAGTAGGTATTGATCCGGACAAACTTTGCACATATTGCTGGAACGGGAAAGACTGAAAGAAATCAAAGCATTCACAGTATAGATGATTAAAGACAAAAAAGCGTGCAGGGAATGAGCAAAACATCGGGCGCGTTTGTGCAATTCCATGAGAAGAAATGCGCCGTGGTGGCGAGACTGTCTGAGGGGCGAAGCCCCGAGTTTCGAAGCCACAGGCGCATGAGTCCATGGAATAACAAACGCGACCGGTTTTGAAAATTCCTGCACGCTTTTCGTTTTTAAAACGTTATAGAGTATTATTTACATGCTTAATACGAATACACAACTCCGAACAGCGCTGTCCGTCCATAGGCAGGGCA
>ONAV01000034.1 GCA_900315925.1 uncultured Selenomonadales bacterium | reverse complement strand
CGTCGTCAATGTTCAGATCCAGATGCCGGATGATCTCTTTCTCTTTACTGTCATCCTGCACGTTAAAACTGATGTCTTTTAACTCAAGCATGATTCCTCCGTGTTATGATTCCTCTATTCTTCCTTATCTAATATTTCTATGTCTAGCCTGTTACTCCTTTTGGCACAGATTTTACAGATATTATACCATGAATCTGCCGATACGTTTAACAATTTGCCTTAAAACAGATACCATAATAATATATATCAGATTAGTAGGAATTGCAATACCGCGATACGTTTAATTTAGTAAAATATCTGTGAAAACTTCCTTCTCTTATCCGCACATATTAAAACCGCTCACTACCAACATGGTATTATCTGCTCATCATCAACGAAATACTGCTCAAATGTGTTAGTATGATAGCTCCACATGAGATGAATTATTCTGCGTTTCCGAAAATCTGTCAGCAAAACTTTTAAAAAACTATAGCTATTTTTTATATTTGTGGTAAAATAGGAAAGTATTATTATGAGTAAGGAGATTTTTATTTTGCTGGAAATAATTAAAGCCATACTGTTTGGCATCATCGAAGGCGTCACCGAGTGGCTGCCCATATCTTCCACCGGCCACATGATCCTGTTGGACGAATTTATCCATTTAGGTGTCAGTGCCCAGTTTTACAAGCTGTTTGAAGTTGTGATCCAGCTAGGCGCCATCCTGGCTGTCATCCTTTTGTACTTTGAAAAAATCTGGCCCCTGAAACAAAAAGACGGAGCCCTCACCCTGGACCGCCCCACCCTGGACCTCTGGGGAAAAATCATTGTAGCCTGCCTGCCTGCCGCCGTCATCGGTATCCTGTTTGACGACTGGATGGAGGAACATTTCTTTACACCGGAAGTTGTAGCAATCACCCTGATTTTTTACGGCATACTGTTTATCCTGATCGAGTCCCGTAACATCGGCTCCGGAAGCGTTAAAAACGTAAAGGATATCACTTATCGCAAAGCCATCCAGGTAGGTATCTTCCAGCTGCTGTCCCTGGTGCCGGGCACATCCCGTTCCGGTTCTACCATCATCGGAGGCCTGCTGATCGGTCTGGAGCGCAGCGTAGCCGCAGAGTTCACCTTTTATCTGGCTATTCCCGTCATGATTGGTGCTTCCCTGCTGAAACTGGTAAAATACATTCTGCGGGTCGGCTTCGTATTTAACAGCAACGAATTACTGATCCTGGCAGTGGGCTGCATAGTAGCATTTGTAGTCAGCATCCTGGTCATCCGGTTCCTGATGAGTTACATCAAAAAGCATAACTTTATCGTGTTCGGTTACTATCGCATCGTATTGGGCCTGATGGTACTGGGATATTTTTGGTTTTTGAAGTAAATCGTATCAATAGTTCGTATAAGTAAAAACAGCGGCGGTAACGTATTCGCAAAACATCGGAAGCGTTTGCTTAGTTTCATGAGATGAAATGAGCCGACCGTGGCGAGGCTGTCTGAGGGCAAAGCCCGAGTTTCGAGCCACAGGCGAATGAGTCCATGAAACTGCAAACACGGACGGTTTTGCAAATACGTTACCGCCGCTGTTTTTTTTATTTAAGAAAGTTCTGATAAAATGAGTTAATAATAATACGCTCAACTTATTCTTCAATCACCAGCCGCTGTTCTTCCGGTGCTGTCAGATGCGGGTGGGAAGAAAAATACTCTTCCAGCAGTCCCAGGCTGCGTGTCGCAATAACCTTCGGCATGCCGTTTCGGGTAATCTCCGATTCGGAAATATCCAATCCGGTCTTCAGGTTTTTAAAATGGAACTGATGCATACCTACCCGCAGCTTCTCGTCCTCTCCGACTTCCCGGCCATACATGGTAAAGCTGGTAACCTTTTTCTGCTTTTTATTGTACACGATCCGCATCCCTTCGGAGAATTGGTAAAACTCCGTATGAGCGTTGGGGTCAAAGGCTTCGTCCCGCAGCATGTACTCCATCATATGGCGGAACTGGCTTCCCGACACCACATACCGGTACACTTCTTCGTCAAAAGGTTCCATTTCCTGCAAATCTTTCAGCGTCATGATCGGACCCAGGAAGTGACTGCGGAGACTGCCGGAAGCGTGCAGCATGATATCCAGTCCAAGTGAATCTTTAAAGGCATCAGCAAATATTTTTCCCACCTGGGTTTCCCGGTTACGGGCAGGATGGGTATAGCGTTCCGGGAAACGGGTCAGAATCCGGTTGTATTTCGTTTCCGTAATGTTGTGATATTTTTCAATGATTTCTTTCAGTGTCTCATCTTCCGGGCAACGATCCGGTGTGATAGGGATCAGCTGCCAGGTGTAACTGTCAATACTGTTCCGATCCGTATCCACCATGATATCGAAACGACCAATCTGATCGGTACCGGATGCTGCCTGTACAATGGGGATTCCGTTTACCTCAATGGGTTTTTCCAGCAGCGTATGACTGTGCCCCCCGATGATCAGGTCCACACCCCAGCGGGGATCCAGGATCGCTGCCAGCTGCTGGTCCGCCTCGATGCCGACATGAGTAAGCAACACGGTGAAATCAATGTCTTCTGTCTGATAGGCATCACAGATGCGCCCTACTTCTTCCGCAGCTTCCCTGATATCCACCAACGTGCCGATCAGTTTTTCCAGCTTGGTCTTCTGCAGTACTTCTTCTGTCAGGATACCGATAAACAGTACCTTCATCCCGTCAATCTCCAGAATCCGATGGGAACGGAACAGGCGCCTGCCATTGTGTTTCATGTACAAATTGGCGTTGATGATGGGAAAGTTGGCACACTTTTCCAGAAACAGAAGATGGGCCAGCCCGTAATCCACTTCGTGATTGCCGATGGTAACCACATCCGGCGCCAGGAGATTCATGATTTCAATAGTAGACACACCTTTGAATTCCGAATCAATCAGAGACCCCTGAAACATATCCCCGGCAATGGCGTAGATCACATTTTCTTCTTCCCGGCGTACCTTATTCACGTAACCGGACAGCATGGAAACACCGCCCACCAGCTTATCATCTACTTTTTCTACCAGAAAATCGCCGTGCAAATCGTTGGAATGGAGCAAAGTAAGCTTTTTTAAATGTTTCATTGTGTTTCCTTTCTTTTTTGACTGCAAAAACCATTGTTAAAAAAAGAACAGATCATCCGATTCATTCAATGCCGAATCACTGTGTTATACCGTTTCATCGCAGTGATTCCGTATAACACACAGCCGGTTATATCAGGCCTGCCATACGTATTTGGTGATTACATCAATACAGGAAAGCCTTCCGTTTTCCATATAAGATCCCGTATCGCACAAAATAATATGATTGTCCCGGATGACCGGGTACATATCCCAGGTTATTCCTTCAAACATGTGCTGTAGATTCTGGATGGGCGTATGCCCGACTACAACCGTCTCTTTTCCCTGATACCCTTCATAAAACTCGCTTCTAATCCAAATCAGGTCTTTTTCCTGCTGCTGATCCAACGGAACACCCGGCTTTACCCCTGCATGACAGAAATAAAAATCCCCCATGCGATAATATAAAGGGAGATTTCTTGCGTAATCCAGCCGGTTCTGCAAGGCTTTGGCTCCCAGTTTCTGCAATTGGGGCAGGGTTTTATCTCCGCCATACACAAGCCATTGACTGGTCCGGTTCAGAAGACGCACATCCAGTTCATCCTTTGTCTTTGCCAGAGCGTCATAATAGTCCAGCATTTCCCGTTCGTGATTCCCCATCAGATAAATAACAGACTCCGGATGCTGTTTTTGTAAATGCATCACATAATCAAAGCATTGCAACGATTCCGGCCCCCGGTCGATCAAATCTCCCAAAAAAATCAGTTTATCCTGCGCCGGATCAAACTTTATCTTCCGCATCAGCTTTTTTAATTTATCATACTGACCATGAACATCGCCCACGGCCATCACTCTGCTGCCAATCATAATAGCCCTCACATCATTAACGATAATGCTTAAATAATTCATAATATATTTTAACCGATTTTCGGTTTTTAGTAAATCGTCATAGAATTGTCAAAAATACTCAGTATACTGACTGCAAAAGAGAAACTACTTTTATCACGCATCTCTTTAAAGAAACCAATTACATGTTTTTCTGTAAGTTTAAAATTTCGGAGGAACGCTTATGAAAAACTGGAAAAGAGCTGTAACGGGAATCCTGGCTGTTTCCGTCCTGACCGCAGGCCTTGCTTTACCCGGAATCGCCGGTGCGGCTACAACCGATCAGACAGAAACGTCCAAAACGCAATTCAAAAACGGTGCCGTCATCCCGGTTTCCCAGTCTGAAGCGGCACGACTGGCGGCCCGGGAAAAAGCTTTATCCCAATACTACATCACCAGCGGCGAAAAGCTGGCTAAAGCTGTTTCACTGCTGGAAGGACTGGCTCCTGCCAAAACCGGTCTGGACGCCGGAAAGCACTATTTTTACCGTATGGACAAAGCGTTGACCGGCGATTATTTCCAGCATGTGAAAGCCTTCACCCGCGATATGGAAACGCTGGTAGGAGAATATTTTATCGCGAAAGATAAAAGCTGTGTATTCCGCCGTTTCCCGGAGAACGGTAATATCGAACTGCTGGAAGGCACTACGGAAAAACTGCTGAAAAAAGTAGAAATTTACAGGGCTAGCGCCATCATTCCGTTAAAAGGCAAAGGCAAGGTTTTGATCCGGGTACCCGGCAACCTTCCCTATGACCTCACATTGACCAGCCTTACGGAAAATGTTGCCACTATCCAGGAGGAAAACGGTCAGTTAAGCATCACCGGAAATGCCCGCGGGTATGCAGATATTCTGGCCGAAGTGGAGATTGGCGGCTTTGTAAAAACACAAAAGCTCCGTTTTGCGGTTATGGACGAACGGGATATCGCTGCTTATGAAGCCCGCCAGACCTATGTGCCCGTTTATGTCGGGATGAGCTGGGGTTGGGGCTGGTGGGATCATCCCCGTCATCATCACCACCGACCGGGGCCGCCGTCCCACCATCATGGCGGACCCCATCACGGCGGTCATCGTCCACACAGATAGAAACAAGTAAATGAAACATCAATTCACGTAAAGTAAACACTCGCTTTTCTGTTTCCTTTTTACCCAATGAACTTAACGGCATTGAAGTCTGCATCGCAAACCACACTGCAGTGCCGTTTTCTTTGTTTATTGCCCTAAAACGTTTCAAGTATATTACAACTTTATTCCAACTTTATTCCAACTTTTCCGATTATTTCTTAGGGAGACGCTGATTAAATGAGTTTGTACACTGATCTAGGGCTTTTTGCGACTGACAAGGAAATGGCCCGAAGGCGTAGCCGTAGCTACGTTGAGGAACATTGACGAAGTCAGTCACAAAAAGCACCGGTCAGCGTGCAAACGAATTAATCAGTGTTTCCTTAGCTATTTTCAACAGGTCTGAATTCATGGTATAATAGAATTTAGAGAAACAGGTTCCGAAAAGAACTGCCATTAAAAGCAATGTGCGATTGCAGATGAATCAGATAACCCATTCAAGTTTATCAACAGGAGGAGTATCATCATGGAAGAAAAGAAAATCTACACCGAAGAAGAGATTGAACAGCTGGCGGAAAAAGCTTCCCAGAACGCCATGGAACATTTCAAACACGGACTGAACTGTGGTGAATGCGTGCTGCAAGGATTTCTGGATCTGGGTATCAGTGAATATCCGCCTGAAATCATTGCGCTGGTTTCCGGTATGGGCGGTGGTATGGGCTTTACCAAGCACACCTGCGGCGCAGTAAACGCCGGCATGGTTGTAATCGGAAGCAAACAGGGCCGCAAGAACCCCTATGCCAAAGAGACCTTCGAGGAACGGGTTGATGAACTGCATCACGACGAGACCGGCATCTATCCACGCCACGCCGTTTATGTGAAAGATGTCATCAAAGAATACGGTACCATCGAATGCCGTGACCTTTGCTTCCCCTTTGATGAAACCACCAAAGACGGCATGAAAGAGCGGGCCCGTAACTGCAAGAAGATCATCGGCTTCTGTGCAAAGGAAGCAACGAAAGCTGCATTGAAGAAATAATATGTTATTGAGGTAACCGTGTTTTTATCACAGTCACCGGTATCAGTATTCACTGGTACCGGTATTTATAACAAACGGACAATTGGCAGCCTGCGACACTGACGTACGTGTGGATTGCAAAAGTATTACTAATATTTTATTACATCTAAAACTTGTATAAATTGTGTTTATACGGTATAGAATGGAAGCACCGAAGAATTAAGATTTAGATGTTACAAACTACTAACATAATTTGTGTTTGCAAAAAGGTTGATTGCGAACCGTTCTCGAATTGTCCGGGAAACCGAAAGGAACGGATCGAAGGAGGAAGTGTTTTGAGCAAGCGAATCTTGGTGGTCGGCGGTGTAGCCGGTGGCGCTTCAGCCGCCGCCCGGGCCCGCCGTCTGGATGAACATGCAGAAATCATTGTATTTGAACGGGGACCCCATGTTTCCTTTTCCAACTGCGCCCTGCCCTATTTCTTAAGCCGCACCGTAGCGGACAGCGCGGACCTTGTAATGATGGATCCTGCCCAGTTCAAAAAGAAATATAACATCGAAGTGCGTACGGAAAACGAAGTCATCGCCATTAACCGGGAAGAAAAGACCGTAATGGTAAAGAATCTCCCGGACGGCAAAGAATACAAAGAAACATACGATGCCCTGATCCTCTCCCCCGGCGGCGAACCCATCCTGCCCGGGGCTATCGAAGGCATCCGCAATGATAATGTCTTTGGCATTCGGAATGTGGTAGACATTGCGAAGCTGGATGCCTACATCCGCGACCACAAAGCGGAGAATATTGCCGTGGTAGGCGGTGGTTTTATCGGCTGCGAGATTGCGGAAAACCTGGTGCATGCCGGTTACAAAGTCACCCTGATTGAGGCCATGGACCAGGTCATGACACCGTTTGATTACGACATGGCCCAGATCCTGCACAAAGAAATACTGGATAACGGTATGACGTTAATAGTAAAGGACGGAGTGAAAAAGATTGGCAGTAATGTCATCGAACTCTCCAGCGGAAGACAGGTAAAGGCCGACGCAGTGGTGATGGCCGTGGGCATCCGTCCGGAAACCACACTGGCGAAAAATGCCGGACTGACCATCGGTGAAACCGGCGGCATTAAAGTCAACGCCAACTTCCAGACCAGCGACCCTGCCATTTATGCTGTAGGCGACGCCATCGAAGTGTTTAACCGTCTCACCCACAAACCCATGCGGCTGGCCCTGGCCTGGCCCGCCCAGATGGAAGCCCGGGCCGCGGCAGATCATATCTATGGGATCCGGAATCAGCAGAAAGGATTTATCGGTTCTTCTGTCATTCGTATCTTCTCTTTGCTGGCTGCCAGCACCGGCCTGAACGAAAAAGCGGCAAAAGCAGCAGGAATACCTTTTGAAATTGCCTATGTGATCCCTTCCGACAAGGTGAGCCTTATGCCGGACGCCCACCCCATCCATGTCAAACTGCTCTTTGAAACACCAACGGGACGTCTCTTGGGCGCCCAGGCTATCAGCAAAGGAGAAGCGGACCGCCGCATTGATGTAATCGCCGCCCTGATCTCCATGGACGGCACCCTGGAAGACCTGAAGAATATGGAGCTCTGCTACGCCCCGGTAGTCAGCACTGCCAAAGACGCAGTGAACATGGCCGCGCTGGTAGGACTGAACCTGCTTCACGGCGTATACCGTCAGGTTCCCCTGACAAAGGTACGGGAACTGGTGGAAAGCAATGCCTGCATCGTCGACGTGCGGGAACCGGGTGAATACAACGCCGGTCACCTGCTGAACGCAATCAATATTCCCTTAAGCCAGCTGCGGCAGCGTATGGAAGAAATACCCAAAGACAGGCCTGTTTATCTCCACTGCCGGTCCAGCCAGCGCAGCTACAATGCCATCATGGCCCTGCAGCACTGCGGCTTCGATAACCTGTACAACATCGCAGGTTCCTATCTGGCCATCTGCCTGTATGAATATCCGCAGGATGTGTTGTTTAATCGGGAAAAAATCGTAACAGCATATAACTTTAAATAAAAAAATCAGTGTTTCTGTGACAAATATAACACAATTGATGCTTTCATTTTTTGATTTTACGAGTATAATTAGAATTGCCATTTCGTCAGGACAAACTCTCAGATGATTCTGAGGCAAGAGACAGCGCGCTACGGAAGCGAAATCCTGCCCGTAAAGCATATCCTGACACCGTTTTATGGTAACACTGATTTTATGAGGGGAGATTTTAACCATGTATAAAGCAATGACCATCGCCGGTTCGGACACCAGCGGCGGCGCCGGTATGGAGGCCGATCTGAAAACCTTTCAGGAGCTGGGCGTGTACGGAATGACCGCACTCACCTGCATCGTAGCCCAAAATCCCAATGCGGACTGGGCCCACGAGATTTATCCCATTGAAACCGCTGTCATTGAAAAACAGCTTGTCACGATCCTCCAGGGCATCGGCTGTGACGCCATGAAGACCGGCATGCTGGGCAGCGCCGATCTGGTAGAACTGATTGCTGCCACCATCGACAAATATGAATTGAAAAATGTCGTCATCGACCCGGTCATGGTCTGCAAAGGTATCGACAGCATCATGGTTCCGGAAGCAGCGGCCGCCATTAAAGAATTGCTGGTAAAGCGGGCGCTGGTCATGACGCCGAACCTGCTGGAAGCCGCCTACCTGGCAGATATGCCTGCTGCCATTAGCTCAGTAGAGGAAATGAAACAGGCTGCCGCTGTAATCCACGATAAAGGCTGCCAGAACGTAATTTTGAAAGCCGGCGACCGCCTGCCCGGAACCGATGCGGTGGAACTGGTCTACGACGGCAACACCTTTACGGAAAAACGGCATCCGAAGATTCCCAATTCTTATAACCATGGAGCGGGCTGCACCTTCTCCGCTGCGGTCACCGCCTGCCTGGCAAAGGGCATGGCCATCACGGACGCCCTGGAAACAGCGGAAAACTTTATCTACGCCGCCCTGCGGGGATCCTTCCGTATGAACCAGTGGTCCGGCGCGCTGAAGCACTGTGCCTGGAGAGAATAAATTTTATTGTTCAGGCTTTACGACACGTATTGGTCGGTCAGGATGTTGTCACATTCTATCCTTTTCGCCCATAAAAAATCTGGTATGTTAGTTGAAAACAAATCATAAAAAACACGCAACGTTCACTGCTGATTCTTACAGCTACAGAACGTTGCGTATTTTTACGCTTGATTCATCTTTGCACACAGGCACTGACGTATATAAAACTACAGAAGCTTGTTGCAAGACAACATTTACTTCATTTACTATATTTCAACGGGTGCCCTACCCCGTATAACTGTCATCAAAATACCTGCGGAGGATGAACGGCACCGTCAGATTCATCATCAGGAGGCGCACAATCTGGTACGTCAGGATAATGGACACATCGGCCCCCATGCTCATGCCCGCCAGGCACATCTCCGTCATGCCGCCGGGAGCCATGGCCAGAAACGCCGTGACAATGGGGATTCCGTAATAACGGACCAGTATCTCCGCCACCACGATGCTCCCGCCGATGATCAGCAGCGTCCCGATAATGGCGTAAGGCAGCAGTACCCGTGTCCGTAGCAGCCGTTCCTTGTCCAGCATACATCCCATATAAAGACCGATATTCAACTGGGCCAGATTCATAAGGATGGGCGGAGGCTTTTGCAGGTTCACCGCACAGATAATGGAAAATGCCGCCGTGGCGAAAATCGGGCCAATCAAAGCCGCCGTGGGCACCTTCAGCTTTTTGGCGACCACAGAACCAATCCCGGCCACGGGAACCATAAGCAGCCAGGTGAGCCCCGTATTATCCCCCACAGGCGCCAGCAGTCCCTGAGGGACGACAGAAGCGCCCAGAAGATGGATTACCAGAAAAGGAACGGAAATGACTACGCCGAAGAGCCGGATGGTTTGCTGCATGACTACCACATTGGCATCCGCCCGCGGATCTTCATCCGCCATCAGCATCATTTGGTTCAGTCCGCCGGGCAGCATGCCCATAATGCAACTCAGCAGATTGGCAAAGGTATGTTTATAGGTGAACCAGGCCACCAGCAGCGATATGCCAATTGCTACAAAGGAAGCCCCAAAAACGCCCGCAATATGCTGGGACATCTGCACCAGCGTATCATGGGTAAAACTCCGGCCGATGCCGTAACCGGCAGCCATCAGTCCCAGATTGCGCCACAGCACAGGCCAGCGCATATCTGTCCAGACAAAGAATTTCAGCACCGAGGCGGAAATGATCCCACTCAGCATGAACGGAATGGGTATCCGGAAATGGAATAGCAGCAACCCCAACAGGAATGCCATCACCAAGGCTGTCAACCGCTTTTTCATCTTCCGTCCCCTCTGTTTCTGATAAAAACACCC
This sequence comes from uncultured Selenomonadales bacterium, assembly GCA_900315925.1. Lineage (GTDB taxonomy): Bacteria > Bacillota > Negativicutes > Acidaminococcales > Acidaminococcaceae > Succiniclasticum. The sequence continues at coordinate 10,890 of ONAV01000034.1, read as the reverse complement.
TCTGCCACTTTTGCCGACAGAGGGTGTTGCTCTTTTCACTATGTATCACAAAAGTCACGGACCACTCGAACGTCCTGACTCATTTCCGGCAGTTTCCTGCAGCAACGCATCCCGCAACCCTTACCGGTTTTGCAAAATCACTTACAGTTTATACTGTGCCTTGATTTTGCCGATGAACTTGATCAGTTCCGGTTTGCAGTTGGCCTTTTCCACAATAGCCCCCTGCTTATCGTTCAGCATCAGGTAAAAATTGGTAGGCGTTTCATAAATGTGACGCAGCTGTACATACTTGTAGGCAGCACGGCCCATCTTGTTCACTTCTTCATAATGATCCAGATAGAAGGTCATGTTGCTGGGGGTGCCTTCCAGGCGACTCTTGGCAAATTCCTTTTCCGCCTGCTTCCGCACATTATGCGGAATGACATATAAAAATACGGCTACCCCTACAGCTACCATAGCTACCGCAGCAATATACCACGCATTGTACAGGCAGATAGCAATAATTACCGCAATAATAGCCGCAATAATATACTGTGCTTTTCTGAACTTACTGTCGTGCTTCTGAATCTCCAGGTTCATCTTTCCGAATTCCGCCGCACTGTATGTTGTATTTGTCTTATAAATGATACGCATGAATACTTCTCTCCCTTTGCTTCTCTCTTAGCATTATAAAACAACAGGTTAAGGTAACTCCACGTTTGCTTCCATTATTTCTTAACCTATCGTCTTCATTACTGCTCATTTTTGTATTGTACCACATCCCACGTAAAATGCAAATATATAAAACAGTAAAATTTTAGGGCGGCGTTTTTTAGACGCCGCCCTATTCCATTATTTAAAATTATGATTCACAACGATTGACCGCAATTAGGCTGCGTGTTTCCGTTCTGTCTTATCTACTACGCAGCAAACCGCGCCGTCGCCGGTGATGTTAACGCAGGTACGGAACATATCCAGCACACGGTCGATACCGGCCACCAGTGCCAGGCCTTCCATAGGCAGCTGAACCGCCTGCAGCACCATGGCCAGCATGATGAGACCCGCGCCGGGAACACCGGCGGTACCGATGGATGCCAGGGTACCGGTGAAGACGATCATAATCATATCGGAAGTAGTCAGGTTCACACCGAAAGCATTAGCTACGAACAGAGAGCAAACGCCCATGTACAGCGCCGTGCCGTCCATGTTGATGGTGCAGCCCAGCGGCAGTACGAATGAAGTGACTTCACGGGACAGCCCCAATTTTTCCTGGCAGTTCTTCATGTTAACAGGCAGTGCTGCCGCGGAGGAACAGGTGGTGAAAGCCAGCATCATGGCTTCGGACATGCCGCGGAAGAACTTCACCGGGTTCACACCGCCCATGGTAGATGCCAGCGTGGAATAAACCAGGATGCACTGCAGGGCACAGCCGATGGCAACAGCCAGAATTACGCTTAACAGCGGGAGAAGTACCTTGGGGCCGTTTTTGCAGACAACCGGCAGCAGTAACGCGAACACGCCAAGAGGAGCAAACTTCATAACCATGGCGATGATCTTGTAGCATACTTCCGCACCCGCATCATATAAATCCATCAGGAAGCGGGAACGCTTTTCATCTAACTGGGTGATGCCGATACCTACCAGCAGTGCAAAAATGATGACTGGCAGAATCCGGCCTTTGGCCATAGCGTCAACCGGGTTGGTAGGCACCATGTCCACCAGGACCTGCATAAAGGTCGGTGCTTCTTTTACTTTCGGCGCAACCTTTCCGGCAATATCCAGACCGACACCGGGTTGGATAATGCCGGCCACGGCAAAACCGAGAACAATCGCTACCGCTGTGGTAATCAGATACAGGCAGATGGTCTTGGCGCTGATACGGCCCAGCTTTTTGCTGTCGCCGCCCAGGCTGGTAACGCCTACGATCAAAGAGCAGGTGACGACCGGAACGATCATCATCTTGATGAAGTTGATAAAGATGGTACCGATAGGCGCGATCCATTTGTTAACGAACGGAAGGCCTTCGGGTCCGATGACCAGACCGGCGCATACAGACAGGATCAACGCAACCAGAATTTGGACAGATAAGTTCATAAAATCCCCTCGTTTCTATATAAGTTAGGGGTATTTTACCATTTTTTCACAAATTAATCTATATTTTACCGCAATGTATACATGTATACATTTTAACTGTCTCTTCCCGCTCTCTACCTCGCAATAAAAAATCTGCAATCAGCAGTTTATCCACTACTGATTACAGATAGTAAATCACAATTTCCACATCAAAAGCCTGATATTACGTGTTCCCTTCCTCTTCCGGCGGATCGTCAAACCCCACCAGCCAGGTAGCAGCAAAACCTGCCAGATACGCGATAAAAACACCAATCAGATACAACCATACGTTGTTGGTAGCAGCTGCCAGCGGAATCCCGGAAATGCCCAGGGCATAGGAACCGATTCCGTGATATGCCTGCCACGCGCCCCCGAAGGCGCCGCCGATACAGGCACATACGAACGGCTTGCCAAGGGGTAAGGTAACGCCGTAAATCAGCGGTTCGCCGATGCCCAGCATACCAACGGGAAGCGAACTCAGAACGGTCCGCCGCAGATATTTGTTTTTGCTTTTCAGATACACGGCAAAGGAAGCCCCTACCTGTCCGCAGCCGGCCATGGCCGCAATGGGAAGCAGAATCGTCATGCCCATGGACGCCAGCATATCCGCATGGATCGGCGTCAGCCCGTGATGCACGCCCACCATCACAATAGGAAGAAAGATTCCCCCGATGACAAACCCGGTGACCGCACCGCCTGTCTGAATCGTATGCACCGTATAATAACCGAGAACATCGGAAAGAATGCCTCCCAACGGCTGGAAGATGAACAGACCGGCCAGGGCAACCACCGTAATCGTAACCAGCGGCGTCAGGAACAGGCTGGCGGATTCCGGGATCCGTTTGCGCAGTCGTGTTTCAATAAAGGCCGTAGCCGCACCGGCCAACAGTGAAGCAAAGATGCCTCCCCGCCCGGGGATCAGCGGACTTCCCATAAAGGTAATATCAGCCAGCCCCGGCGCTGCCAGCAAAGCTGCCATAGCTCCGCCCAGAGCCGGGGTGCCGCCAAATTCTTTGCAGGCATACAGACCGATAAAGGCGTTCAACACGGTAAAGATGGATCCCCCCGCCAGCTTCAGATACTGGACATAGGAATTGTCGGCCATTTCAGGACTGATTTTCAGCAACAGGCTGATCAGTCCCGTCAGCAGCCCGCAACCGATGAATGCCGGAATCAGCGGGATAAAGATGTGGCCGACACGCTGCAGCATCCGTTTGACCGCAGACTCGCTGTTTCGTTTTTTAATTTCGGCATGCAGTTCTTTGCCATCGCCGATTTTGTGTTTGGCTTGCTGTTCTGCCGCAAGAATCGATGGCCTTTTTGAAAGGACAGATTCTGATGGTTCGCTGCCGGCACCGGATTTTGCCAAATCCGCCGCAAGCGCGTTAGTTGCAGGCAGGTTCTTCCCCCAGGCTGCCAGCAGCGCTTTACATTCCTTTGCTACATTTTCTGCTTTGCCGGGGCCCAGAACAATATGGATTTCTCCCTCGTTCATGATCACGCCTTTCACGCCGGCAATCTTTTTCAGTTCTTCTTTGGTCACGGTCACCGCTTTGACACGTAACCGCAGCCGGGTCATGCAGTTATAGGCCTCGGTTATGTTTTCCGGACCTACCGCAGAAAGAATGGCCCGGGCAATCTGTTGATTTTCCATGGTTAAATACCTCAATAGGCTGATTATTTATGGAAACGGCTGTACTGCAGATACTGCAGCTCGGTCGTTTAGTAACATAACATTTTCAGATACGAATAGTCTGTTTATACAACGGTCTGCGTAACCATACACTCTGCATTCTGTTCAGAGTTGTTTAGGAAGCACTTATTATTTTATAAAAACTAGTTCCTTGTCCACAAGAACAAATAAAACAGACTTATATTATTGACACAGATGGCCGTTTTTGCTACACTAAAATCAGGAAAAGGTAGCTTGTTTATGAAAGGAGGCTGCAGGTGCTACCGATCATCGTTGCCAACAGACGATGAATTGAACTGCGAACATTATGAAATGTAAAAAGATTGCTTTCGCCACATTTGTTTCTCTCATGGTATTTGCTAATTGCTGTTTTGCTTCACTGACAGTTAAGACGATTAGCAGCAGTGATTTCAACTCCTATATGAATTCTGCAAAATTTGCCATTTTTACGCCGAATGGCAGCGGTTACACGATGTACGAACCGAGCAGCCCTTCTTCGGCCGCAAGTGATTTCAGGAGCCTCCCAAGCGGTCGTCGCAATATGTATACAGGAAATAGTGCCGTTCGTGATTATCTGGAAGACTATGGTTGGTACGACGACAGAAAGAATCTTTCCAGAGGATGGCTGTTTACCGCCTGGGAAAAAATGAAATAAAGGTTCATTTGTTTTGCTAACGATACTGCGCGACTTGTCTCCATTTTAATTGCCGCGAGTAATTCCAGGACAGATGTTACTGAAAAACAACAATAAATACAGACAAAAGCAACGGCTGTCGTTTCGGCAGCCGTTACTTATTTATACACCTTTTCCATAAACATGCTAAACAGTAGATAGAACTATATGCTATAAGCATATATGCTGTTTATTTTATTAAAATTCAACAACATTATTCGGAATAAAACAAGGCAGATGTCTTTTCAAAAAGCGATTATTTTACAGGCCCCGCATCCACCCACTCATGTTTACCACCACTTGGACTTGTGCATCTAACATTATAATTAAGAGCGTTAGGATAGCTTTTTATCATCAATAAGCATTTTTTACAATAAAACCAGCGCATCCCATTACCAGCTGCTTTGGCTACACCAGGTTCGAAGATATGCAATATTGAAGGAGTTGCACTTACGGCCAGCCCCATCAACACGATTAATACAACCATTACTCTTTTAAACATAGTAAAAGGCCTCCTTAACCATGCTACAACCGTTTGCTTACTTTACTTCCTTCCATTCATGGTAGCCACCCTTTTTACAAACCTGTTTCTTATCAAGAAAGTTCGGGTGGCACTTAAACGGACCTACGCCGCACTTCGAGCAAACCCATTTTGTATCGGACGGGTTTGGCGCTACTGCATATGCATGGTCAACTACCGGAGCAAAAGCACAAACCGCACCCAACAGGGCAAGAACTGTAAGAACTTTTGATACTCTGCGCATACAAATTCCTCCTTTAGTTTAATCTCTACACCTTCGTTTATACATATGCGACTATCTATGCATATGATAGCATTTATCATCATGCCAAGCAAGAGAACAAATACAAAACAGACTTGACACTAAAAAGACAGAACTTTTATGTAAATAATGATACAATTATGCGCCCGGTCTGCGTACTACAGGCATCCGGATCCCGGTATTATTTGCGGTTGGTGTTGAAGATGCTGCCGGTGCTTTAGCTGAAACCGCCGGGGTTGACGTTGAGTGATTTGATACTGATACATGCTCTGACTGTTTTGTCATAGATGATGAAACAACTGCAGGCTGGGTCGCAACGGGTTGCTTCGTTACAACTTGTTTCGATTCGGTCACCGATACGGAAACAGGCTTATTTGATACTGTAGATGAAAACGAAGTTCCCGGCTTTTTTACGTTTGGCACACGTTTCGTATCCGCTTTCACTGGTTGCTCTGCCGGAACTTTCCCTTTCCCGCCTACGGAAAAGCCATAGTCCAGCAACTTTTTAGCATCTGCAAAGCGGGTAGCATGGTCTTTTGATTTCATAACAATTGCAATCAGCTCTACATCACCGCGTTTCGCAGAAGCGGCTACACAGCCTTTCGCCGCATTAGTCCAACCGGTCTTGATCCCGTTGGCACCATCATATTTGCCCAGCAGCTCATTGGTAGTTTCTGACTTATACGTTCTGCTGGAAGGTGAATGCCAGTGTATCACAGACTTCCGGTGATTCACGAGATTCCTGAAGTCCTGATTTTTCATGCAGTAGACAGCAATCTTTGCCATATCCCTTGCCGTAGAATAATGCCATTTGGCTGTCAGCCCGTGGGGATTACTGAAATGGGTTTTCTTACACCCCAGTTCCTTGGCCTTTTCGTTCATGCGGTCAGCAAATTTCAGGATGCTGCCGGATACATTCTGTGCCACCACAACCGCGGCCCCGTTGTCCGACTCCATCATCATTTCCCGCATCAGTTCGCCGGACAGCAAGCGTTCCCCACCCTTCATTTCCAGGTAAGAATCTTCCGTTGCGGCTGCAGCCTGTGTAACCTTAAACTCCGCATTCAGACCTTTGGATTCCAGGCACAGGATGCAAGTCATCATCTTGGTCAGGCTGGCCGGGGCACGCCGCACATCTGCATTTTTTTCAAAAATCACGCCACCGGTCCGGGCGTTGATCAGTATGGCAGACTCCGCAAGCACAGACGGCGCGGCCCATACCTGCGCGCTGTGGATGAGAAGAAACACCGCCGTAAAGAATGAATATCTTAATAAATGCAAAGTTGACATCGCTGTATTCACCAACAAAAGAAATCAGGGCAACCTGAATCAATGATATATAAAACGTTTGAAAAACTGTAAAAACAAAAGAGGTAAAAAACGAAATTTCTCGCTTTTTACCTCAAAACTACATTTTGCAACAACCGCTTCCCTACCTTACTTCTTTCCAAGTATGATAACCGCCCTTAGGGCAATTCTGATGGGAAGGAAGGAAGTTGGGGTGGCACTTGAACGGACCTTTGCCACATTTCGAGCATACCCATCTTTTATCGGACGGGTTTTGCGCTACCGCTGTAGCATGCTCCATGGTCGGCACAAAGGATGGGGCAAAAGCAGCAACCGCACCCAGCAGGACGAGAACTGTAAGAACTTTTGATACAATGCGCATACATATTCCTCCTTTGTTACTTAAAATTGTGAAGCCTTGTTTATTAACATAATTAACATGCACAATTCTTTAGGCTTATTTTAGCATGTGTTTCCTGTCCATGCAAGAAAAATATGAAAAAATTTTATTAGAATCACCGATCAAGAAACCTTGACATAGAACTATACATCACGGTACTCCCGGGAAGTTTTCTACGAACTGAATCTTAATATCCGGGAAGCTTTCTACGAACTGCACGGTAAAATCCGGGAAATTTTCTACAAATTTCCATTCACCGGCTTTTTTAGGGAAATTTTCTACCAATTTTACTTTTAAATCCGGAAAACTGTTAACTATCTGCACCTTGATATTACCGAAACTCGTTACCACTTTCACATTTCCTGCCAAATAGATGTCTTTAAAATAGCCATCCTTGCTGACGGCGCCGTACGGAATCAGTTGTCGGTTCGCCTGCAGCACAGGGCCAAGGTTATTTTCCGCCGCCAAAGCAGTCGCGGACAAAAGGATGGATGCGGCAAGGATGGTGAAACCAATGACCTTATTCATAAGGGAAACCTCCTCACAGATTATAACTCTATCACAATTGACTAAGGGTTTCCTATTGTCTATAATAGCAGCGGCGGCATCGACAGTACCACCTGCATTTCCCTGGCGGTGGAAAAATACGGTGCGGAAAATGTGGTGACCCTTTCCATCTTTTACGGACAGAAACATAACAAGGAACTGGTCTGCGCACAAAAGATTGCAGCGTATTACAAGCTTAAGCATTATGAATTCAACCTGAAGCAAATCCTGCAATACTCCAACTGCTCTCTGTTATCGGATTCCACAGAAACGATTTCCCATAAAAGCTATGCAGAACAGATCAGCGAACGCAAAGACGGTATCGTTTCCACCTACGTCCCCTTCCGGAACGGACTGATGCTGTCAGTCTGCGCCAGCCTGGCTATGAGCCTGTTTCCCAATGAAGAAAGTGTAATCTACATCGGCGCCCATGCGGATGACGCAGCAGGCAACGCCTATGCGGATTGTTCGCCGGAATTCAACCGGAGCATGTCCGACGCCATCCGTATCGGTACGTATGATAAGGTTACCGTGGAAGCGCCTTTCGTGCATATGCATAAAGCAGATATCATAGCAGAGGGCCTGCGCCTGCAGACTCCCTATCATCTGACCTGGAGCTGTTACGAAGGAGCGGACACCCCCTGTGGCGCCTGCGGTACCTGTATTGACCGGGCCAAAGCCTTTGCTGCCAACGGTGTCAAAGACCCTGCTCTCCATACCTGACGCCACTCATAGCACCATTCAGGTTGCTATTCTCCCACGTCATCATTGTACCGCTGTCATATGTTTTAATTATGGCAAAACCGGAAAACCTTACTTTTCCCAGTGGATGCGGGCCGGGTCGAACCGGTCAATCACTTTGCCTACCCCTTTGGGATATCCCACCGGCAATACGGCAAACACTTCCAGATTTTCAGGCAGGTTCAGAGCCTTTTTGGCCGGTTCCTGCCGCTCCGGATGGGGCGCAAAGGAAAGCCACACGGAACCCAGGTCCATAGCGGAAGCCTGAATCAGCATGTTCTCACAGCAGCAGCTCATATCCAGCAGGGGCATCAGGGGTGCAAACAAATCGTTGGTACGGTAACATGCCACGATGGCTACCGGCGCATTGGCCACCGGTCTGCTATACGGAGTGCAGGTTGCCAGTTTGGCCAGCGTTTCCTTATTGCGCACCACATAAAACTCCCAGGGCCGTTGGTTCTTGGCGGAAGGAGCCGCCATGCCGGCCCTGATGATCTGTTCCACCGATGCGTCATCCACGTCAATATCCAGATACGTGCGCACGCTCTTACGTTTGAAAATAATGTTCATAATCTGAGTTCCTTTCCTAAGTAAATAATAATATCGGAAATACGGATTAAACGAGCTTGTGTGAGAGGAATAAACAGAACTGCTTAATGTGTATTTCCTTATTATTATAACACACCGGCCCCGCGTTGTTAAGAAAACAATGTGTTCCGAATACACTGATTAAATTCTCTCAAAATTTCGGAACGCAGGCAGAAAACAGGAACCGGTTTCCGTACCTGTGCGGAATCGCCTGCCCCCGATTTCACAAAAAATTCTTATAAATTATAGAAAAGAAAACCAGAAAAAGGTAACATTATTATCGGTTTTGTGGTAAAATATAGCAGGTGTGTCTTTACACTTATTCTTTTTTATTTCTTAATGATAAGAGGAAGCGTTATTATCTGACCGGGGTTTGTATGGCTTATAAACAGTTCCGTTATACGGTACAGCTGAATATGGAAAACCAGCGGTGTGTGGTCGTCGGCGGCGGCAACGTGGCCTTGCGAAAAGCAACGTCACTTTTGAAAGCCGGTGCTGCGGTCACGGTAATCGCACCGGAAATTCTTCCTGCTATCATTATGTTACAGAGAAAGTTTCCTGCTTTGACTCTGTGTCAGCGCAATTATCAAGCCGGCGATGTCAGTCACGCTTTTCTGGTAGTGGCCGCCACGGACAGCCGTACCGTCAACGAAGCCGTAGTCCGGGAGGCAACGCAGCACCACTGTCTGGTAAACGTTGCGGACGATCCGGAAGCCGGCAATTTTTCCGTAGCCGGAACCTATGAAAACGGCAACCTGCTGTTTTCCGTCGCAACAGGAGGCAATCCCCGCCTCACCCATCTGCTGCTGGAGGATCTGCAACAGCAGTACGGCGACGACATGGCCGCCTTCGCCGCATTTCTGGACGAGCAACGGGAAACCGTAAAACAGCGTCTGCCCAACCCACAGGCCAGACAGGTATTCTGGAGAAACACTCTCACAAATCAGCTGCTGCAGCTGGTCAAAGCAGGCCGTTTGCAGCAGACAAAGGAGATCATCATACATGCAGTTAATCGTATTGGGGCTGAATCATAAGACCGCCCCTGTGGAAGTCCGGGAAAAATTCAACTTTTCCCGCAGCCGGATCAAACACGTGCTGCGGCTGCTGAAAGAGTCCGACGACTTTTCGGAAGCAGTCCTGCTTTCTACCTGCAACCGCACGGAGCTGTATCTGGTTGCCCAGGAACCGGAAGATGGCATGGAAGCGCTGCACAATGCGGTAAAACGCATTGCCGGCAAAGCCTTTGACAAAGAGTACTTTTACACTCTCACCGGCGTCCACTGCGTCCGTCACCTGTTTCTGGTAGCCAGCAGTCTGGACTCTCTCATCGTGGGCGAAGGGCAGATCCTGAGCCAGGTAAAGGACGCCTATCATCTGGCCCGCACTTCAGGCACCACTTCTTTCATGTTCAATACAATCTTTAACCAGGCCATCTCCTCAGGCAAGAAGATCCGCACCCGGACCCAGATTGCTTACCGGAGCGTCAGTGTTTCGTCCGCCGCCGTAGACCTGGCCATCGAAGTGGTTGGCGACCTGAGCGATGCGGATATCCTGGTCATCGGGGCCGGCAAGATGAGCGAACTCACCGCCCGGCATCTGATGGACAAAGGCGCCCCTTCCATTTTCGTCACCAACCGTAGTTACGATCACGCAAAGGAACTGGCAGACAAATTCAACGGTTCCGTCATCCGTTTCGATGACTTTATCGACCACGTAGTGAACGCGGACATCGTCATCACCTCCACCGGAGCCACCCACTACATCATCCACCACGACCAGCTGGCCCTGGCCCTGGAGGAACGTGTGAAACCTAATCCATTGGTTTTGATCGATATCGCCGTGCCCCGTGACGTGGATCCGGAAGTCACGGACCTGGACCGAGTGGTCCTGTACAACATCGATGACCTGAAGAACGTGGTGGATACCAACAAAGAGCTGCGGAACCAGGACGCGGAAGCGGCGAAGTTCCTGATTGAAGAAGATATCGAGGCCCTGAAGGAACGGCTGCGGTATCTTTCCATGCGGCCCGTCATGGTACGCCTCCACGACAAGTTTGATTTCCTGCGGGAACGCATCCTGGCCAAGACCC
>ONAV01000045.1 GCA_900315925.1 uncultured Selenomonadales bacterium | reverse complement strand
GTTTCATGGGCCAGTTCAATGATTTTTTTCTCCAGTTCGGCCGCCTGTTCTGAATCCTGTTTCTGGAAATGGCTGTATTCGTCAGCCATTTTTTCCAGCTCGGCCAGTTCGTCGAAAGCACCGGCTTCCGCTACGGGGGCGGGCAGGTAGCCGATAAGGCAGGCGCTGCTGCGGCGTTTGGCGATGACGCCTTCGCCGGAGATGGTCATCAGGTAAGGGTAAATGTTGGGCAGGGAACCCAGAGCGATATCGGAATAGCTGGAACGGTCCAGTCCGGTTGCCTTACCGGGAAGCCATTCCAGATTACCGTGGGTGCCCAGATGGATCACTGCATCTGCTTTGAACACTTCCCGCAGCCAGTAATAGAACGCCAGGTACTGGTGGGTGGGGGCTATGGTAGGATCGTGATAGGCCCGGGCAGGATCCATGCCATACTGACGGGCAGGCTGCACAGTCATAAAAATGTTGCCGTTCATGGTACCGGGCACCAGAATATTGCTTTCATCGGACAGCATGATATCGCCGGGAGCTTCGCCCCACTGTTCCGTCATCTTCTGCCGTGCTTCTTCCGGCAGGGTGGCAAAGAAAGCCGCGTATTCATCCGCGGAAAGTTTCTGGCATTCTTCTGCCTGCTTGTCGGTTAACAGACTTAAATCGTTGGTGGCATGGGAAGTCATGATGCGGATGAATTCTTCCGCCGATTCCGGAAGAAAGTCAATCTTGTAGCCATCCGCCTGCATGCGGGCCAGAAGCCGGGTAGCACTTTCCATGGAATCCATGCCGGAGGCGCTGCCGATATTGTAATTCTTGGGCGGGTAGTTATGGAAAATCAGGGCAATCTTTTTATCTTCGTTTTTCAGACGATGGAGCCTTGCCCATTTGATGGCCTTATCTACCATGGCGGCCATACGTTCCGGCATGGGCTGGTATTCGATGGCGCCGTCAGGCAGTACGTTACGGCCGGCGATAGGAACCCCGTGGATAGCGCCGTCAAATTCCGGCAGGGCTACGGCGATGGAAGTTTCCACCGCGTTGAGGCCTTCGGGATTTTTGCGCCAGTCTTCTTCCGTCGTCAGCAGGGTGTAGGCTGTTAAAACCGGTACGCCCAGCTGTTCCAGTTCGTCTGTAGTGAGGCTGCCGTTGCCTACGTGGGAGAATTTCATGGCGCTGACGAGGACATCGATCACGGTTTCACCGTTCAGCGTGAAGAAATCGTTAAAGACCTTGCGAATGCTGGGCATTCCCAGGGATTCGTCAGGCATCTGGTTGGTGAACACGGCCAGGGCGTTGCAGCCTTTCTGTTCCGCTTCCCGGATGAAGGCGGCAGGGTAGGCCAGGTCGTCCCAGATCCATTCGTCACGGTAAAACAGCAAACCGATGACCGGCCTGTCCGGTTTGCAGAATTGTTCCCGGTATGCGGCCAGATCGGTCATGTAGCCATCGGGCATGTCAGGATGATAGATGCCGGCCCAGCACTGAGGCTTCGGTTCTTCTGAAACGGGAACAGACGGGTCTGTAAGAGAAGAGGCGTACAGCCAGAAGTTCCGAAAGTTTTCGGCGCCGCCGTAGAAGGTATATCCTCTGAGTCGTGCGGCAACGGATTTTTCTACGCCTGCTCCATCTCCGGCGGAGGCGGATTCTACTGCGTCGATTACATAAGGGATGTGGTTGGCGTCCAGAAATCTGCTGCATTCTTCCCAAAATTTTGATTTAAAAATATTGTTGAAGAACCTGGCCACAACCAGGCTGCTGCCCCGGAGTTTTCGTTCCCAGACGTAGTTCCATTCGCTGGAGCGTTCCAGTTTGACAGCCATGCACAGGTCGGAAATTTTCATTTCGTCCTGCAGCTGGAGGCAGGCGTTCTTCATGCCGGCATAGCGGCGGGTATCGTTAGTCAGGTAAATAATTTTTATGTCCATACGGAAAATTATTCCCCCTTTCTTTCTTGAAAATATATAAGAGCGTTTCCTTAATTCCTGTCAACAAACAAATGACTGTCTCCCTCGCCCTGCCAAAGCACTGTAACCGGCGTCAGGTTTTTCTCTTCGGCATCGCGCTTCAGGCGCAAACCAACCGGGCAATTTCCCCTGAGCTTAAAATACTTGCAGCGTACACAGGGACGGTTAGAGTCCGTTACGACTTTGTAACAGGTTCGTTCTTCTCCGTTTTCCGGACCGGCCAGTGCCTTCCTGGTTTTGGCATTCATATACAGGACTTTGCCGTCTTTGGCAGAAGTGACCCACATTTTCATCGGCATGGCATTCAGGACGCCCTGCATGTGCCAGTAGCCTTTCCGTACCATCTCGTAGCGCATCTGGTCCATCAGGAAAGTACCCAGTACATCGGCAAAGGTTTTTAATACTTCATGTTCCCGTTTTGTCCAGATCCGGGGACCGCGGCAATCGTCGAAGCCTACGAAACCAATCCGTTTCCCTTCGCTCATGATTCCTGCGTGCAGGAAAGAGCAGAGGCTCCGTTCCACCAGCGTTTTGCCTGCTTCCCCATCTATCAGCGTGGTATCCGGACATTCGGAAAAAGTACCGTAAATCTCTTTTTGGAAATGGGAATTAATATATTCAAAGACTGCGCCGGCATGGGCTTCCGCTGCGGAACTGTACCCGTCGGCATGCCATTCAAACCAGCAGACCCACTGTCCGCGTTTCTGCTGGTAGATAACGACCCGCTGTACCATAAAGTACTTGGCAAACAGGGCAAGCAGCGTTTCGACTGTGATCCGTGCGTCGCCGGTTTCGTAAAGCATTTGGAAGATGAATACCTGGGGATTGGTGAGGAAGGCCTGCCGCTTTTCCATGACGGTGTTATCTTCCGCTGATTTTTTCTGGCTTGCCTGCATATCTTTCGTATAAAAAACCTGCATGTCCCGTCCCCGGCGTTTGGCTTCGTACAGGGCCGCGTCAGCGAATCCGAAGAGTTCTTCATAACGGCGGCCGTATTCCGGCGACATGGCGATGCCGACACTGCCGCTGACGTGCAGTTCTTTGCCGTCGCCGTAGGCAAAGCTGCGCCGCAGCATGTTTCGGAGTTTTTCGCAACGTTTTACTACCAGGCTGCGGTCCGCAGCATCCCGAATCAGTACTACAAATTCATCGCCGCCCACCCGGCCTATGATATCCGTTTCATCAAACACTTCTGCCAGGGTCAGGGCCATGTCGGAGATGACAGCGTCGCCGAACAGATGTCCCAGGTTATCGTTGATTTTTTTAAAGCCGTCCATATCCAGGACCAGGAGCGCTTTGACTGTGCCGGGCACACCTAAGGCTTCTTTGATTAATTCCTTTGCGTACTCTTTGTTATACAGACCGGTCAGGGCATCCCGCTGGGCCTTTTGCTGCAATGCTTCGGTGTGACGGTGCTCAGAGTCCGTATTGCGGAGCAGTATTGTCGCATACTGTGCCCGTTCTTTTTCAAAATGGATGATGTATCTTGCGTGATACCAGCGGTATTCACCGCTGTCTTCTTTCACCCGGTACTCGATAACTTTTTCGTGAGTAGTATCGGCGTATTCCGGATGGGGCTTTTTGAGAAACTCTACAAGGGATACAAAGAATATCCTGTCGTTAGGGTGCAACGGTAAAGACTGAAGCAGGAAAGCGGAATAACTTTCATTCTTCAGTTTCTCCGGAATTACGCCCTGCAGTAACTCATCGCCATACACGCGATCCGCATTTAAATCCCAACGCAATATGGCCGTTCCTTCTGCCCGCAGCGCTTCCTGATACATGGTCAGTTCTGCAGTTGTATTCATATTTGTTTTTACCGCCTTTAATAATTTGCGTGAGAGTGCGTCGCGTCAGCTACTGTCAGTCATAACCGTATGGTATATGACTCCCAAATAAAAAGTACCGTTAATAGAAATAATTTCTGACAAGCAAATAAGTTTTTTGTTTCTTTTGAGAAAAAAGGACGCCCGAAAGCGTCCTTTTTTATTTTGTCATACTGTGCGATCCAAAAATCAGTGTTTCATGCCGGTGCTCTGTGCTTTGGCGGTGCCGGTCAGGGCATCCCAGCTTTCCAGGGCATGTTTCACGAACATTTTCTGAACTGCAGCGTTTTCACCCAGGCCATGGATGTACGGAGTTACCTTGAAGCCTTCCTTCTGCAGGATGGATTTATGGGAATCTTCTTCATCGCCAGCCATGTCGTTGTTGGCATGGTCGCCGGCTACCATCATCATAGGCATCAGGGTTACGTTCTTAACTTTTTCCGCTTTCAGTTTGGGGATTACATCGTTCAGGGAAGGCCAGCCTTCTACGCTGTAGATGTGTACGTGGCCTTTGCCCAGATTGTTGAAACGATCCTGTACTACGGAGTAGTAAGCGTTGGACGGATGGGGAGTGCCGTGAGCCATAACCAGTACGGCGTCAGTCTTGGCCAATTTCGGGAACTGGGTGGACATAGCTTCCGCGAAATCTTTTACATCGTCCGGCTGTTCTTCCTGGCCCTGCCAGTACAGCAAGGGGGTGCCGAAAGTCATTTTCTTGAACTGATCGCGATACAGACGATAGATCGCGGTTTTATATTCGTATTCCATGCCGGGGATTACGTCCAGAGTAGCCAGGGCAATGCGGGTGTAACCTTCAGCTTTCAGCTGTTCCAGGGCTTTTTCCGGGGTGGGAATTACCAGACCTTCATTGGCTTTTACGCGGTCAATGATGATATGGGAAGTGTAAGCGGTAACCACTTTTACGCCGGGCAGCGCTTTCTGGATCGCTGCAATGGTCGGGTTGATGGTCTTGTCGCGGGTTTCTTTCATGGTGGTGCCGAAGGACATAACTACCATAGCGTCCTTATTGGGCAGGTTCTGCAGGGCGGGGTTGCTGTAAGAGCGTACGCCGATTTCAGAAGCCTGTTTCAGGGCAGGGGTAGGAGCCTTTACTTCCTCGCTCAGGCTGTAAGCAGCGTAACCGGGGATGGAGATTGCCAGGCAGCTAACTGCCATAGCAGCGGCAGCCATCATTTTACCAAATTTTTTCATTTTGCATTACCTCTCTCATTTTAAGATTTTTTAAATAAAGATAATTTACGGTCAGCAAAACGGTAAACCAGGCAAGTTACTGTTTTGCTGTCCGATGGTTAACAAGATTATATATCATAGTATGTAAAAAAGCAATACTAATAATAAAGATTATCAATAAATTTATTGTCAAAATAAAAGAGGCTGTTACTAAAGCAAACGCTTTGTAACAACCTCTCAGGTTATCGTTTTAGTGAGATTTCATTTTTTCCGGTTTTCTTTTACCATTTTTTTAATGCCCGCAAAGGTGACCGGACTGATGATGTGTTCGATGCGGCAGGCATCTTTTTCCGCGGTATCCGGGGGAACATTCAGGATGTCGGTCAGGAAAACGGTCAGGGTCTTATGCCGGTCCAGGACGGAGGCTGCTTTTTTCAGGCCATTTTCTGTCAGCACGATCCGTCCGTCGGGTTCCATAATGATATAACCGCTTTTTTTCAGGATACTCATGGCACGGGATACGCTGGGTTTGGAAAAATTCATTTCCGTGGCGATGTCGATGGAGCGTACGTTGCCATTACGCTGCTGCAGGATCAGTATCGTCTCCAGATAGTTTTCGCCGGATTCCAGAAGCACCATAATTACTTCCTCCTTACATTTCAGAGATAGTATCATTAACAGGTTTAAACTCATTGTAGCATTTAAACCCTTTTAACGCAACCGGTTACTGTGAATTCGGAAAAATAGGAATCCGTGTACGCCGGTCTGGTATCGTGATATAATAGAATCAAGCGGAAAGAACAAGGATGGCAGATGGTTATGTTACCATTTATAAATGAAGAAAACACATTATGGGAATATTTAAAAACGGCGGGAAAGCCGGTTGTTTTATACGGAACCGGCGACGGGGCGGATAAGGTGCTGGCCCGGCTGGCGGAAACCGGTGTGCCCGTTTCCGGCATTTTTGCCAGCGACGAGTTTGTGAGAGGGCAGCAGTTCCATGGCTTTACTGTACAAGCATACAGTGAATTGATGGTACTGCAGAAAAAGGTTATCGTGCTCATTGCGTTTGCCAGTGAATTGCCGGACGTGATGGAGCGTTTTTATAAACTGGCTTCGGTCCACGAAACCTATGCGCCCCACGTGCCGGTTTTTTCCGGAGAGGAAACCGTGACGGCGGCCTGGATAAAAAAATATGAGAGGGAACTGCAGACGGTGTATGAAAGACTGGCGGATGCTGTTTCACGTGAAACCTTTGCGTCCGTCCTGAATTATAAACTCAGCGGCAAGCTTTCTTACCTGCAGGCATGCACAACAAACAGAACAGAGGACCTGAGGACAATCTTTTCTTTTGGCAGGGAAGAAACGTATCTGGACCTGGGTGCCTATAACGGGGATACGGTTCAGGAATTTTTGCAGCTGACCCATGGGCGTTACAAAAAAATCATTGCATTGGAGCCGGACCCGAAAAATTTTAAGAAACTGACGGACTTTGTCCGACAGAACGAACTGAAACATATAACCTGTCTGCAGGCAGGCGTGTGGAATGACTGCGGCAGTCTGGAACTGAACGGGAAGGGAGGCAGGCAGTCAACGTTTTGGGAAGCTGACCGGTCCGGATTTGCAACCCAACCTCTGTCGCAGACGTGTTCTATGAAGAAAAAAGTAAAAAAACAGCAGGTTAATGTTGTATCTGTTGATGCTGTGTTAGGGAACGATCATGCGGATTATATGAAGTTTGACGTGGAAGGGGTGGAAAAAGAAGCCCTGGAAGGTGCAGCTGGACATTTGGCGCCGGACGGGAACGGGGCGCTGCCAAAGCTGCTGGTCGCGGCCTACCACCATGACGAAGATCTTTTTGCTTTACCCCTGTTGTTGTGGAAACTGCAGCCGGAATATAAAATCTATCTGCGAAAGCATCCCTATGTGCCTGCCTGGGAAATTAATATTTTTGCAAAATGATCAGCATATATTACGATTTTATGGTAAAATAAAAGAAAAAAGTGTATCATTGTAAGCAGGATTAATTTACACGATATCGAAAAATACAATTATGTAGTGTTTGCTGAAACCGGCTTTGACGGAGTTCCTCTTTTTTAGGGAAGTGGAAATCTGCACATTTTATAGAAAAAAATTTTAGGAAAGAAGGAGATTGCATCATGAACAAAAAACTGTTGGGCGCTGCTGCATTAATGGCTATGGCTGCGGTAATGGCTGCAGGATGCGGAGGCGGCGACAAAAAACCGGCGGCTCCGGCTGCTGACGCGAAAAAAGGCCCGTCAGGAGAAGTTAGCGTTTACACTTCTATTTATCCTGATATCGTGGATAAACTCTGTAAACCCAATGTCTCCAAGGCTTTCCCGGGCTTAAAGGTGTCCTGGTTCCAGAACGGTACGGAAAAACTCAAGACGAAGATTGCCGGCGAAATCAAAGCGAAAAAGATTGGCGCGGACGTGCTGATGGTTGCGGATCCGTCTTACTATCTGGCACTGAAGAAACAGGGCCTGCTGATGAGCTACAAATCGCCGCAGCTTAAAGACGTTGTGCTGGCAAGCGATCCGGACGGCACCTGGCTGCCGGTCCGTGTTAACAATATGATTATTGCTTACAACAAGGACAAACTGGCTAAAGAAGATATTCCTACCAGCTGGGAAGACCTGACCAAACCGAAATATAAAGGCAAGATTGCCATGCCGAATCCGATGCTGTCCGGTACGGCCTATGTAATGGTTGGCGCCATGGCGCTGGATCCCAGATTCGGCTGGGATTATTTCAAGAAGCTGAAAGCCAACGGCCTGCGGGTAGAAGAAGGCAACTCCGCTATCCAGAATAAACTGCTGACCGGCGAATACATGGCTGCCGTTATTTTGGAAGAAAACATCCTGAAACTGCAGGAAACCAAGAAAGAACCGTTGGCTGTATGCTATCCAAAAGAAGGCTGTATCATCATCAATTCGCCAATCGGTATCTTCAAGGACACCAAGAATCCGGAAGCTGCCAAAGCATTGGTTGACTGGTGGCTTAGCCCTGAAGGACAGAAAGCCGTTACCGCCGGCTGGATGCATTCCGTTCGTGGCGACGTAAATCCGCCTAACGGCGCCGGTATCAAACTGGCCGACCTGAACAAGAATGCCATTAAGATCGACTGGGAAAAACTGGCATTTGAAGAAGGCAAGATCAAAGAAGCATTCCGTACCACGGTTATGGAATAACGGCTTAACAAAAGAATTGTACGGGTACATTATTAACAATCTGAGTTGACAGGAAATTAATCAGGGGCCGTTATGACGGTCCCTGATTTCCCGTTCCTGCAGAAGCACTGATTCAGGAAGTATGCGTTAGTTTTCGGAAAGTATTCCGACGAACTGCTCAGTAGTTTCCCGACTCTCACCGGAAGAACCGGGGAAAGGAGCGAAAGTGAAAAAATCTTTGCCCCGCCTCGATAGTAAATTTATAGTAATTGCTATCTCTGTGCTGTTATTGCTGTACTTTATTGTAATGCCTCTCCTGGTGCTGATTTATGACAGCCTGTTCATCAACGGTGTCTTTGATATCAGCAACTACAAAGATGTTTACGGTAAAAAGGTCAACTGGAAAGCCCTTACCAATACAATTCAGCTTTCGCTGATCGTTATGGTAGCCAGTGTTATTGTTACGTTCCCGCTGGCCTGGCTGGTGGGCCGTACGGATCTGCCGGGAAAGAAAACCTTCCGGACGGTCCTGGTTGCCAGTTATATGATTCCGCCATATGTGGGCGCTATCGCCTGGGTCCAGCTATTGAATCCAAGCGTCGGGTATCTGAATGAGTTTTTTAAATTTATCTTCGGGTTACAGAAGGCGCCTTTCGATATATATACTATGGGCGGGCTGGCCTGGGTGCTTACATTATTCTATTCACCCTTCGCCTTCATCACCATCTCCCGCGCCATGGAAAAAATGGATCCCACCCTGGAAGAGGCGGCCCGGATTTCCGGGTCTTCGCCGCTGAAAACACTGTGGGATGTGACCCTGCCTCTGATGATGCCGTCCATCGTGGCCGGCGGTCTGCTGGTATTCATCGCGGCGGCTTCCTGTTTCGGCATTCCGGCTATCGTAGGAATGCCGGGGAATATCGAAGTGATGACGACCCGTATCGTAACGTTCCTGTATATGGGTGACGATAAAGGCATTCGTGACGCCACGGCCCTTGCTGTTTCCATGATGGTGGTAGCCAACGGCCTCCTGATGTTCATGAGCTGGATGCTGAGCCACAAAGATTACACTACCATCAGCGGGAAAAGTACCCGCCCCAACATGGTGGAACTGGGAAAATGGAAATGGCCGGCTTTCGCTGTGGTGGCAGGCTATGCCTTCATTGCGGTGATCCTTCCCCTGTCTTCCATTGTGGTAACCTCGTTCCTGGTGAGTATGTCCAAGGGACTGGCACTGGATAATTTCGGCATTGACGCCTGGATACCGGTAGTGACCAGTTCCCAGTACATGGAAAGTGTATGGCGGTCTATCGGATACGGTATCGTGGCTGCCTGTATCGGTACAGTACTGGCCCTGTTCGTTGCCTATCTCTCCGTTAAGACGAATATTACCGGCCGCAGCATACCGGACCTGCTGGTGGTACTGGGGGGCGCTACCCCTTCCATCGTTATCGCCCTGGCCCTGATCGTCACATTCTCTGGGAATTACGGCCTCAACTTGTATTCCACAATGTGGATCCTGATCGTTTCCTATCTTGTTAAATATATGACCATGAGCGTCCGTACCATTGCCGCGTCCTTAAGCCAGGTTCACATCAGCCTGGAAGAAGCGGCCCTGAGTTCCGGCGCAAGCTGGATCCGAACCTGCAAGGATATCATCATGCCGCTGGTTGCACCTTCTATCGTAGCGGGCTGGTTCCTGATTTTCATGCCCAGCTTCTACGAACTGACCATGTCCAACCTGCTGTATGGCTCGGACACGAAATCGCTCGGCGTGTTGCTGTACGAACTGCAGACCTATGCGGATACGCAGAACGCTTCCGTTCTTTCGGTCATCATCCTGCTGATCGTGTTGATCGGCAATATCATTTTGAATAAAGTGACGAAAGGAAAGGTAAGCATCTGATCAGCTTTTTCCAAGAAAATTTCAGGAAGCAGGCTCCGGAGGCGACACGTTTTGCGGCGCCGGTTCCTGAAAGAATAATTTTTATAAGGAAACGCTGACAAACCGGTGTTTCCGTAAAGCGGTGAAACGGAGGGAAGAATAGCGTGGCAGAGTTAAAGCTTCAACATATATACAAACGATATGGCAATGTAACCGCAGTAGGGGATTTTAATATTGAAGTGGCGGACGGCGAATTTATTTCGTTCCTGGGTCCGTCCGGCTGCGGCAAGACTACCACCCTGCGGATGATCGCCGGGTTTGAGAAACCTTCGGAAGGCGTGATTATGATCGGGGACCAGGAAATCTCCAATGCGGAAAAAGGCTATTTCCTGGCGCCGGAAAAACGCGGTATCGGTATGGTGTTCCAGAGTTACGCCGTATGGCCCCATATGAATGTTATTGATAACGTAGGCTATCCGCTGAAGATCCAGAACGTGCCCAAAGAGGAACGGCTGAAACAGGTCATGGAAATGCTGGAACTGGTTCACCTGAAAGAATATGCGGAGCGTCTGCCCAGTCAGTTGTCCGGCGGACAGCAGCAGCGTGTGGCTCTGGCCCGCGCTCTGGTGGCCAAACCCAGCCTGTTGCTGCTGGACGAACCATTGTCCAACCTGGATGCCAAGCTGCGGGAAAGCATGCGCTTTGAGATTTCCGCCATCCAGAAAGAACTGGGTATCACCGTCATTTACGTAACCCATGATCAGAGCGAAGCCATGACCATGTCTGACCGGATCGTGGTCATGAGTATGGGCAAGGTGCAGCAGATTGGCAAGCCTTATGACATTTATACAAAACCTGCCAACCAGATGGTAGCCGACTTTATCGGACTGGTAAACTTTATTCCGGCCACGGCGAAGGGCGACCGGATTTTTATGCAGGGGGATGAAGCCATTTCTTTCCCGAACCCCAAAAAGTTAGCCGGGGAAGCTGTGCTGGCTGTGCGTCCGGAACAGATTACCCTCTCCAAGACCGGGGGTCTGGTGGAAGGCGTCATGAATCATCGCTTCTATATGGGCGACAGCGTGGATTACAGGGTAAAGGTGAAAGACCATATCGTACGTGTAATCCAGAAGGGCGCCGGATACAATACGTATCAGGACGGGGAAACCGTGTATCTGGATTTTGACAATGTAATGTCCTTTGCCAAAGATGAGTAAACAAAAGGAAAGAATCATTGCGTTGAACATCTAAATAATCGCGGGGCGGTAACAAAAGAAACGTTACCGTCCCGTTCTTTTATGGTATAATGCTGTTATAAGCTGTGAAATTCTGCAGCGGTATGTGTCGTATCCGAGTGTTACACAAACCGGCCGCGTCGCTATGGTTTCGTTTTATGAGGGTGCGTAGTTTTCCAATACAGTATAAGGTAAGAGCTGTTCGATGGTTATGAAAAAGTATTTTGTTCTATTTCTTTTATTGTTGTGCCTGCTGTTTCAGGCAGGCTGCGGTTCGCAAAAACAGAATCCTCCTGTGGAAGGAGTTGTCCGGGTCTGCAGCAGCATGAACCGGAATCTTTCCGAGGCTCTTGTTGAAGGTTTTGCCAACAAGACGGGAATCGTAGTGGAGTTCGATCCGCTGGTGGCGACTTCCTTATCCCAGCGTCTGGATTTGCTGAGTGCAAGCAAGGTGGATGTATGGATGGGCGGTTCTGCCGAGGAATATTACATGGCGGCAGAACGCGATATGCTGGTTCCGTACCTGCCCCGGGGCGCTGCCAATATTCCGCCGCAGTACATGGATCGTGACGGAAGGTGGGTTCCCTTATCCATTGACTATATTGCGCTGCTGAGCAACCGGAACAACATGCGAAAGCTGGGAATTGAGCCGCCGTCTTCCTGGGACGAGCTGTTGCAGCCGGTGCTGCATAACGAGATCGTTATGGCCGATCCGGCGACCGGGGGACCGCCTTACGGGCTGATTACTTCTTTATGGCAGCTGCGGGGCCGGGATGCCGCATTGCAGTTTGCGGGCAGTTTGCGTACCCAGCAGGTTCTCTATCTGCCGACAGAGGCAAAGGCCGGATATGAAGTGTATCTGGGGAATAAAGCAGTGGCGGTCATGTCATTGCGCCATGCCCTGGCTCTGGAAAGAGAGCATCCGTTTTTATATGCCGCTCCGGTACGGGACGGAAATAAAAATATGATAACGGCAGTGGCAATCCTGAAAAACGGGCAAAAGCGAAAAGAGGCGGAGCGCCTGATGGAATATCTTTTGTCCAAAGAAGCGCTGCAGATTATGCGCGAGTACCGGATGAACCCACTGGCGGATGCGCTGAACGATAAAAACAAATATGGCGATATCGGAACCGTTCCCAGCGATGACCTGCGCTGGATGGCAGGGGAAAAGCAGGCGCTGATCCGGGAATGGATCAACGCAAAATAGCTGGGCGGATTCGTTGAAAATTTGACTGCATTTAAATCAGTGTAACAGATCGTTTTTTTAGGAGAACGGAGTTACTCTTTGGCGGAAAGGATCAATACATGAAGACAAATCATTTACAGCGATTAAAACAGATAAAATGTTTTTTGTTTGATATGGACGGCACCATCAACCTGGGCATGGAACTGATTCCCGGCATGGAAGGCTTTTTTGACCATCTGAAGGAAGCAGGTCGTTCCTATTATCTGGTTACCAATAATTCGTCTAAAGATCACGAGCATTACGTGAAGAAGATGAATTCCATGGGTGTGCCGGTGACGAAAAACAACATTCTGATTTCTTCAGATGCGCTGGTAAGTCATCTGAAACACAGCAAACCGGGGGCAAGGCTCTTTGTACTGGGTACGCCGGAACTGAAAGCCACCATTAAAGAAGGCGGATTTACGCTTACGTCCCGCCTGGAGGATGAAACGGATTTGGTGGTAGTGGGGTTTGACCAGACCCTGACCTATGAAACCCTGACCATTGCCTGCCGTCTCATTGACAGAGGCGTTCCTTACATCGCGACCCATCCGGACGTGCGCTGTCCCATCGAAGGCGGGGAATATATTCCTGACACAGGGGCTTTTCTGGCCTGTATCAAAACCGCTACGGGAAAAGATCCGGAATATATTACAGGCAAGCCTTATGGTTATATGGTTGATACGGTGATGGAACGCACCGGTCTGAAAAAAGAAGAGATCGCCATGGTGGGCGATCGGCTGATGACGGATATTCGGTTCGGAACAGATAACGGCATTCTTTCGATTTTGGTGCTGACCGGGGAAGCAACACTGGAGGATGTGGAGCAGGGAACGGTGAAACCGGATATTATTTTGCCTCATGCGAAAGAGATATTGAAGTATTTGTAAGTTATATAAAAAAGAGTCGGGGAAGGCATGAGCAAATCATAGGAAATGATTGCGTCATCTTGTTGAGCGTTGAGGGTAAAGCTGAGAAAACATTGAGAGCGTTTGAGTTATTCCATGAGGTGAAATGAGCCGCCCGCGGCTTCAACTGTTTGAGGGCGCAGCCCGAGTTTTGAAGCCACAGGTGAATGAACCCATGGAATAGCAAACGCGAGTTTCGAAGCCACAGGCAAATGAGTCCATGAAATAGCAAACGGGAACGGTTTTGCGAGAGCTTTTCCCTTGTAATTTTTTATGGGCAAAACTTTTATTCTATTACAAAACAGAATGGAATCTCCGCACTGATCAACGACAGCAGCGGTACATCTTCTTTTTTGACCTGGGCAATTACATTACTGCGGGGGTCCATTGGCTGGGGCGCGGTTAAAATCTGGAGTTCACCTTTGTAACGTCCGTACGTATTATTATCGAGCAGGACAGTTCCTACCGGCAGCAGGGAAGATTTTTTCCCGTTAGCCAGATGTTGGGGGCCTGCGAATACGGCGGCATACTCTTTCGGCATTTCGATGATGAGTTTGTTTTCGTTCCGCTCCGGTACGATGGAAATGTCTTTTGCGGCGTCCCGGCTTTCCTTGGCACGGATGACATCTGCCGCCGGGTCGGGGCGGTTGGTATAGGACCGGGATAAAAGGCTTTTGATATAGGGAGCCTCTGATAAAACATGAATATGTAATGGCAGCGGCGCATCCGGCTGCCATTCTTTTTTGGGCGGCAGGGCCTTGCGGGAATATCGGGCGTCGGCTTTGGCCAGGGTCTCCGGATCGGCCAGTGCTTCCAGTTCCGCCAGCGTCGGATTGCTGTCCCCGATAATCAGGCTGTCGCAGCCGATGGCAGTCAAAATGGGGGCGGCGTCGCAGGGGGCAATACCCCGGAGGCTTTCCATGGTGGGCAGGCCGGCATACAGCGGTCCCCGTCTGCCGGTCTGACTGGCTGCGAAAACCCCCGCCGGAATATCGTGCCGGTGCAGCAATGCATTCTGCCGTTGAACCGTTTCAGAACTGAGGCCGGTATGGGGACGGGGATAAAAATTGTGCTGGCCGTCGATGCGGGAAAAATCCGCCTCCGCCTTTAATAACGCATGTAACTCCACGGAACGGGCGGTGGACGCGTTTAGCTGGACGTTCATTTCGCGGCTGAAGGCTGCGATGGTTTCCGTTCCGATTCCGTAATCAAAGCGGGCCGTGGTAATGTGAAGCTGTTTCAGCCTGGCCGGTGTCAGTTCGGGGATGTCCAGAATCTTCAAGGTGAGAGGCGAAATATCGGCAATCACATCCAACCCCAGACTCTCCGCACAGGCAAAAAGATACAGGGCGTCTTCACGCAGGGAAACTGCATTGCTTTCCGGAATGTGCAGGGAAGAAAAGACGCGGCTGTAACCTAAGGCCGCCGCTTTTTGCAACAGCAGCAGGCTTTTTGCCCTGTCCGCGTCAAGTCCCGGATATAGGGAAATTCCTAATTTCATAATATTGTACTCCTATTATGGTTGACCGAACCTTTTGCAGTTTTTCAATTTTTTAAAATAGGCGAGGCGTTTTTCGTTTTTGCTTTTGCTGTTGAATCAAATGCAACCCAATATGAGCGCAATGTTGTTACTATCGAAGCTTCACTTCAGGGCCTGTTTTAAGCGCCCCTGATTATCTTTCAGTTTCTGTACAGCAGTTTCATAATCAATACCGGCCAGGTGCATCAGAATCGCAGGCTTAACTTCTCCGCGGGACTGTTCCAGCAATTTGTCCGCCGTTTCGCCGTCGCAGCCGGAAGCTTCTATTACTATACGCCTTGCCCGTGCCTTCAGCTTGCTGTTGGTACATTGCAGATCGACCATCAAATTGCCGTACACTTTTCCCATCAGGATCATGCTGCCGGTGGAAAGCATGTTTAAAATCAGCTTTTGCGCCGTGCCGGCCTTCATACGGGTAGAACCGGTGATGACTTCCGGACCAGTTACGGCGGTGAGGGAAAGGTTTGCGTGTGCTTCGGTTTCCGGGTTTTCCGTACAGGTTACGGCGATGGCATAGGCGCCGGTCTGCTGTGCATATTTCAGCGCACCGATTACATAGGGTGTCCTTCCTGATGCGGAAAGGCCGACGACAACGTCCAGGTTCGTCAATTTTTGGTTTTGCAGGTCTTCCGCGCCGGCGGATTCGGAATCTTCCGCACCTTCCTGCGCACGAAAGATTGCAGGCGTACCGCCGGCGATGATGCCCTGCACCAGTTCCGGCGGCGTGCTGTAGGTGGGCGGACATTCGGACGCGTCCAAAATGCCCAGCCGCCCGGAGGTACCGGAGCCGATATAAAACAAGCGCCCCCCGTGGGAAAGGCGGTTGGCAATGACAATTATTGCCCGGGAAATATCCGGGAGGATTTTCTTAACCGCTTTCGGTACAGTCTGGTCTTCCGCATTGATCAGTTTTACAATTTCCAGCGCGGAGGCTTCGTCGATGGCTTTGGTTTTGGGATTCTGTTGTTCTGTGGTCAGTTTTGTCAAGTCGATCATGATAATGCCTTTCTTTCAAAATAATCTTTCGTTTATTATATCCTAAATAAGACAAAGTGGCAAAGTGCAATCCGCGTTTCATTTATAATCGTATGAAAACCGAAGAGAACGGCAACCCAATAAAATCTTGTAAGGATTTCGCTGCTATTTCCGATTTTTACATTGACCCTGCGGGCAGTTTATAATATGATAAGTAAGAACTGTCAATTCGTTTATGACGGTTCGGAATGCTTTGAACGCATTTTGAGGGGAGTGCAGCCGAATTACTGTTGCACTGTAGAAGGAGACTTATCATTATGAGCCAAAAGATACCGTACATTACAAAAGAAAAAGCAGAACAAATTGCCCAAAAATATCCTACGCCTTTTTATCTGTATGATGAAGCGGGGATTCGTAACAGAGCCCGTCTGGTGAACAAGGCGTTTGCCTGGAATAAAGGGTTTAAAGAATATTTTGCGGTAAAGGCTACGCCGAACCCGTAT
>ONAV01000015.1 GCA_900315925.1 uncultured Selenomonadales bacterium | reverse complement strand
AACAGCGGAAGAGCTGATTACGTTAGCCAAATCAGAAGGAATTGAAATTACAGAAGCCGAAGCGGAAGCTTACCTTGCCGAGTTATCGGAATGTGAAATAAAAGACGGACAGCTTAGACATGTTGCGGGTGGTGTTCTTCCGAAGAATCAAACCTGCGTAAATGACGGCTATTTTTGATCGGTCTCCTGCCTGGCAAGTAAAAGACAGATTCCAATTTTGCGCAGTAAATGATTCGACAGTCGTGGAACTTCAACATCCACGGCTGTTTTGTTTTAGTATGACAAATTCCAGTTTTGCTTTTCGAAGATTAGCATGATATAATAAAAAAAGCATTTCCATCAATGTCAATTTTGATGAGCCTGTTTTGTATATATTAATAAAAGGCATTTAAAATAAAATTTATGGAGGAGGATTTCATTATGCCAATCAACAAAAATGAACTCACAAAAGAAATGCTGGAAAAAGCGATACAGTGCAAATCGGCCGATGAACTGATTACATTGGCAAAGACAGGCGGTTATGAGATGACAAAAGAGGAAGCGGAAGCTTACATGACGGAATTGTCTGATTTTGAATTAGATGATAGAGCACTTAAGAATATTGCCGGTGGTGAGTGTTATATGAGAACTTCCCTGGATGATATGATGTGAAGATTTTTCTGTTTTTCTGACAGCCGTGGATTTTTCCGCAGAAAACGAAGAACTGGAAAAACGGATATGGAACCGCTTGAAGCGTTATAATGAGGAGGGGAAAATTATGCCAATCAACAAAAATGAGCTCACAAAAGAAATGATTGCGAAGGCTATGCAGTGCAAGACTGTCGACGAGCTGATGGCGCTGGCAAAGGCGGAAGGGTTTGAGATTACGAAGGATGAAGCGGAAGCCTATTTCGCGGAACTGGCCGACGTTGAGCTGGACGAAAAAGCGCTGCGGAACGTAGCGGGCGGCACTTGCACATTGGAAGGCACCGATTGCTGGACGTTGAGCAATTAAGAGTGATATTTTCAGGGTTGAAGAAATAAACCGGTTTCAGGTTTGAAAAATTAAACTGGCTTTATTCCAATTAAGTATTTTCTTATGAGGAGGATTTCATCATGCCGGTTAACAAAAACGGCCTCACAAAAGAAATGATTGCAAAGGCCATGCAATGTAAAACCGCGGAAGACTTAATGGCGCTGGCAAAGTCTGAAGGCGCTGAGATTACCAAAGCCGAAGCAGAAGCCTATCTGGCGGAACTTGCCGACATTGAGCTGGACGAAAAAGCGCTGAAGAGTGTTGCCGGCGGTAGCAATGCCTGCTGGCATTGCCTGGATAATTGTGGCGACGGTTGCCCCTGCAGGGATTAGATTAGACAAAGAATGACAGACGGATTGTATTTACTAAAATTTACAGGAGGACAACAAAGTTGAAAAAACTGTTATTAACTGTTGTTACAGGTGTTGCGCTTCTCGCAGGTTCAACCTGCTTTGCCACGGTACCCGCAAACCAGCTGGAACTTGGGGGAATTCCGTACGGAGCTTCTATCAGCGCCGTTGAAAATGCCTATGGACGTCCCAGAAAATCCGAGCGTGAAATGAAATCCTACGGGGAAAAAGTAGAATACGAATACGGCAACTCCCTGGATTTTGAATTTGTAAACGGTAAATTAACCAAAATCAAGGCCGATGATTTCAGTGATGCCAAAACAAAGGCCGGTATCGGTCTGGGCGCCAGTATGGATATGGTAAAAAGTGCCTACGGCGAACCGGATTTCATCCACGAAGAAGATTTTATTTATTATGCCGAAGGGATGCAGGGCATCGGGTTAAAGATTGAAATTAAATATGGCAAAGTAACGGAAATAAAATGCGGCGTTCTTAATTAACGGATATTATACGGTACGGCGAAAACGGAGTATTGTATAACTATTAAGGTTTTTTTATGATCTCGAACTCCCGTCCTTCCTGTTTTCAGGCGGGAGTTTTGTTTGAGACGGGGAGGGTTTTATCATGCCGATTAACAAAAACGAACTCACAAAAGAAATGATTGAAAAAGCTATGCAGTGCAAGACCGTCGACGAGCTGATTGCGTTGGCGAAGACCGAAGGCTTCGAGATTACAAATGAAGAGGCTGAGGCGTACATGGCGGAGCTGGCAGACATTGGCGGATGGCTGCGCATTGCGGATGCCCGGAAACTGATTCATTCTCTGACCGTGCTATTACAAATCTTGATGTAGCGGAGGAATCAGAAAATGAAGCATGAGTGTAGAATAACAGTGTTAGATAAGAGATATTAATTATTGTTTTTTTGAGGAGGGGAACATCATGCCAATTAACAAAAAAGAGCTTACAAAAGAACAGATTGAAAAGGCCATGCAGTGCAAGACTGCCGACGAACTGATGGAGCTGGCGAAGACAGGCGGTTACGAAATTACCAAAGACGAAGCCGAGGCTTACATGGCGGAGTTGGCTGATGTCGAGCTGAACGAGGAAACCCTGAAAAAGGTCGCTGGTGGCATTTGCTGGGATAATATTCGAAATCCACATGAATGTGGCATAGATTGTATTTATAGCAATAATAATCAGGGTTGAAGGATACTAATCAGAAAAATTAGTTAAAAAATCCTGATTTTGCACAGAAAATGATTCAACAGCCGTGGATTTAATTTCTGCAGCTGTTTTGTTATAATAAGAATGTACTACGAAAGTACAGTTTCTTTAATTCTTGAGGGGGGTTCTGAAAATGCCAATCAACAAAAACGAAATCACAAAAGAAATGATTGAAAAAGCCATGCAGTGCAAAACTGCCGATGAACTGATTGCACTGGCAAAGACCGGCGGTTATGAGCTGACAAAAGAGGAAGCGGAAACGTATCTGTTTGCCCAGATAGAAAAGGCTGCTCCATTTATTGATAAGAACGGGAATCCATATTTGGAAGTACATCATGTAATTTGGCTCTCACGCGGTGATAAAAGGCGGAGCCGGCGGAAGCGTCTATGGTTACGAAAACAACAATTTAGCTTAACTTAATGACATTGCAATTTACCCTAATCCATTCCGTTGCAATAAAAAATATTACAACCCTGCTGTGTGCAGCAGGGTTTTCTTTTTTTCACACTGCTTCTTCATCCAAACCGATGAACTTCGTGCAGTCGCTCTTGAAGAACAAATCAATTTTTCCGGTGGGGCCGTTGCGATGCTTGGCGATGATCAGCTCCGTGGGGTGGAGCGCTTCCTTCCAGGTGTTTTTATAATAATCCTCCCGATACAAAAACAGTACGATGTCCGCGTCCTGTTCCAGCGATCCGCTTTCCCGCAAGTCGCTGAGCATGGGGCGCTTCTCTTGCCGGTTCTCCACGCTGCGGCTCAACTGGCTGAGGGCCAGCACCGGCACGTTCAGCTCCCGGGCCAGCGCCTTCAGGCCCCGACTGATGGCCGAAACCTCGTGCTGACGATTTTCAAAGCCGCCATGCTGCGTGGCGCCCCGCATCAGCTGCAGGTAGTCGATGACGATCAGATCCAGTCCGCCCTCGGTTTTCAGCTTCCGGGCTTTGGAACGTAATTCCTGCAGTGTCAGGCCGGGCGTGTCGTCAATGAACACGCTGGCGCCGGCCAGTTTGTCCGAAGCAGTCCATAACCGATCCAGCACTTCCATCTCTTGTGCATCCGCTTCGGGCTGCGCCGGGGCAAACGACGCGTGGGATCGATGGGGACACAATTCCTCTTCGCCCACGTCCGCCTCGGTGCGAATCATGCGCTTCACCAGCTGGTTGCGGCTCATCTCCAAACTGAACAGCACCACCCGTTTGGGCGCTTCTCCCTCTTTGGCGCCGCGAAGGGCCACGTTTTCGGTAATGTTCAGCCCCAGCGAAGTTTTCCCCATGGAAGGCCGGGCCGCCAGAATAATAAAATCCGAAGAGTGAAGGCCGCCGGTCAGGTGATCCAGCTGGGGAAACCCGGTGGGTAGTCCCGTAACGGTTTCGTGCCGTTCCAACTGGCGGCTCATGGCGTCCATGTTCTCGCCAATGGCGTCACGCAGCTGCTTTAGTCCGTTACTGTGGTTCTGTGCGGTGAGGCCCAGCACCTTCTGCTCCATCATGCCCAGAATCTCCCGGGGACTCTTACCGTTTCCCCCGCAGGCCAGCGAGGCAATTTCGTTGCAGCCTTCCGCCACCTGCCGCAGCACCGCCTCGTCCGCCACAATTTTTGCATGCCATTCCACATTGGCCGCCGTAACGGCCAGTTCCCCCAAAAGGGTCACATAATTTACGCCGCCCACATCGTCCAGCTTGTTCCGGCGTTTCAGTTCTTCAATCACAGTGATCAGATCCACCGGCTGCTCTTTGGCGTGCAGCGCCAGCATAACCTGATAAATAATCCGGTGGGAGGGGCGGTAAAAATCTTCCGGCTTCAGAATCTCCGCCACCTTGTCGATCACCTTTGCACCGATCAACATCGCGCTGAGCACATTTTGCTCCGCAGTTATATTTTGAGGAATCTTGCATTCCTGCATTTCATCAGCTCCTTTCCAATTTTTTTTATTCTTTTAACGGCAGTTCCTGCTGCACCGGCGCATCTTTTTTTGCATTCGCATTTGCATTTGCATTTGCGTTCCCGTTCCCATTTGCATTTGCATTCGCGTCCGCATGCAGCATCTGCCTCGTGTCTTTTTTCATCTGCAACATCCGTCTCCGCCGCGCCGCCGGCATGATCACATTAAAATCCAGCGCGCAGCGGCGAATGTGGCTCACCAACACCGGCGGCTTTCCGTCCTTGCCGGCCGCCATCAGCTCATCCGGACTGTGGTGGGTGATCACGATGAGAGGGATGCGCAGCTTCTGGCAGGTGGTGACGATGTACAGCAGCGTCTGGTCGTTCAGCTGCGTGCCCGCCTGCAGGCCGAAGTCGTCCAGCACCAGAAGGTCCAGCTCGAACAGGGCCTCCAGCAGACGGCTGCGCATTTCCCCGTTGCGGTTGCTCAGGCAGTTGAACAACCCCAGCAGGCTGGTCATGTAACACTTGTAGCCCCGGTCCGTCAGCGCATTCACAATTTCGGCGGCCATATAACTTTTGCCCGCCCGGGGCCCGCCGTACAGAAACAGGCCCGTGCCGTTCTTCCGCAAGGCGGGAAACTGTTCCACCATGGTCATGGCCAGCTCCCGGGCCCGGGGGTCTTCGCCGTTGTCGTGCTCAAAATCCCAGTGGATCATCACATCCAGCTCCATGGCCTTGCGGCGCTTCTGCATCCGGGAAAAATCTTTCACGTTCAGTTGCTCTTTCATAACCCGTTGCGCCTCCTCTTACTTCAGCTTCAGCAAACGGGCTGCTTCCAACTTTTCCGGCGTCTGGGGATTCATCAACTCTTCCACCGCCTGATGGCGTTCCTCCCGGGACATGAGGCGCTCCGTCGCTTCGCCCGTGAGGGAAGGGGGGAGAGGTTCCCCGTCCAGCCACTGGTCGTAC
Organism: uncultured Selenomonadales bacterium; assembly: GCA_900315925.1. Classification (GTDB taxonomy): domain Bacteria; phylum Bacillota; class Negativicutes; order Acidaminococcales; family Acidaminococcaceae; genus Succiniclasticum. The sequence continues at coordinate 44,181 of ONAV01000015.1, read as the reverse complement.
TCGTCAAACTGGTCCTCATACTTTCCGCTCAGCACATTGGCAAAATGATCCGGAGCCAGCAGCCAGCCCAGGGTGATCTTGAACCCCTTGTATTTGCTTCTGCCCAACAGAAAGGAACTGTCGGCCACAAAAGCAATGCCCGTGATCACCGTTTCCACATCATACTGCTGCAGCAGGCGCTGCACCTTTTCCAGCACAGCAGGGTAGAGGCCGTAAAAGGTTTTCAGGTGCAGCCGGTTCCAGGCGCTCACAACCCGGCGGCAGTCCTCCGGCAGTTCCCTCAGGGGGATCCAGGTGTTCCGGTCCGTTTCTTCTCCGGGCGCAAAAGGAAGACAGTTCCGGCCCTCCTCATTGTACAGCGGATCCTCCGGCTGTCCGTTGCGCTTTTCCTCATTTCCCTCTCTTGTGAAGTATGAAGTATGGTCATATGACTTATTCATAGTATTAATATTATTAATAATATTATATATTGCTTCTTTTTCTTTTCTTTGGCCCTTTCGTTTCGTTTTCTCAGCCTCGCTGATTTCGAGAAACAACTTGCCGTCCTTTTCCACGATGAGACCGTATTCTTTCAGCGTGTCGATACACACTTGCATAAATTTCAAAACCTCCGAAATCTTATTTTGATTGCAGCGCATGCCGCTGCTCTTTTTTTTTGCAATAAAAATAACATTCCGGCCCCGACGGGATCTCACATCGGGACCGGAATGTCACAGCAAACCGCGACGAACCTTTTTGTTCGTCTAACGTTCCAGCAAACTGCGCAGGCGGGTTAAGGCCCTGCGTTTAATTTTCCGCACGTTTTGCACAGAGCAGCCTAACCGGACTGCAATCTCATTGGTGGTTTCCTGGCGGAAATAATAAAACTGGATGACGGTCTGCTCGTTCCGGTTCAGGTGCTGAATGGCGTCCTGTACCGTTTGGGCATATGCGTTCTGTAACAGGCAGGCTTCCGGTTCCCCGTAAGGGGGCGCGGAAGGCGAGCCGGTATCACCGGAGCTGTTCTCCGGCGAGCCGGTGTCCCCATTAGTGGGCGGCGCCTCTTCTTTGCCCCGACGGTACTCCAGCCGGTGCACGCTGTTAATGAGATCGCATTTGATGGCCTGCTTGATCAGGGCGGGAACTTCCTCATCGGGAACGCCCCCCGGGTAGCTCATAACAAACTCCACCAACGAGAGGGACGCAATGCTGCGCACCTCATCCTTCCCCAGCAAATTCACAAAATAAGATACCTTGCCGAACTGGTCGACAATCGGCTCTGCTTTGGCGCAAGTACGCCGCATGGCCTTTGTGTCGCCCTGTTGGGCAAGGTATATTTCGGGATTCCAGGGAAACTTTTTTAATTCAGAAAAATCCAACGGAAATCGACATCTCCTTTCCTAAAATTATACTTGATCCGGTTTGTCCGGATCACTAAAGCCATTGTACCACAAAAAATGATGAAAGTCCAGTAAAAAAGCTAATTGTGACAGGTTTTTCACAATTAAGGCGTTTCTTGGAAAAATTTCGGTATTTTTACCAAAAATTGCACTTTTTGAAAAAATTAATTCACATTTTATTCACATTTCTTCGAAAAAACGCTTGCTTTTTTAAAAATTTCGTGAAACGGCAGAAAAGAAATTAAACTAAATTTGGAATTAGCTTTATTAAAATAGGTAAAAAAGGAAAAGGCCGGCTCACGAATTACCGGATAAAAAACTTTTAAAAAAACCGGAAAAGCAGTTTCGTTTTTTCGGACCCGCGGGATTTTATAAATGGATTTGTAAAAACGACGGCCCGAAAAATTTACGGAAAAAACTTTAGAAAAATTTTAAAAAAAGTTTAAAAAAATCTGGGAAAACTGTTTCGTTTTTTCGGGCTCGCGGGATTATATAAGTGAAAGGGGAAATCGGAGAACACGGACCCAACCGCGGCGCGATGGCCGGCAGAAAAACATTCGGATCTGTGTTCCCCGGCAGCCTCGAAAAAAATGAAAAAAGGCAGCGCAAAAAAATCTGCAAGCGCTGCCGCAAAAAAGAAAAATGGCAGCGCAAATAAAAATGCAGGCGCTGCCGGAAAAAGGAAAAGGAGAGAAAAAAATGTTAGTAGAAAACCCTGTGAAAATTACGGAAACACAAATCAAAAAGATGGCGAAGCTGGCCCGGGGCCGCATCACCACCATCTACCTGCACTGGACGGCGGGCCATTACGGCCAGGTGTTTGACGACTACCACCTGTGCATCGACCAGGACGGAACCGTGTACGCCACCTGCGATGATTTCTGCGAGCGCAAGTCCCACACCTGGATGCGGAACGGCGGCACCATCGGCATCGCCCTGTGCTGCGGCTACGACGCCACATGCGAACTGCCTACCGCCATCTGCGCCAAAGCGGCGTGGAGCGCAGTGGGGCCGGAAGACTACCGGGATCCCTATGAAGCCATGATTGACGGGGGCAGCGAACCGCCCACGGAAAAACAGATTGAAGCCGTGGCCAAGATCGTGGCCATCCTCTGCAAGGAACTGGATTTTCCCAACAGCTCGGACCGGGTGATGACCCATTGCGAAATCGCCTTCCGGGACGGTTACGGACCCGGCAGCGGCGACCCGGAAACCAAATGGGACCTGTGGTTTCTGCCGGACAACGCCCGCAACAACCGGCTGTGTCCCGGCGGGTGCCTGATTCGCGGCAAGGCCGCGTACTACCTGTGGGATATGAAACACAAAAAGAAGGCGGCGTGATGAATACCATGGGGTGGAAGATAAGGAGGAGACGCAGCCGGGACAGACCGGATGCGCCGGTGCGAAGCATAAGTGATCGCAAATGAAACCGATTTGTTCTGCGGTGAAAATAATTTCAAGTAACCGCAGTGCAGATACAGCGGGCGCGCAAAGCGGCATGCGGCAGAATCGTATGGCCTGCAGATGTAAGCCGGGTGAGCGGTAAGACCCGCAACCATTTTTAAACAGAGGGGAGGTGTAAAACATGGCAGCTGTGATGAATGTAATTAAACGTACCTTATCCATTTCCATCCTGCGCGGGCAGGACGTGGATGGCAACCCCGTAACCAAAAGCTACACCTACAGCAACGTGAAACCGGACGTGGAACCGGAAAAACTGCTGGCGGTAGGTAAGGCCCTGGGCGGTCTGTTCGATAACGATATTACCGGACTGAACATTGTGGAACGGGCGACTTTGGGGCATCCTGCAAGATTTCTTGCAGTCGCCGCCTAAAAGATTCGCGATGGGGCAAACCCTTCCGGGGTTAACGATTTCCTCAACAAAAAACGTGTGAAGAGAGTGAATGAATAAGTGAAGAAGGAGGGAAAAAGTATGACTTCTGATACCGATCTGGATTTGATCTTTAAGAATGCGGCGGGTAAAAAGATTACCCTCAACATTGAGGAACCCAAGTCCGGCTTAACGAAAGCGGAAATCGATGCCGCCATGAAGGTCGTAGTGGATAATAATGTATTCGCTACTTCCGGCGGCGACATCGTGGAAGCTGTGGGCGGTCGTCTGCGTACTACTACGCTGGATCCCATTGCCGAGTGATGAAACGGGGGCCGCTACATGGAGACTGCGGAAGTGTTCAGCTTCATTAAAGACTTCGGCTTCCCGGTGGTACTGAGCTGGTTCCTGCTGGTGCGTATGGAAAACAAACTGGCCAACCTGACGGACGTGATCGGGGAGCTGAGCTGCAACATCGCCGCCATGCGCAGCGACGTTGCCAAAAAGTGAAAAAAAGAAAACTGCAAAGGATAAACTGTCAATATTGGCAATATTGTCAATGACAGTTTGTCAAAAAAAGAATCGCCAGGCGTGTTGATAGCAATAACGCGTCTGGCGATTTTTTGCGTAAAAAATATATTCTGTCATTTCACTAATTTTTCATGGCAAACCTCCGTAAAAAGTGATAAAATAACGGTGAGCCAGATATTCTTTTCATGGCATTTTTCAGGAATATGCTATGAAAGGAGTTTCATGAAAAAAAGTAGAATTAAACAAAGAAAACGGGTTAACCCGAAGTACAAGGACAGGGTATTCAAATTTATTTTTGGCAACCCGGCCAACAAGGAGTGGACGCTGTCGCTGTATAACTGTGTGAACGGATCCAATCACAGCAATCCGGATGATATCCGATTCAACACCATTGATGACGCGGTGTACATGGAGATGAAGAACGATGTGTCGTTCATCATCCTGGACGAGATGAACCTGTGGGAGCACCAGAGCAGTTTCAACCCGAACATGCCCATGCGGTTCCTCTCATACGGAAGCAGATTGTATGATAACTACATTGCAACGAGCGAGTACTCCCGGTTCAGCAGCCGGTTGCAGTCGTTGCCAAAACCGAACTGCATCTGTTTTTACAATGGCACAGCAGAGCAGCCGGAACGGCAGGTGTTGAAACTGAGCGATGCCTTTGGCGGCGAGGGCGACATCGAAGTCAGGGTGACGATGCTCAACATCAATTACGGGAAAAACCAGGAGTTAATGGATACCTGTCGTCCATTAAGGGAGTATGCGTGGCTGGTGGATAGGGTTCGCCATCATCAGCACGTGCTGCGGAATTTTGAAGCGGCGGTGGACGCCGCCATTGATGAAATGCCGGAAGATTTTGTGATCCGGGCATTTTTGTTAGCGAACCGAGCGGGGGTGAAAGCTATGTTCCTTACTGAATATGACAAGGAAAGAGAATTTGAGCTGTTGCGGCGTGAAGAGCGGAGAGAAACGGAAGCCGAAGTTAACGAACGCGTTGCAAAGGACATGCTGAAAAAGAATTATCCTTTAGATGCAATTAAGGACATAAGCAAACTTTCTGAGACCGCTATTCGCAAACTTGCCAAGTCCATTGGCGTAGCAGTGCTTTAAGTTTTAATCTCCTCACCGGGCGTGTAAAAGCGTCCGGTGTTTTTTGTTTTGCAATGATAAACTGTCAATATTGGCAATACTGTCAATGACAGTTTGTCAAAAAAAGTGGCGCGCGGTGCTTCTCCAAGTACGTACAAATGGACTGGCAAAATATTACAATATAAGTAGGCAGGGGGGCAGGGGGAATTGTCGCTTGGGAAGCGACCACTTTTTTTATAAAATCTACTATAATAAGAATATAAAAACGAAACGCCTAAAAACGGTTTGTGAATGAGGAGGAAACCAATGCCAAAAGCTTTGATGAAAAAAGTTCCCATCAGTGAGGAAGAATTCCTGCGCAAAATTGAAAAGATGTACGGCGAGTATGCCATTGAAGAGATCGGCTGTCACATGAAATCGGACTTCCGGTACAACTCCTTCTGGGTGCTTGAGGAAATGAAGACCGCTGCACGATACGTGGATTACATCACCGCAAAAGTCCAGACGCTTAAAAAAGAAAAAATCGTGATTCAAACCGAGATAATGTACATACGCGGTACGGGGCAACCCTGCCTAGTACTGCGGCAACCTGACACGGAACCGATATGCCTGATTGCGGAACGTTCCCCCAAGGGGCTGATCGCAAGAATGGACATGATGCCCGCCGGTTTTTACAGACTGGTTGCCCACCCGGGGAAGAAGGAATGAAATGGAAATGAAGCGGGAGACCGGTAAGAAGATGAAAGAGAACGTGAACTGTTATTAATTTAACCTCCTTTCCGGGGTTCAATGAAACCCCGGCACACATTTTTACGGAGCACTCTACATGAGTGCTCCGGTTTTAGTCAAGACGGTTTGACGATAGTTTTTTAAATAATCATTTGGATGATTTTGTTACGTCTGCCCGACAAGAATCGCATTTTACAGGTTTTCGATGAGGTAGCGATGTTCGGTCTTCTCCCGGATTTTGTTATCGATTTTAAAAATATTGAAGTCATTATGCTCAATAAAGAACATAATGATTTTATCCACTTTTGAAGCGTTTGACATGCCGTATCCCAGGGTACTAAGCATTTCTTGCGTCTGGCGCGAGGTAAGTTCCAGTGCCAGGCAAAGTTTGATAGCAGTGGGTTTGCTGGGCCGATGGTTTGTTTTCCGCATAGAACGAATCTTTGCAAAGACCTTGCGGTCGACCTCGGCTTTTTTGTAAAGCTCAGGTTCGGTATCAATATGTTTGCTGTGCATATAGGAAAGAATGAAATCATAAAAGTCAGGTTCGCGTTTTGCCAGCAAATCGTCTAATTCATCATCAAAACAGGAATTACAATTAATAGAATTATTTGAAGAAAAGTTTATGCCGGAATAATTTTCACGACGTTTTTTGGGAGGTTTAAAAATCCCCTTTGGCGGATTGTTGTGGATTTCCTCGAAATGAAATTTGTCAAATTCAATTTCAAACAGAAGATCGGTAACCATAGTATCAGCTCCTGTATAATTAAATAATAATTTATTATATTGTAATTATAACATGCCTGTGAAAGAGGGAAAACTATCAATAACAAATTGTCATATTACAAACTGTCAATGACAATTTGAAAAAAAATAATCGCCAGGCGGGTTATGGTTGCATCAGGTTTCGGAAAGAAAATGCAGGTAAAAAAACATCTTTTGTAGAATATTAAAAGGATATTACATCGAGGAGGCCCAAATCATGAAAGCACTGTCTATTATGCCGTATTACGCATCTTGCATCGCATCCGGAGAGAAAGTGGAAGAGTATCGCAGCTGGAAGACTGATCACCGGGGCGACCTGTTGATTTGTGCCAGCAGCAGAAACGAAGGTCCCGATCTTGTTCGCGGCCATGCGATTTGCGTTGTGGAATTGTTTGACATTACCGAGCGGGGGCCGCGGGATTATGTGTGGCATATTCGGAACGTGCGCTTCGTAGAACCGTTCCCGGTAAAAGGAAAACTGCATCTGTATGATGTAGAGGATGACAAGATCTTGTACCTGACCAAAGGTAAAGGGCGGTTACAAAGAAGTTACACTTACGAAGAAGCACGAAATTATTGGCTGGCGTTGAAACTGATCCGGGAATTAACGCCGGAAGAATATGATAAGTATTATGAGTGAGGGAAAATATAGATAATTTACAAAATATTGATTACCTCAGCTTCTTCATGAGAAAACCACATGCCGGACAAAATGCAATATCAAAGTGGGATGCCGATTATAAGCATATTTCATATTATAAGCTTGTTCAGCCAAGCGTGTAGTTTTTAAAGGTTTTTGTAGAATTTAATTAATGTACAGCATAATGGATAGTTTCAATTGGAAGGTGTTGACGTTGTTAACGGGTAAAGAGATATTTACACTTGTATCTTTAACAGTAGATAATATAACTATAGAGAATATAAAAGGAATAATAACTTTTCCGGAAAATAACGAAGGTCCATTTCGTATAGAGCTAAATCTAATACCTGAACAGAAAAAATTATTTTCTGACGCATATGAAACCTCAGAGAGTTATTCATTGGTTCGTATTGAAGCATTTGGTTCAAATGAAAAATATATTTCTGATAAGCTTTTTATTAAAAAGTATGATATTGTGCCATCTATACATGAGGAATATAGAGTCGTAATTTTCGCTTATGAAGTTAAAAGAATTATTACATTTCCTTCGACAGAATCAAATCATTGCAATATTACATTTTGGTTAAATGACAATGCTTATATTCCTGAAAACAGTTGGTTAGAAAAGCACTATGACGGAAATGTAATAGTGAAAGCCGCTCCAGAGGAATATACAACTTTAAAAGTTTCTGATGAACTGACTTTTAAATTTAAGAGGTCGTATGTATATCAAAACAATGAGAATGGCTATTCTGCACGAAGATATAAGGTGTGTGAAGTAATTACTAAAAACGTAATTACTAATCAGGAAATTGTAGATGATATTATTGGAAAGCTTGATAATTTTCTTTTACTTGTATCGTTTGGTTATGGTAACCGTGTAACATGGATCGGGTATGAGTATTCAGATAGCTATAATTATTATGAGTTTTACAGGGAGACTATTAAAAGAACTCATAAATCTAATCGAAATGATTGGATTGATAAAAATGGTTATGTTGTAAATGATTTTATTATACAGTCATTCAATAAATTTAACGAAAATAACAATTATTATATTGCAATTAAAAATGCCATCTATGCGCTATGCAATGATAACGATAACGGTATTATTGATGCAAAATATTTAGAACTCTTTTCTGCATTTGAATCAATTTTGCTTGCGTATAATAAAAAAACAGATAGTGAAAAATTATTAACAAATCGAAAATTTGATAAATTAAGGACGGAAATGGAAGTAGGCTTAAAAGATTACTTTGTACGCAATAAGCTTGATGATAACATAAAAACTAAAATGATTGAAAAAATTAGCGAGTTGAATCGTCCGTCTTTGCGAAACACGTTAGAAAGATTTCAAGAAGCATTTGGTTTACATCTTGATAATCTTTGGCCAATTTTCGCAGAAGGGGTGAACAAGCCTGGATTGGCAGATATTCGCAACAAATTGATTCATGGAGATTATTTATACAGGAAATATGATTATCTTGATTTTGCGAAGCATCAGCTTAGGTTAATTCTAACTATAACGATTATTAAAGTATTAGGTTGGCCTATTGAAAAAACACAATATACAAATGATCACATTAAGAGGCTTTGTTATTATTTTCCTGAAAAGCTGGAAGCGGCAAGAGATAACTGGAAATTAAATTCAAAAAAGCAAAAGAAATAATATAATTACATGAGATAACAGTTTTTGTATTTGATATGTGTATGCTATAATAATGCTATATCATTGTCATAACCAAAAAAGGAGAAGTGAAATGAGTTTTGCCGAAGAATTAAAAAACATAAGGCAGCATTGTTTGCTTTCACAAGAAGCGTTTGCTCGGGAGCTTAATGTATCATTCTCAACAGTGCATAGATGGGAGAGCGGTAAAGTTAAGCCTAATTTTGTCGCGATGAAAAGCATTAAAGATTTTTGTAGAAAACACGAGATTGATTTTTCGGTTATTGAACAAAAATGGTTAAATCTTGGCAGGGAGGCATAAATTATGGTTAAGGATATTATTGCAGCAAATGAAAACGTATTGCCTAACGATAAAGAGCTTGCTATATTACGAGAAAACTTTCCGGCATGCTTTCATAATGACGGAACTTTTGACATCGAACGATTCAAAGAATATTTGGCAGATAAAGTTGCGGTTACCAATGAGGGGTATGAGCTAAAATTTTTAGGGAAAAACTATGCCCGCTTAGTAGCTTCAATCGATACAACTACAGTTATAGTTCCGGATGAGGAACACAACAGCAAACAAATTAATCAGCATAGCAATAATATTTATATTAGTGGAGATAATCTTGATGGTTTGAAGCATTTACTTAAATCCTACTCGAAAAAAATCAAATGTATTTATATTGATCCACCATACAATACTGGTGCTAATGATTTTGTTTATACTGACAACTATAATTTTACTGTTGAAGAATTATCTGATAAGTTAAGCATTGGCGAGGAACAAGCAAAGCGAATTTTAGATTTAACTAAGCGTGGGAGTGCGTCACATTCTGCATGGCTTATGTTTATGTATCCAAGATTAATATTAGCAAAAGATTTATTAGAGACAGATGGTGTGATTTTTATATCAATTGATGATAACGAACTAAATAATTTAGCTCTTATTTGCAATGATATATTTGGAGAAGATAATTTTATTGCACAACTAACATGGGAAAAAAAGAAAAAAGGTTCATATTTGGCTAACGACATAACTAATATTAAGGAGTATATACTTGTATATGCAAAAAACAAGTCCAAATTTTCTGGTCTAATAGGTGAAATTAATAGAGAAGAAGAAACTTATCCTTGTGTTAATGCAACCAATGTGAGAGATATTCGCATAATTCCTGCAGGTATTAAGAGTAAGTACAGAGAAAAGAATTTCATAATGAAAAAAGGTGAAATCATTTCAGATACAACAATGGATTTAATTTTGCATTCAGATTTAATTATAAAAGATGGTGTCTTGGCTAAAGACTTAGTTATTGAAGGCAATTGGCGGTATGGGCAGGATAACATGCAAGAATATGCCCGTAATAACGAGTTATATATAACTAGAGATCTTTATTTAAGAAGAATTGTAAGTGAGCCTAGATATAAGGGACTTAAAGATTTATTGTTAAGGCTTGGGGATTCAGAGAATACGGGATATTCATATAATTTTGATTTTGACAATTTACAAAGTGGTGGATGGGGTTCTAATGAAGATGCTGATGAAGAGCAAAGACTTTTGTTTGAAGAACAATCTTTGATGAGTTATCCTAAACCAGTATTACTTATTATGAAATTACTTGCATCAATGCAAAAAGACAATTTTATTGTATGTGATTTTTTCGCTGGCTCTGCGACAACTGCAGAAGCTATAATGCGACTTAACAGTAAAAATAAAAATCTTCAATTTATTATGATACAACTACCTGAAAATATTGATGAAAAAATTATTAAAGCAACAGGTGACGATAAAAAAAATTTAGAAAAACTGAAGACGTTTTTAGTCAATAATAATTATCCACATACATTAGACTATTTAGGATTTGAACGAATTATACGCGCGGCAAACAAAATTCGGGAAGAAAATTCTGATACGACGGCTGATTTAGGATTTAGACATTTTACTCTTTCCGAACCGTCTGCTGAAACACTTGATAAATTGGACAAGTTCTTGCCGGAGGAAAATAGTTTGTTAATACAAGATAATGTTTTACAAGAATTCGGTATAGATACCGTGCTTACTACCTGGCTTGTTCGCGATGGATATGGTTTTACTACAGATTTTAAAGAGATAGATTTTGCTGGATACTCTGCTTATTACATGGGAAAACATTTGTACCTTGTTAATTCTGAGTTGAGCGAACAGGCTATTGCAGTTATAACTGAAAAATATGAAACTGATGGCACATTTAACCCGGAGAATATTGTACTGTTCGGATATAGTTTTACTTGGACAGAAATTGAGGCATTAAAGACTAATCTTGCACGATTGAAAGAAACAGAAAAGAATCTGCGCATCAATTTTGAAATTAGGTATTAAGGAGGAATTAAGTTATGGATATTATCCTCCAGCAAAGCTTACCGCACCAACAAAAAGCTATAGATGCTATAAAGAATGTTTTTAAAGACGTAAGACTTAGTAATCCTGTTCAATTTTATGAAAATCCGCGATTTGAGTTAACGGATAGTAAAATTCTTTTTAATATTCAAAATTTACAAACCGATATTCCTCTTGAATATCGAAATGCAACAACTGCTGGTGGTTGTTTACACTTAGATATTAAAATGGAAACCGGTACAGGAAAAACCTACGTATATACAAAAACCATTTATGAACTACATAAATGGTATGGCGTAAATAAGTTTATAATTGCTGTTCCGTCACTTGCTATTAAAGCCGGCACGGCACAATTTATACAAGACGAATATTCCCGTAGACATTTTACTGATGGATGCGGATATGGATCGGAAATTGAGCTTGGCGTATTGGAAGCACCAAAGAATAAGAAAAAGGGTCGCAGTTATTTTCCTAGTGTTGTTAGTGACTTTGTAAAAGGAAGTTGCCAGGACACTAAAAAAATTTATGTTCTTTTGGTTAATATGCAGCTTTTAACAAATAATCAAAAGAGAAACGGAAGAGATACGGGTTTGCTTTGGCGAGATGATTATGATTATGGAGCGGAAGGATTCTATCGTCCTTTTGATGCTATTCGTGCGACAAAGCCCTTTGTTATAATTGATGAACCGCATCGTTTTGCGCGTGAACAAAAGGCATTTGGCGTAATTATGGATGAAATACAGCCACAGTGTATTATCCGGTATGGCGCAACTTTTCCTGAAACTGCTACTGGGCGTGGTAGAAACAGAACTGTTATAAAAGATTATCAAAATCTTTTATATGACCTAAATGCATGTGAGTCTTTTAATCAAGGCCTTATTAAGGGTGTTGCAAAGGAACATTTTGAACCTATATCACAACAAGAAGAAAAAGTAAAAATAATTAATATTGAAAATAGAGATTTTGTAACATTTCAAAGAAAAAAACGAGACGAAGTTACCAGAACATTTGTGTTAAAAACAGGGGATTCCTTGGCGATTATAAGTGAAGCTTTTGAAGGAATAACTATACAGGCAATTACAGCAAATACAGTAGAATTTTCAAATGGTGTCAGTAAGACTACTGGTGAAGAAATGGATGTTGATGTGTACATGACATCCTATCAGGAACAAATGCTCCGGCTAGCATTAGAGCGCCATTTTGAAACTGAACGGGAAAATTTCTGTAATCGGTCTTTTAAAATCAAGACATTGGCACTATTTTTTATTGATGATATTTCTTCATATCGAAAACGCGAAGATGGTAAAGTACCATATTTGTTAACGGCTTTTGAAAATTTGTTAAAAGAACGAATGGAGTGTCTCATTGCTTCACTAAATGAACATGAAAGGGAGTATCGTGAATACCTGGAGGCTTCTCTTGCTAATCTATCTGCGTGTCATGCAGGGTATTTTTCACAAGATAATAGTGACTCTGATGAAGCAATTGCAGAAGAGATTGATGCAATACTTAACGGCAAGAAACAACTTTTGTCTTTCCGTAAACCGGATGGGTCGTATAATACGCTACGTTTCTTGTTCTCGAAATGGACATTAAAAGAAGGGTGGGATAACCCTAATGTATTTACGATTGCTAAATTGCGGTCAAGTGGTAGTGATATTAGTAAATTGCAGGAAGTTGGAAGAGGTTTACGTTTACCGGTAGATGAAAATGGAAACCGTATTTCAAATGAAGATTTTCAGTTAAATTACATAGTAGATTTTACTGAAGCAGATTTTGCTCAACAATTAGTTGATCAAATTAATGGTGAAATACCGCAGGCATCTGTAATAACAGAGGCGCGACTTATGCAAGTGGCTCAAAAGCTTGGCATATCTGTTGACGACTTGTTTGATGAATTGTATAGTAAAAAATACATTGACAGACATAATAATATTCGCCCAGAAAATAGAGCAAAGTTTTTTGAAGAATATCCAGATTTTGCAATAGGGTTATCTGAAGGAAGAATTAAAGATAGGAATAAGAATAAACCGAAACAAATTAAAATTCGTAAAGCGGTTTACAATGAAATACGTGAACTGTGGGAAAAAATTAACCAACGGTATTTATTGTTCTATGATACTGATTTGAATACTGAACTGGAGGATGTCATTCTTTCGCTACTAGAAAAACCATCTGTATTTTCAGATGTTGTTATTTCCAGCAGGCGTGATGTTGTTCATAGTGATAATGGGCAAATGAGCATAAATGAAGGAACTGGTGTCCAATATATAATAGATCGTAGTATTCCATACGGGGAATTTTTGAAACGTATTATGCGAGCAACGAATGTTCCTATTAACGTGTTGCATTCCGCAATGGTTCTGTATAGCAAGAAGCATGGATTGGAAAATAGGTTTATTAACGAAAGTTCCATTAGTGCTTTTTGTGCTGAATTTCAAAATTGGAAAGTCGGGAATTTGCAGGGGAGGTTCCGGTATGTAAAAGGCAATACAAATTGTGGCGCTACAGCATTATCTTATGCAGATGGAACTCCAAGGGAAGAGATTGCACAAGGCCGTATTGGAACAAAAATAGTTCCTGGTACACCAAGTAAAAAATATTTATATGATGTATTTGCATATGATTCTCCATTGGAAAAAATGAATATTACATCAGATATTGAAGAAGTTGTTGTGTATGGGAAAATACCACGTAGCAGTATTTCCATACCGACAATTACTGGTGGAATGTATAGCCCGGACTTTATGTATATAGTAAAAAAATCAAATGGCGAAAAGGAATTAAATATTGTTGTAGAAACAAAAGATGTGGAAGGCCAGGTTGTTTTAAGAGGAACTGAAAGTACCAAAATTGAATGCGCTAAAATTTTCTTTGAAATGCTTTCAAAAGATGGTTATACTGTCCATTTCCGTGATCAATTAAATAACAAACAGATGCGGCAAATTATAAATGAAGTATTGAATTCGTAATTTAAAAATTAAGGAAAATACATATGAAAAATAAAATTGATAATGGAGTTATCACATATGATGGACAAAAAGTGGCTTATATTTATATATGCGGAATAAGACCTGTGCATGAGGTGATAATTAATGATAATATTAAATTATTACCGGTAAAAGCTTCGCCTAAACCTGATGATATGATTGATAATGTCATGAAATTTGGAAACGCAGATGAGTTTGAACTGGGCATTCTTATTGCAACATTAAGAAAAGTTACGGCAGAATTGGAAATAAAAGCTGATAATGCAAAAAGTTTGGCAATTTTAACCTGGAATGCACAGACAATTTGCTTACAAATTAGCGCAATGTTTAATTGTGAAGTTGTTTGGTATTTTCAATCAAATGAGTCTGCTGAAAAGTTTAATTCAAAAACTAAAATTAATATGATTTATCCAAATATGTTAAAATTCCCAAGTGAATTAACAATTATTGATGATGAAAAATGTCATTACTTAGAAGAAAACATTTTGGCAGCAATGGAGCTGGATGATGACCAACGTTATTCAAATGCTGTAAATGCACTATGGGGACATAGATTTCATCCGCGTCCTTCTATACAATTAAGTATAATTTGGGGTGGTATTGAATCTTTATTTTTGATTGAAAAAAACATAAAAAAAGAACTTTCTTTAGCAATTTCGCATTTTTTATGCAATGATGAGCGAATGATTGAAGATATAAAATTATTATATGAAAAAAGATCAAAATCTGTTCACGAGATGAAAAATAGTGATGATCAGGGATTAAAAAATTCTGTAAAATTGCTTCATCAGCTAATATGGAAGTGTATTGAGAAAAAATCCGTTCCTAACATAGAGGAATTGTTGTAAAGAACCGGTTTTAATAATTTTGGGATTTGAGAACATTCTTTAGTGAAGAACGAGAGAGTATGAAAGGAAAAATAATATGAGCGAAAAATCTGTTAATAGTAAAATTACTGGTAAAGAATATCCATTACAAAAAATTTTCAGCTCCGAATTTGAATATCATATTCCTGCGTATCAACGCCCTTATGCATGGACCGAATATGAAACAGGAGTTTTGTTTGATGATTTACTTGAGTTTTATCAAACGGAAAAAACCGACAATTTCTTTTTAGGAAGTATTGTGCTCATTAAAGAGGATAATAAACGTAATGCAGATGTTATTGATGGGCAGCAACGTCTTACTACGTTAACAATATTATTCTCTGTTCTTACAGAATTTTTTACTACAGATAAAAGGAAAAACGCTTGTAAAGCTTATCTTCAGGATGAAGGAAATGAATTGGCAGGTATTGCTGCACAGCCAAGATTGTTTCTTAGAGAGAAGGATCAAGGATTCTTTAACAAATATGTACAGGAAGTGAGACTAAAAGACTTATTAGAGTTTGAACCTAAATTATTAAAAACAGAAGCACAAAAACATATACAGTTGAATTGCAAAACGTTATATGAAAGATTTAAGAATTCTTTTGGTAACGAAAAAGAGTTAGTTGATTTTACCAAGTTTCTACTTACACGTTGCTATTTGGTTGCGGTATATACACCAAATCAAGATTCAGCTTTCCGGGTGTTTTCTGTAATGAATAGCAGAGGCTTGGATTTACTTCCTACCGATATTATAAAATCAGAAACCATTGGAAAACTGGAAGATTCTGAGCAAGAAAAATACACCCAGATATGGGAAGAATTGGAAAATCAAACTGGCAGAGAAGGATTTAATGAAGTTTTTACCCATACAAGAACAATTTTTGCCAAAGAAAGACCGAAGAAAAACCTGTTAGAAGAGTTTCGGGAATATGTTTCGAAAGTGGTAGAACCTAAAAAACTTATTGATGATTATCTTGTACCATACACAAATGCTTATTACCAGATTAAAAACAAACTGTTTTCGTCTACCGAGAATGCTGATGAAATAAACAGGTATCTAGCCTGGCTTAACAAAACCAATAATTATGATTGGATGCCACCGGCAATTGAGTTTTTCACAAAACACCAAAATGATTCCAGTTATATTTTGTGGTTTGTACGTAAATTAGAAAGGCTTGCTTCGTTTATGTTAGTAACGGCTCAGGACGTTAATCAACGAATGGATCGTTATAAGTGGGTACTGGTTGAAATTGATAACGGAACTGACACGTTAGATAATCCTATAAAGAATATTGAATTGACAGAGTGGGAAAAAGAACAATTTAAGAAGGCGCTGGACGGCGATGTCTATTTAATGCCTTCGATACGCCGTAATTTTATTATCCAGCGGTTGGATTCATTTGTCAGCGATGGTGGTGCATCCTATGATTCTAAAATATTTACTATAGAACATGTTCTGCCTCAGAATCCGGCCGCCGATAGTAAATGGATGCAGGATTGGTCTGAAACAAAACATAAACTATGGTTAAATAGGATTGCAAATTTAGTTCCTTTGACCAGACAACGCAATTCAGCAGCGCAGAATTATGATTTTGATACGAAAAAGACAAAATACTTTTTATCTAAGAGTGGTACCTCTTCTTATAGTTTAACTACGCAAGTAATTAACCAAGCTTCATGGACTCCGGAAATAGTAGAACAACGCCAGTCAGATCTCATGGAAAAATTTATTGAAAAATGGGATCTTAAAGAAACTGATACTGTAGTTTATGAAACAGAATACATGTTGGCAGGCAGAGGCGGTAATGCAAAAGGATTTCCGTTGGCTGATGACAAGTTTGTTGTAAGAAAGGGAAGCAAAATTTCTGAAGTAGTTACGGATAGTTTTCAACCGGCTTATGCTGAACAAAGGAAGCAACTTATTGAGGAAGGCGTTATTAAAGACGGGGAATTTACCTGCGATTATGAGTTTAATAGTCCATCTACAGCAGCAATTATTATTTTGGGACGGTCTGCAAATGGTAGAAGAGAATGGCGTTTGTTAGATGGACGCAGTTTAGGACGGTCGTGATTATGGTTTTCTAATAAAAGGAGGCTGTAACTTTGATATACAACAGATACAACTTCAGAAAAGAAAATGACAGATATGTTTTATATTATGAGGATGAAATCTTTAAAACAACAACTGGGAAAACGGTAACCTCTTTGTCTCCATATGTAGCAGCAGATGTTGAACATTATCTTAATTTTCCAGACATACCTGAAAGTCAGGGCTATCCACCATCATATTATGATAAGCTGATTAAGTTTGAACAAAATAGCAATATAGACCAAGAATCTGGTATGAATATAGATTTGTTCCGTAATCTTACGAAACATGTTGCCACGGTTTTATTTGAATTTCATGTTACCGATCAACCTCTTCTTATTTATATAAAAGAAGTTCAATCTGTTTTAGATGCTCTTTTTGCTGAGTGTGTAACAAACCCTGAAATGTTAGTTCTTCGCGAGTTGCCATACAATATTTATCTTAAGGTAATTGCTAAGAATTCGTTCAGTGCCGGAGCTTATTTAACCGGAAAACAGATAGACTATGGTCGTCCTTACAGCCAGTTTACCCCTACAGAATTGAAAAGGTTGAATACGGCACTTCGCAATAAAGACTTATATGATTTATCTCTTAAACGACTTCGCATAAGTGCAGTATCAACAGCCTACAGTATTTTAGGTTCTTATGTTTTTGACGGAACAAGGAAAGCAGCATTAGAATCAGTAGGCTCAAAAATAATGGAACCTCAGAATGTTAAAGCTTTTATGCAGGTTCATTTTAATGCCGGAATCAGTATGTTCATGGTTGAGAAACACGCTACAAAAAAAAAATAAACTATAAAGTCATTTATGCGTTATAGTAACAAACCTGTGCTGGTGGTAAGTGTAAAAAGGATGTGTAAAGGATGTTATTTTATAAAGATTTAGATAAGATTGTGCTTAATCAACATAAAAAAACACCTTCTGATGAATTAATAGTGCTTTCTGATTCTGTTGGAATAGAGCCGTTACGCTGGCTGGAAGAGCTTCCTATACAGTCAACTGTCATATTATATTGTAAAGATACATTGGGTACCAGAGTTCCAGAAATGCTGCATAATACATATCTGGCTGAACAGGAAAAGTTTAAGAATGTTAGACTCATGTATTCGGATGTACCTGTTGCTTCCCAACATTACATTTGGCGGGACCATGGCAATATAACATATGCCTTCGCTGGATCTGCCAATTTCACGCTAAAAGGGATGACATCTCCTTTAAAAGAAACGTTAGCTGAATTGACATCTGATGCTTTCCCGGTATTGAGCGAACATTTGAAATTGGTTATGGGAAACGGCATGTCATGTACAGAAGGTAAAGCGAAAAAATTTTCATTCTACTCGACAAATATCGTGAGCAGAGATGATAACAATATTCTATATGCCGAAGATTTCTGTAAAACTCCTGTCTGTGAGGTTAAAGAACAGCACCTGTACATGTCAGATGACAGCGGTTTAAACATGGGTTTGGCTTCTTCCGGCAAGACTAATGGGCATAAAGATGATGCTTGTATTCCAATTCGTTTAGAGAATATTCTCAGATATCCGAATCTTTTCCCAGCGAAGATAATGTATCCAGAAAGCTTTGCAGGTGATGTTTCAAAAAATCTTTCTCATGATGATAATATTGAAATTATCTGGGATGATGGAACGTATATGACAGCTGCTTTAGAGGGAATCCAAAGCGGTGTGTTTCCTAAACAGATTGTAAGTTCGCCAGACAAGGTTGTACTTGGCAAGTATCTGCGAAATCGCCTTGGCGTTCCTTCGGGTGTTGCCATTTCTATGATTGATCTCCTCAAGTATGGCCGCACAAATATCGACATTTGGTTATTAGCTGAGGGTATTTACTTTTTTGATTTCAGTCAAAAAGAACGGATATTAAGAACGTAAGGTTGGGAATCAAAAAAGTAGTGCTATTGAAGAAAAGACATAAAAGATTAGGAATTCTCAAAGTGTTAAGGTATTAAGAATGGAATTTGCTGTTAACGAGAACATAAAAATTTGGCAAAAGTATGATCCAGTTGAATTGTATTGTCAACCAGTGACAGATGATATCCTGGTTGCTCTTTTTGAGAATCAAACGCGCATTTTTATTAAAGATCGGTGGTTTGATGTTATTTCGTTAAGCAGAATGGTTCGTTCTAAAAGCAAATCTGATGGCTGTTATCATTTTATTTATATTCAAATAAATACAAATACAGGCGAGTATTACATAGGTAAGGTAAACAGAAAGAAATGGACAGAACTAAAGAGATACAAGGGCTCCGGGTTATTATTCCAAAAAAAATATAAACAACATACGGAAGAATTTGTCCAATATTTTATTGCTTCTTGTGAAACGGCTGAAGAGACGGAAAAGCTGGAAGCTCAAATCGTCAATGAAGAACTTCTTCAGGATCCGTTGTGCCTTAACCTGGTTCGAGGTGGAGGAGGAACCAATAAACATAACAGTCAGGAACGTAATGCACATATTCGTGAATATTTATTAGCGCATCCTGAACAGTATCAGGCCATGCTTTCAAAAAGTAAAGAGTTATATCAGTCTGGTCCGACTCAGGCGTTAAAAAACCGCAATGATAGAATTAAAACCACGATGACGCTGGACAGTTACCGGGAATTGTCAAGAGAACGTATAAAACGTTGGAAAACTGAACATCCCGAAGAATATGCTGCTTCGCGTAAAAATAATGGCTTAGCCCAACAAAACGAAACAACGAAGCAGAAGAGAAATGCTTCTTTAATGAAATGGAGAGAGGCGCATCCAAAAGAATTTGCTGAATACAGACGCAAACAAATAGAGGCAGCCCATAGTGATGAAGCAAAAGCCAAGCGTAGTAAATCGCTAAAAGAATGGAATCGAACACATCCGGAAGAAGTAAAACAAAGGGGAATTAAAGCAGGTAAGGCATCTCAAAAAGCTGTGAATATGCTTGATTTAAAAACTGGTGAAGTTTTGAAATCTTTTAACAGTCAGCAAGAGGCTGCAGAGTGGTTGGTTCAGCAGGGCTTAGCTAAGAATACAAATTGCAAAGGTTCCATAAGTGCAGTTTGTTTAAAGAAGCAAGTTCCCGGTCATGGTACTAGAAAACAAACACACGGATTTGGTTGGGAGTTTAAAGAGGTAAATTAACCATGCAGCTTCCAAAATCAGAACAACTGATTATTGCAAGCTTATCCCGCCTCTTCGATAACAAGGCGGAATGCTACAAGCTGTTCTGGTTTCAGGCGATTTTGAATCATGTCTGCAAGGGGCAGCAGGAGATCCGTTTTGAGGAACTCATCGACGATATGATCGCCAACGCCTGGTACATGGTGAAGGTTGCGGAGAGAAAATGACGCAGAGTTTTTATAATGTGCATGCAAAAGAATATGCGGACCTGACCGTGAGGGCGGAGGATGCGCTGCCGTCGGACAGGGAGCAGAAGTGGCTGAATGTGGTGTTGGGGAAAAGATGATTCATTCGTCTCTTTATAAATGACGGAAAACCGGAAGGGTGGCACATGATGATCACAGAGGAAATTAAGCTCAGGATCCATGAAGAATCTGACTTGTTTAGTCCATTGGATCCCGATCAGCAGATTCTGTCAGAGGACGTTATCTCATACCTGCACACCAAGTATCGAATGATGTACCTAAAGTACCAGACGAAAAGTGGAAACTATGTCCTTCATATCTTCAGCGATACGCCTGTGAATAGACTCTGATTTTCTTCATAAACGTAAATAAATAATTATGACTTTCTACGCATTATGTATCATCAACATCATAACTTTTTTCGTCTACGGCCTGGACAAGCTGAAAGCCGTCAATCACTGGTGGCGCATCCCGGAGTGGGTGCTGCTGGGCCTGGCTGCGGCAGGGGGTTCTGTCGGCGCGTACCTTGGCATGATGGTGTTCCGCCACAAAACCTTAAAGCCGTTGTTCCGGTTCGGCGTGCCGGTTATTATGCTGGTACATACGCTTGTTGCTGTTTATGTTTGGAAATAAGGTAATTCTTTGCAAGCGCTTGTACAATTACAGTTAAGGTTTCCGTTGCAGAAGGACGTGGGGCTATGCAGGTATTAAAAATGGAGGAATCGAAATTACAAAAATGTCCCCGGGGGTATTTTGTGGGATTGACAACAATGGATTATGTTTTTTATGTCAATTCCCATCCGCAGAAGAATTCTAAAGTAAAAACAAATCATTTCACGAGGCTCGTGGGCGGGCCGGCGGCGAATGCGGCGATCACCTACTCACTGCTGGGCGGAAACGCTACGTTGGTCACCTGTCTTGGTAACACGGCGGAGTCGGACGTGATAAAAGAAACGCTGGAAAAATTTGGCGTGACCGTTGTCAATTGTACAGAGGACGATGCCATGCCTGCCGTGGCGGCCATCGCTGTGGATCGGAACGGCGACCGGCAAATTTTCAGCGGCCAGAACCAATATAAAATCATAAATGCTCCTGCGTTGGAAGAGCCGGCGTTCTGCCTGTTTGATCTGAACCAGCAGGAACTTTCGTTAGCGGTTCTCCGCAACTGTGATTGTGAAATTGTAGTGGATGCGGGTTCCTGGAAGGGAGAGACTCTTGCGTTTCTTCAAAAAGCAAGTGTTGTCATTTCTTCCGAAGAGTTCAGGGATCCTGCGGGTCGTGACATTTTTTCCATTCAGGAATGTGCGAGCGCACAAAAGGCCATGACAAGGGGAGAGAAGCCGATTCGTCTGGATGACGGCGAGGTTCCTGTAGCGTCTGTACCCTGTGTGGACAGCCTGGCGGCTGGGGATATTTTCCACGGTGCGTTTTGTTTTGCCTATTATCATAAGCAGCTTGATTTTAAAGCGGCTCTTACATTTGCGTCAACAATTGCGACCGAAAGCGTAAAATATGAAGGGCCGTGGGAATGGGCGAAGCAGATTTGAAATTTATTGTTGTACATACAAAGGAACAGCAAGTTAGCGGATATAATAAAAAAGGAGGATGTCGCTATGCAGTTTGTAATTACAGCCTATGATGGACCGAACATGTTGGAGAAGCGGATGGAGGTACGGCCCCGTCATCTGCAGAATCTGTCCCGGTTGAAAGGAAAAATTCTCTGCGCCGGTGGAATCCTGGACGAGGCCGGGAAGATGAAAGGTTCTGTGATGGTGATCGATTTCGCCACCCGGGAACTGCTGGAGGAGTATCTGAAATCGGAACCGTATATTCAGGCGAACGTTTGGGCGGATGTGAAGGCGGAACCCATGAACGTGGTGATCCTGAACGGGGAAAAAGTAGGGAAGTAGGTTGACCTGATATAATTTGGAGGTTGTGCTGAGTCATGAAAGTTACGACGCTGATGGAGAACACCGCCTGCGCGGAGCGGTATGCCGCGGAACATGGGTTGAGCCTTTTTATTGAAACAAAAAAGATAAACATATTGTTTGACTCCGGTTCTTCCGAAGCGTTTGCGGATAACGCGGAAAAGCTGGGCGTGGATCTGGGAACGGCGGATATCGCAATCCTGTCTCACGGGCATTATGATCACAGCGGCGGGCTGCTGCGTTTTTTGCAGCGCAATGAAAAAGCGCCGGTATATGTGCAGAAAGATGCTTTCGAAGAGCATTTTAACATTGAGGGGAAAGATATCGGCGTGGATCCGGCGCTGCGAAATTCGGACCGCATCGTATTGACGGACGGAACGCGGCAGCTGGCGGAGGGCGTCACGCTGTTCACCTGTAACGGGGAAAAGCGCATCCGCTCCCTTGAGACCAACGGCATGACGGTGAAGCGGGACGGCGTTCTTCTTCCGGAGGATTTCCGTCACGAGCAGTATCTGCTGATTGAGGAAGATGGGCGGCGTTATCTGTTCAGCGGCTGCTCCCATAAGGGCATTATCAATATCACAAACTGGTTCCGCCCGGATGTGCTGTTCGGCGGGTTTCATTTCATGGGAGTAAGTCTGGATGAAGCCGGGCAGGCGTTTTTGTCGGAAGCGGCGGACACGCTTTGCGGATTTGACACGGTGTATTACACGGGCCACTGCACCGGGGTGGCGCAGTATAAGTTCTTGAAGCAGAAGATGGGGGACAGGCTGCATTATATTTCGTCCGGCAGCGTGGTGGAAGTGTAAAGTTTAGGAGAAAGGCAGGATAAAATGGAATCAGTTAAGGAAAATATCATTTCGCTTACGCCGGATAACTTTCAAGCAGAGGTGCTGGAATGCGGCAGACCTGTGCTGGTAACTTTTTTTGCCTTGTGGGATCAGCCCTGCCGTATGCAGCAAGCAGAGCTGGATTCGATAGCGGATAAGCATCCGGAAATAAAAGTTTGTAAACTGGATGTTGAAGAATACCCGGACTTTGCCCAGCAGTTTGGTATTATAATGGTTCCCACGACCATTGCATTTAAGAATGGGAAGAAGATAAAACGGGCTTCCGGTCTCAGGTTGGAGCATATTCTGCTGAGCATGGTACAGTAATAACGAACTATCAATATAAAAGGATGGAGATTTTGTTGCATAAGAACTTGTTGAAAAAAACGGCCGGTCTGGCGGCTGCGTTGGTGGTTTCTTTCAGCGGTACAGTTTGCTTGGCAATATTTGATCAGTAATGTTTGATTGGCAACAGCCGTGGAAATTTCTGCGGCTGTTTTGTTGTGCTGCGAAAAAGTTTTGGCAATTACGGAATATTGTTGTATCGCGGAAAAGTTTTGCAAATTACTGCATACTATATTAGGGAAAGAGGTTGAAACTCCCTGTTGCATGTGGTAAAATATTATGTAATTTTGTGTGGTTCACATGTAAAATGCGCAACCCACGTTACGAATTGCCGGGAGGTGCAGGATGAACGATATGATGGTCATGGCCAATGCCATTCTGCCGTTTATATTGATGGCGGGCATTTTTTATTTTATGCTGTGGCGTCCGCAGAAGCAGGAGCAGAAGAGACGGAAAGAGATGTTGGATTCGCTGAAGCGCGGTGATAAGATCATCACCATTGGCGGCATGTATGGCACGCTGACCAAGGTGGGTCCCGTGAAGGTGAAGGTTCGTCTCGCGGAAGGCGTGGAGATCGAGTTTGCCAGAACCGCCATCAGCGGGTTTCAGGATGCCGGTGCAGATGCGCAGCCGCAGCCCGAAACGCTGGATGCCTGATGGAAACGTATTCGCTAACAGAAGAAAAGTGCCGGGTGCGGCGTGAGTTGAAAGAGACGGCTGTCGGGCTTTCGGAACGCTATGTGGCGGAGGCAAGCCGGGCGGTTTGTGAACGGGTGCTGCAAAGCCGTGAGTTCCAAGAGGCGGCGGTGGTGTTCGGTTATCTTTCGTTTCACAAGGAGATTTCCGTGGATGCGGTGCTGGAAGCGGCGCTGCGTTTGGGAAAAATGGTGGCGGTGCCGTGTATCATTTCGCGGACGGAGATGAAAGCCGCGCGGCTGGTTTCATTGGAAAATCTGCCCTTGGACCGGTACGGGATCCGGACGGCGCCGGAACCGGTGGAACTGATTTCGCCGGAAGCGTTGGAATTGATTTTGGTGCCGGGAGCCGGGTTTTCGGAAATGGGCGGCCGCATGGGTCGGGGCGCCGGGTTTTACGATCGGTTTTTGGAAGAGACGAAAGGCTTTCGCCTGGGCGTGACATGCGACAAACTGTTGCGGAAAAATATTCCCACGGAAACGCACGACCAAACGATGGATGCGTTGGTCACGGAAACAAAATGGATCCGCTGTGCCGGTGCGTGAAGCATTGTGACGGCGGGCGATTGTTTTTGAAAAAGTTTATGGCTGCAGGTGTTACTTTATGCAAATTGCAGTGGAGATAAACTGTTACGACGGTAACAGATGAAAGGGGTAAAGTATTTTGAGATGGAATGAGTTAGGGAAGTTCCTGATCGTGGCGCTGGCCATTGTGGGTGGGTTTGTTATGTACATCCGGCCGCTGGCCAGTTCGGTTAAACAGGGACTGGATTTGCAGGGCGGTACCCACGTGGTGCTGCAGGCTGTGGATACGCCGCAGTTGAAAGTGAATGACGACGCGCTGGATAGGGCGACGCATATCATTGAACGTCGTGTAAATGCGCTGGGTCTGACGGAACCGGTGGTTCAGCGTCAGGGCCGCGACCGTATCATCGTGGAACTGCCGGGCGTAAAGGATCCGGAAAAGGCCATCAACATGTTGGGCAAGACCGCGATGCTGGAGTTCAAGGATCCCAATAACAAAACGGTACTCACCGGTACGGATCTGAAGGACGCCAAGGCGGTGGTTGGCAACGGAAACCAGCCGCTGGTATCCATGGAGTTTTCCGATGAAGGCGGCCAGAAGTTTGCGGACGTAACGGCCCGCAACGTGGGCAAGCGGATCGCCATCACTCTGGACGGGGAAGTGCTGACCGCGCCGGTGGTGCAGGAAGCCATTACCGGGGGCCGCGCCCAGATCACCGGTAACCGTTCCATGGAAGAAGCGCAACATCTGGCAATTTTACTGCGTAGCGGTTCGTTGCCGGTAAAACTGGAAATCATCGAGAACCGCACCGTGGGCCCGACCCTGGGGCAGGACTCCAAGGAAGCCAGCCAGAAGGCGTTCCTGATTGGTGTGGCCGGCGTGTTTGTGTTTATGATTTTGTTCTATCGTCTCAGCGGCGTTGTGGCGGACATCGCGCTGCTGCTGTATACCATGCTGCTGTTACTGGTGATGCGGTACCTGAACGCGACACTGACCCTGCCGGGCATGGCGGGCATCATCCTGTCCATCGGTATGGCGGTTGACGCCAACGTGCTGATTTTTGAACGGTTTAAGGAAGAAATCCGAACCGGCAAAACGTTGCGCAAGGCTATGGACAACGGGTTCGGCCGGGCGCTGGTGACCATTCTTGACTCGAACATCACCACCCTGATGGCCTGCGCGGTTCTGTTCTATTTAGGCACCGGCCCCATCAAAGGGTTTGCCGTCACGCTGTCCATCGGTGTTATTTTAAGTATGTTCTCGGCAGTTACGGTTACCAAATTTTTGCTGAAGTTCCTCATTGACGCTAACTTCACCAAGAGCCCCACGGCTTTTGGCATCTCCACTCCGAAAGCAGAGGAGGTGGCAAAATGAAAAACTTTTCTATTGTACGGAACTGGAAAATTTTCTTTGCGATTACGATCATCGGTCTGATGATCGGGTACGGCTCCATGATTTTCCGCGGGTTCAATCTGGGAATTGATTTTACCGGCGGCAGCATCATGGACTTGAAGTTTGAAAAAGCGGTGCAGGTGGCCCAGGTTCGTGAAGTGCTGGGCAAACATAATTTGGGCGGCGCCATCATCCAGCTGGAAAGCAACGATTCCGCGGCTACTTCGTCCCAGGGCGTGCTGATCCGCACGCCGGTCATTGCGGATAATGACCGCACGACCGTGATGCAGGATATGGAAAAATCTCTGGGCAAGTTTGAGATCCGCCGCGTGGAAAACGTCGGCGCGACCATCGGCGGTGAATTGATCCAGCAGGCAGCCATCGCGATCTTCCTGTCCTGGGTGCTGATGGTGTTGTATATTACCATCCGGTTCCAGCTGAATTTTGCGCTGGCGGCCATCATCGCTTTGATCATCGACGTGTCGGTTACGCTGAGCTGGTTCTCCCTGCTGCAGCTGGAAATTGACTCCACTTTCGTAGCCGCGCTGCTGACGGTAGTCGGGTATTCGGTCAACGGCACCATCGTAATTTTTGACCGCATCCGTGAAAACCTGAAGGTGCATCGCCGTACCGAAACGGTAACGGATATGATCGACAACAGTATCAAGTCTACACTGACCCGTACCATTTACACGACGATCACCACTTTGTTTGCCATCGTGGCGATCTTCCTGTTCGGCGGCGAGACGATTCATAATTTCTCCTTTGCCATGCTGGTAGGATGCTGCAGCGGCGCCTACACTTCCATTCTGCTGGCGGGCACCATCTGGCTGTTCTTGCAGCATAAAAAAGCAGGGGAATAACAGAATCGTTTTTGTAAAAACGTTTTGCATAAAATGCAAAGAAAATTTTTTGTAAAAACGTTTTGCAAATCATTTTATATATTGTAAGGGAAAAATAATTTTCGTTTAAGAGTTTTGCAGTGATGTGTTTGATTTACATAGGGAAAAGGGATGAAGCCATCCCTTTTTCTTTTTGGATTTCCTTTTGGGAATAATTTGGGCAGGCACTTTTCACGCCTGCCTTTTTTGTTTATAATATATAATGAAGAAGTGTGAGATGCGGAGGGTTTTATTTTGAAAACTTGCCGCGGAAAATTTTTGTGCAATCGGCTTTCGCAGGAAATTGCGGAACGCTGCCAATGCTTTTTTGAAAACATATCCGGAACGAAGTTGCCGGAGAATAAAGGAGGGTTTTCGATGCGTAAAATTTTATTGTTATGTATGTGCATGGTAGTTTGTTTTTCATTCAGCGCCTGTGGGAAAGAAGCGGAGCATAAGCCGCAGCCGAAACCGGCCAAGGCTGTGTTTGAAACCAGCATGGGTACGTTTACCTGCCGGCTGGAAACAAAACTGGCGCCAGTGACCACGGCCAATTTCATTAAGCTGGCCAATAAAGGATTTTATGACAATCTGATTTTTCACCGTGTGATCGATGACTTTATGATTCAGGGCGGCTGTCCCAACGGAAATGGAACCGGAGGTCCGGGTTATACAATTAAAGATGAATTCAATTCGAAGCTCCGTCACAACGGACCGGGGATCCTGTCCATGGCCAATGCGGGTCCCAATACCGGCGGCAGCCAGTTCTTTATAACGTTGAAAGCAACGCCCTGGCTGGATAATCATCATGCGGTATTCGGGCGCGTCAGCGACGGCATGGACGTGGTGCAGAAAATCGGGCATACCAAAACAGACGCCATTGATAAGCCGGTGGTTCCGGTTGTGATAAAGAAGGTCACTATCCTGGAAGGGGACGCGGCGAAGTAAATGAAACCGCAAGTAAACCGGTGAAGAAATAAACCGAAGCAGGAAAAACTGCGAGGAAAGAACCAAAGATAGGAAACCGGTGAGGAAAAAGCCGAAGCGGTGAACCGCAGGGAAGTCTGCGGGGAGAACGAAGAAGAAAAACCACGGAAACGCGGTGAAAGGGGTTAAGCAATATTGTCTTTTTTATCGGACGAACATGTAATTGAAATCAACGACCAGCAGGAGATGGTCGGCATCCTGGGGAGGAATGATGAATTTTTGCGGCTGATCGACGCCAGCTTTGACGCGACGGTCATGGCCCGGGGCAACAAGATTATTTTCAGTGGCAGTGAAGAGGAAAATCAGAAACTGGAACAGCTGTTTAAGGAATTGCTGTTCCTGTACCGGCAGGGGCTTCCGATTACCAGCCATGATGTGCGTTATAGCATTTATATGGTGCAGGGTGGCGCGGTGGCCAAGCTGCACAATATGTATGCGGAAACGCTGATCGTCACCTGGCGGGGCCATCAGATCAAGGCCAAAACGCTGGGGCAGTGGAATTATGTCCGCGCCATCAAAAATAATTTCATCACCTTCGGCATCGGTCCCGCCGGCACGGGGAAGACGTATCTGGCTGTGGCCATGGCGGTTACAGCGCTGAAGAAACGGGAAGTGGAGCGGATCATCCTGACACGTCCGGCCGTGGAGGCCGGGGAAAAGCTGGGCTTTTTGCCGGGAGATCTGCAGGAAAAGGTGGATCCGTACCTGCGTCCGCTGTATGATGCGCTGTTTGATATGCTGGGCAGCGATACAGCGCAGAAATATCTGGAACGGGGTACCATTGAAGTGGCGCCGCTGGCGTACATGCGGGGGCGTACCCTGAACGGTTCGTTCATCATTCTGGATGAAGCGCAGAACACCACGCCGGAGCAGATGAAAATGATCCTGACCCGCTTCGGGTTCGGGTCTCACATGGTGGTAACCGGCGACGTTACACAGGTTGATCTTCCCATTGGAAGGAAAAGCGGGCTGGTCCATGCGGCCAAAGTGTTGAAGGACGTACCCGGAATCAGCATTAATTATTTTGATGAAAAAGATGTGGTGCGGCATGAAATTGTGGGCGCCATCATCAAGGCCTACGAACAGTTTGAACTGAAACCGGACGAAAAGAAGGCGACAGAGTAAAAAGGCCGAAGAAGCGGAGTGAATTGCCCGGAAACCCCGGGAAAAGGAAACATCCGATTTCCGTTTTGATAAGGGGAGGATACGAGACAGCATGAAGATTATTTTCAGCGATGACCAGGATGAGGTAAAGGTCCCGAAGGAAGCCGTTGCGTTGCTGAAAAAGGGGCTGCAGGCGGTGGCAAAACTGCACAAGCTGTCTGCGGAAACCGAAGTCAGCGTGTCACTGGTGAGTGATGAAGTCATTCACGTATTGAACAAGGATTATCGGGGCATTGACCGGCCGACAGATGTGTTGTCCTTTGCGCTGGATGAAGCGGAGGAACCGCAGGAGTTTGGCGGGCCGAATACGCATCTGCTGGGGGATATTATTATTTCGGCGGAAACGGCTGTGCGGCAGGGCGAGGAGTACGGTCACGGTCTGAACCGGGAACTGGTGTATCTGGGTGTGCACAGTCTGCTGCATCTGCTGGGCTATGACCACATGAACAAGGCGGACAAAGCGGTGATGCGGCAGGAGGAAGAAAAGGCGCTGCAGCTGATTCACCTGAGTCAGGCGGATCTGGACCGGAGCGCAGGAAAAGCGGATCCGGATCATTTTGCGGTGGCCGTGGTGGATGCGGTGCAGGAAAAGAAAACGGAAAAGCCTGCGAAAATGAAAACAGAAAAGAAAACGAAAAACGGAAAAGGGAAAGCGGAAAAGCAAACGAAAAAACCTGCAGAAATCGAAAAGCGGAAAGAAATTTCGACTGATAAACCGAAAACGGAAATAGAAAAGAAGAAAGTGCAGAGTAAAAATAGTAAGGAAGGGGGGAACGTGATGGGCCGCAAGAAAGAAAAAGAGACAGACAAAGCGATTCAAAAATTATATAAGAAAGCACTGAAGACCCGGGAAAACGCGTACGTTCCTTTCTCCAAGTTTAAGGTGGGCGCGGCGCTGTTGACAAAGTCCGGCGACATTTTTACCGGCTGCAACGTGGAGAATTCTTCTTTCGGCTTGACGGTGTGCGCGGAGCGGGTGGCCATGTTCAATGCGGCGGCGGCCGGCGTGCGTCCGGGAGAAATTACCATGCTGCTGGTGGCGGCTGATACAGAAGACGTAACTTCGCCCTGTGGCGCCTGCCGTCAGGTGATGGCGGAGTTTGAGATTCCCGTAATCGTCATGGCAAACGTGCGCGGCGATATGCGGACGGTGACGCTGGATGAGCTGCTTCCGTTCAGTTTTAAGGCGGCGGATTTTGCGTAACCGTTTGAGCTACTGCCATTCAGCTTTAAGTTGCAGACTTTGCGTAACGGAACTACTTAAAATTTTGTAAGAGGATTGAGGAATTTGTATGGTTGAGAACAAACATCGTACAGGCTTTGCTGCCCTGGTAGGGCGGCCGAACGTGGGCAAATCTACTTTGATGAACGGGATGATCGGGGAAAAGATTTCAATCATGAGCGACCGGCCCCAGACGACGCGGAATAAGATCATGGGAATTTTTTCCGCCGACCATGCCCAGATCATGTTTCTTGATACGCCCGGCGTACACAAGCCGTTGCATAAACTGGGTGAGTATATGAACCAGGCAGCCATCGGTGCGTTGAACCAGGTGGATGTGATTTTGTTCGTGGTGGATGCCTGCGAGAAAAAAGGAGCCGGCGAACGGTTTATCATTGAACATCTGAAGCGGGTGAAAACGCCGGTGCTGTTGGTGATTAACAAAATCGACAAGTTGGAAGACAAGAGCAAGCTGTTGGAGATCATGAGCAGTTACCGGGATGATTTGAATTTTGATGCCGTGGTTCCGGTCAGCGCGTTGGAGAAGGAAGGCTTTGCGGAACTGCAGGAAGAAATCGTCTGCCGGCTGCCGGAAGGCCCCAGCCTGTTCCCGGAAGACGAACTGACCGATCAGCCCATGCGGGTGATTGCGGCGGAAATGATCCGGGAAAAAGTGCTGCGGAATACTCATGATGAAGTGCCCCATGCCATTGCGGTGGAAGTGGACGAATTCAAGGAACGTTCGAACGGTAATATTTTTATCCGGGCTACAATTTTTGTGGAACGGGAATCCCAGAAAGGGATCGTCATCGGGGCCAAGGGCGGCCTGCTGAAAAAAATCGGGCAGGAAGCCCGGCAGGATATTGAGAACCTGACCGGCTGCGGCGTTTTTCTGGATTTGTGGGTAAAGGTGCAGGCGGATTGGCGGAATAAATCCAAAATGCTGAAAGAATTGGGGTATAAGGAACCGTAACATGTTGATCCTGTTTCTGATTTTGTTCAATGCGCTGTTGGTGGCGGCGGAAACGTCGCTGGCGCGAATCCGGCGCGCACAGCTGCAGGAAATGCAGGAGGACGGCGTGTCCGGCGCGGAGACGCTGCTGCATATTTATGATCGGAAAAATCAGTATATCAGTGCCCTGCAGATTGGCATCACCTGTATTTCGCTGTTGCTGGGCTGGTACGGCGGGCCGCTGCTGGCAGAGTGGATGCTGGGGCTGCCCGGTGTGCATTCCTGGATGACTGCAACGGCTCAGGCGGTTTCCTGGCTGCCGGATACCGCGTTATCCCTCAGCCTGCTTTGCGCGTTTCTGATTTTGGTGTTGCTGCACGTGGTAATCGGGGAGCTGGTGCCACGCATCATTGTGTGGGACAAGGTGGAAGAAATCATCGTGCATCTGGTGACCCCGTTGCGTGTGGTGTATCTGCTGACCTGTCCGCTGGTGGGCATCGCCTTTTGGATCGCCAAAGGGATTGCAAAACTTTTTGGCGTGACCTATACCCCGGACGAAGACATTTCCCGCAGTGAAGAAGAGTTGCGGCAAATCGTCAGCGCCAGTGAAAAGGAAGGGGAACTGGACAGCGCGGAACGGGTGCTGATCGACAACGTGTTTGAATTTAACGACACGATGGCCCGGGAAGTGATGGTGCCCCGTCAGGATATGATGTGCGTGTTTGTGGACGACACGCTGGAAGAGATACGGGAACTGATTCGGACCACGCACCATACCCGTTTCCCCGTTTGTGAAGAGGACAAGGACCATATTCTGGGAATTTTCCATGTGCGGGATCTTCTGAATGCGGATTTGTCGGAGGACTTTGATATCCGTTCCCTGTTGCGGAAAACGATTCGGGTGCCGGAGGGGATGAATGCGCTGCGGGTGTTGCAGACGATGCAGAAGCAGCGGGTTCACCTGGCGGTGGTTGTGGATGAATATGGAGGAACCGTCGGCCTGGTCACCCTGGAAGATCTGCTGGAAGAAATCGTGGGTGATATGAGCGATGAATATGAGCCGGCGGAACTTCCGGATATTCTGCCCCTGGCCAACGGGAGTTACGATATTGACGGAGAAATGCCGCTGGACGACGTGGGCGAAGTGCTGAAGCTGTCGTTTGATGAGGAAGATGAAGAAGACACGTTGGGCGGTTATATATTCAGCCGGTTGGGACGGAAGCCGGAAGAGGGCGACGAGGTCGAATGGAAAAACTGGACGTTTACTGTATTGAAA
The DNA here is from genome assembly GCA_900315925.1 of uncultured Selenomonadales bacterium. Taxonomy (GTDB): domain Bacteria; phylum Bacillota; class Negativicutes; order Acidaminococcales; family Acidaminococcaceae; genus Succiniclasticum. The sequence continues at coordinate 11,667 of ONAV01000015.1, read as the reverse complement.
ATGGATCAGTTCCGGATTGAACGGGTCAAGGCGGAAAAAACGGAAACGGAATAGACGTTGTCTGGCAGAATGGTAAAGGCGGAAACGAAGCAGGCGCTGTCGTACAGAATAAGTGAAGGCGGAAATGGAACAAGTGCTGCCGTACAGAACAGGAAGAGACAGAAACGGAATCAGAAGCGCTCGGTCGGTCACAGGGTATGGAAAGTTATAAGGATGAGATTGTACTCTTACAAGTAAATAACTGGCAGACGGCGGACAAGAAAGCAGTTTGTTTTTCCCGGGACCATGGGAAAATTGTGTTTATGGCCTATGGGGCCCGGTATCCGAAAAGTGTGTCGGGCCGTTTGCTGCAGCCCTTTGCCTGTCTGGAAGCGGAATTGTATCCGGGCACTCGCGTGGATAAGCTGAAAAGCTGTCAGCTTGCCGCACCCATGCCGCAGATGGAGCTGGAACAAATGGCCTACGGGTTTCTTATGGCCGAGATGACGGAACGCCTGACGGAACAGGGCGAACCTTCGGAATCGTTGTATCTATTACTGCGGCGTGCGCTGCAGTTGCTGGTAAAGCGAAATCCGCGCGTGGCAGCCATGGCTTATCTGATCCAGTTACTGGATCATTGTGGCATCGGTCCCGTGTATGAAGTGTGTGTGCAGTGCAGCCGCCCGGCGGAAGGGGACGGCTGGTTCAGTGAGATGCAGGGCGGCTTTGTTTGTGCATCGTGCGGTACCGGAAAATCCCAGGGCCTGCAATCTTTTCAGGAAGACGCTCGCAGGTTGTGGCAGCAGCTTCGTATGCTGGACCTGGCGGAGCCGGGGCATTTTTCTGTAAAAGGCGGGGCGCTGATGGAACTGGAACAGATTTTGCACCGGTACCTGGTATATCAGACGGAGCAGCCGATCCGAAGCCTGGAGTTCCTGCGGCAGATTGCGGGAGGAAAATAACAAACGGGAATGTGTTTGCTGGTTCATTCCCGCCGCTGCCTTTTTTACAACATAACCGGAGCTTCGTTTCCCACCGGAAATTCATAAATCATTTGACAAACCTGCACGGACTACATATAATAATGCGTAGCGATGACAAGACCAAGTATTCCGCCACCAAAGCGAGCCGGGACAGTGTAAGCCGGCAACCGGCGGAAGAAGGCAGCTTTGAGCGAAATTAAATAACCATTGAGGCGGGTCACGTTTTTGTGATCAAGCAGGGTGGAACCGCGGAGATACTCCGTCCCTGTAACAAGTATTTGTTGCAAGGACGGTTTTTTATTTGCAGCAGGCGGCGCGCCAGGCAAAATAATCGCGGCAGGATAAACAAACCCGCTTTGTAACATAATCAAGGAGGAAAAAATGGATTTTCAGCAAATGGTTTTAACACTGCAAAAGTTCTGGTCTGAGCAGGACTGTATTCTGGCTCAGCCCTATGACATGGAAAAAGGCGCAGGCACCATGAACCCGTTGACATTTTTGCGGGTCTTGGGACCGGAACCCTGGCGTGTGGCGTATGTGGAACCCTCCCGCCGCCCGGCGGACGGACGCTACGGCGACAACCCCAATCGCCTGTTCCAGCATCATCAGTATCAGGTCATTATCAAACCGTCTCCGGCCAACATTCAGGACCTGTATCTGCAGAGTCTGGCCGCGTTAGGATTTAAAGCGGAAGAACACGACATCCGTTTCGTAGAAGACAACTGGGAATCTCCCACGTTAGGCGCCTGGGGTCTGGGCTGGGAAGTCTGGCTGGACGGTATGGAAATCACCCAGTTTACCTATTTCCAGCAGGTCGGCAGTCTGGATATCAAACCGGTTGCCGTGGAAATTACGTACGGCCTGGAACGGATTGCCATGTACATCCAGGGCGTGGAAAATGTGTATGACGGAACGGATCGTGGAAACAGGCAACATCCGTCCGGCTTATGATTATGTTCTGAAGTGCTCCCACACATTCAATCTGCTGGACAGCCGGGGCGCCATCAGCGTCAGCGAGCGGGCCGCGTATATCGGTCGTGTTCGCCGGCTGGCCCGTCTGTGTGCCAAAGCGTATGTGGAGCAAAGGGAAAAGATGGGCTTCCCGCTGCTGAAGGGAGGAAACAAATAATGAAGAAGTTATTGTTTGAAATCGGAACGGAAGAACTGCCGGCCAATTATATGCCGAACATTTTAAAAGATTTAAAAACCCTGGCGCTGAAAAAGTTACAGGACGCCCGGGTGCCCTTTGCCGATGTAACCGTACTGGGAACGCCCCGCCGTCTGGCTGTGTTGGTCAGCGGAGTGGAAGAGACCCAGGCGGACAGCACGGAAGAATTTAAGGGCCCGGCCGTGAACATTGCCTTTAAAGACGGTGAGCCGACCAAAGCAGCCCAGGGGTTTGCCCGGGGCAAAGGTGTAGATGTGAAGGACCTAGTTGTAAAGGATAATTATATTTATGCTGTGAAGCACATACAGGGCCGGGCAACGGCGGAACTGTTACCGCATGTGTTGCAGGAGATCCTGACCAATATTCCGTTCCCCAACCATATGCGCTGGGCGGATTTCGATTTCCGTTTCCTGCGCCCCATTCACTGGCTGGTAGCGCTGTTTGGTACGGAAATCGTTCCTGTTTCCATTACGGATATCCAGTCTGACCGTTACACCATGGGCCATCGTTTCCTGAGCAACAAGAAAATTGAAATTCCGGTGGCGGATGACTATGAAAAAATTTTGGAAGAGAATTTTGTCATCGCAGATCAGGATAAACGCCGGGAGATGATCCGACAGCAGATTACCGAACTTGCCCGGGAAGAAGGCGGCGAGATTGAAATTGCGGCGGATCTGCTGGAAGAAGTCAATTATCTGGTAGAGTATCCCACGCCGTTGTGCGGAAAATTTGAAGAGAAATATCTGGCGCTGCCGGAAGCGGCCATCATCACGCCCATGCGCGATCATCAGCGCTATTTCCCGGTGCGTGGCAAAGACGGTAAACTGCTGAACAAATTTATTGCCGTACGTAATGGCGGCAAGGCGTTTCTGGAGAATGTGACCCACGGTAATGAACGGGTGCTGCGGGCCCGTCTCAGTGATGCTGAATTCTTCTTTAACGAAGACCGGAAACAGAAACTGGAAGCCTATGAAGAAAAAATCAAGACCGTTGTCTTCCAGGAAGGTCTGGGCAATATGTACGATAAGAGCCAGCGTCTGGAGAAGCTTGTGGAGATGATTCATTTCGGACAGCAGAGCCGTGTGCCGCTGGACGATCTGAAGCGCGCGGCCAGACTGAGCAAGTGCGACCTGGTTACCGGCATGGTTACGGAATTTACCGAACTGCAGGGCGTCATGGGCCGGGAGTATGCCCGTCTGGACGGAGAAAAAGCGGATGTCTGCGAAGGTATCTTTGAGCAGTACCTGCCCCGGTTTGCGGGTGATATCCTGCCGAAGACTGAAGCTGCGCCGTCAGGCTCTGGGCATTATCAATATCCTGCTGGACAGCCAGAAGCATATGGACATGGCCAAGGTTGTGGGGGCTTCCATTCTGCTGCTGAAAGTTCCGATGGAAGATGTGAAAGAGCTGGCAACGCAGATCATCGAGTTTATCCGGCTGCGGTTCCGCAATCTGCTGCTGGAACAGAAGATCCGGTATGATGTGATTGATGCCGTGCTGGCGGATGAACGCAACAACGATCTGTACGATTTGTATCTGCGCGCGCAGGCGCTGAATGAATATGTCGCAGGGGACAAAGCTGCGGATATGATTCAGGCTGCAACTCGTGTGAACAATCTCAGCAGCAAGGCGGAAACTGTTTTGCCTGTGAATGAAAGCCTGTTTAAGGTAGAGGCGGAGAAGGCTCTGTATGCTGTGGTCAGGAAGCTGGATACCGATATGATCCCGCTGACGGTCCGCTGTGATTATGCAAAGGCCCTGAACATTTTGAGTGAGCTGAACGCGCCGGTAAACAAATTCTTTGACGATGTGATGGTCATGGATAAAGACGAAGATGTTAAGAATAACCGTCTGTCCCTCTTGTGTCTGGTAAAAGACCTGGTCAACTGTGTAGGGGACTTGTCCAAACTGGTAATGTAAGTCCGTGACTGCATTTGGGACAATGGATTCCGTCAGTTACACAATTCATCTGGCAATATGCATACGAAGAAATTCTGTACGTAAAAAAAGTAATAATTAATGAAAGACAGCGCCGGCTGTTATCCCAGGGTTCCCCGTCGTTTTTTTGCGGGGAAGGGAGGATGCCGGCGCTTTTGTTTTTTATTACAGAGGATGACTTTATAACAGAGGACGCTTTCAGGAAGATTGGGGAAGTTCTCACAAGCAAAATTTCACAGAATCTTCCTTGAATAACTACAGAAAGCGTGGTATAGTATATACTATAGGGAAATAATTTCTTTTTGTGTGTACCATAAATTTTTAAAAAAGGAGCAGGGACTATGGAGAAAGAAAAAGAGTATTTGTTGTGGTTTGAGCAGATGGAACGCAAGGATGTGGCAATTGTCGGCGGAAAATCTTCTTCGCTGGGAGAAATGACGGCGAAGACGGACGTTCCCGTGCCTTACGGATATGCGACCACTGCTTATGCGTATCGTTACTTTATTGAGGCGACCGGCCTGAAAGAAAAAATGGCCGCGCTGATCGGACAGATTACGGACGTGGAGAATACGGCGCAGCTGCGGGATATCAGCGCTAAACTGCGCAAGGCCATCATGGACGAAGAGATGCCCAAAGATCTGCAGGCGGCTATCACCAAAGCGTATAAAGAACTGGGGAAGAAAGTCGGCGAAAAAGATCCTTACGTAGCCGTACGGTCCAGCGCGACTGCGGAAGATCTGCCCGACGCCAGTTTTGCAGGCCAGCAGGATACCTACCTGAATGTGCAGGGCGCCAAGATGATTATCCAGAAGGTAAAAGAATGCTACGCATCCTGCTTTACCGACCGCGCGGTGTATTATCGTGAAAAACAGGGCTTCGACCATTTGGACGTTGCGCTGTCTGCGGTTATCCAGATGATGGTGTACTCGAAAGCGGCCGGCGTTATGTTCACGGTAAACGTAGCGGACGGCGATGATAAGAACGTTTTGATCGAAGGTGCTTATGGCCTTGGCGAATATGTGGTTCAGGGCACTGTGACCCCGGATGATTATCTGGTTTCCAAAGATAAACTGGAAATTCTGGAAAAAACGGTAAATCCTCAGGAAGTCAAACTGATCCGCAAACCCGGCGGAGACGTGGAAGAAGTTCCCGTACCGAAAGCGGAAGGGGAAGGTCAGAAGCTGACGGACGAACAAATCAAAGAACTGGCCGGCTACGCAATCAAGATTGAAAAACATTATGGTTGCTATATGGATATGGAATGGGGCATTGACGAACGGGACGGCAAGATCTGGATCCTGCAGGCCCGTCCGGAAACCGTATGGAGCCGCCGTAAAGCAAAAGAAACTGCCAAAACAGAAGAGAAGGGAGCGGTTACTACGGACAGGAAAGTTATCGTAAAGGGTGCGCCGGCAAGTCCCGGACAGGTTTCCGGCAAAGCGCATGTCATTCTGGATCCACGCTTCCATTGTCAGCCGCGAACTGGGGATTCCCTGTATTGTTGGCTGCAAGAGCCGGGGCGCTGCTGCTACGGCTTCTATTGCGAACGGTGCGGATATTACCGTTGACGCGACCCACGGCGTTGTATATGAAGGTATCCTGGAAGAGGCAAAACCGGCTGCCGGGGCGCCTGCTGTTGCCGGCGCAACCGTAACGGCGGAATTCTTCCCGCCCACCGGCACCAAGATTTATATGAACCTGGGCGATCCGGAACTGGCGGAAAAATATGCGTCCCTGCCTTGCGACGGCATCGGCCTGATGCGTGAAGAATTTATCTGGACGACTTACATCCATGAACATCCGCTGTATCTGATCAAGACCGGTCATCCGGAAAAAGTGGTGAATCAGCTGGCCGAAGGAATTCGCCAGGTGTGCCAGGCTATGGCTCCCCGCCCGGTAACCCTGCGTTTCAGTGATTTCAAATCCAGCGAGTACCGCGACCTGAAAGGCGGCGACGAGTTTGAACCTTATGAACCGTCTGCGTTGTTAGGCTGGCGCGGCGCATCCCGTTACTATGATCCGAAATATATTGAAGCATTTAAACTGGAATGCCAGGCTGTGCGGAAAGTTCGCGAAGAGTTTGGCCTGAAGAACCTGAACGTGATGATTCCGTTCTGCCGCAATATTGACGAAGCCCGCAAGGTTACCGGCATTATGGCAGAACAGGGGCTGGCCCGGGGCAAAGACTTTAAGGTCTGGCTGATGGCTGAGATTCCGTCCAACATTATTCTGGCGGATCAGTTCAATGAATTTGTGGACGGGTATTCCATCGGTTCCAATGACCTGACCATGCTGATCCTGGGCTGTGACCGTGATAACGATACCGTCTCCCACATTTATGACGAACGCAATCTGGCAGTCCGCCGTGCGGTCCGTCATCTGATTGAAGTGGCTCACAAAGCCGGCAAGACGGTTTCCATCTGCGGCCAGGCTCCGTCCGTATATCCGGAATTCTGCGAATTCCTGATCAAGAGCGGTATCGACAGCATGTCCGTCAACCCGGATACCGTTAAGTTCACAAAGAAACTGGCGGCTCACATCGAACAGCGTATCCTGTTGGATTCCTTAACCGGCAGAGGCCGTCAGGAAGCGGAAGATCTGGATTGGTAATTTGAATCAGGATGATATAAAAGAACCGGAAGACTTGCACCGGTCACGTTCAGTAAAAGTTTGTATAGGAATCGGAAAACTGGAATGCTGACGAACGATAAACGTTGTACAGGAAGTTTTCTGGGAACCGGTTTATAAAAAGTAAAACGTATTTGTAACGCATTACGTGGCAACTTATATGGGTTGCCACGTTTTTTTGTGAAATATTTGGTAAAATTGTCCTCTTATTGAAAATGAATCTATACACTATTGCTAATTCAGTGATATAATTACTATGTATGCGTATGCCAGTTTGCCGCAAAAAAAACGGCAACGGTTTCGCACGGAGCCAGATATTCTTTTCACGGCAATGTTCAGGAATGAAATATTTCTTGTCAAAGGAGTTTCCGTGAAAATGAACATGTTAAGTTATTTTTTAGTTTTGTTATTTATTTTCGGCCTGTTAACAGTGGCTTACATTGATTTCAGGCGGAAGATTATTCTGGACGAAGTTCTGATTTTGTTACTGTCCGCCGGACTAATATATACCGGAATCTTCGGCAATACTTGGAGCGAGTCTCTGTTGGGCGCCGTGACCGGTAGCGGTCTTCTTGGACTGATTTATATTATGAGCCGGGGCGGAATGGGGCTGGGCGATGTTAAATTTGCCGGCGTTCTGGGAATCTGGACCGGTTTTCCGGGCATAGTGGTCAATCTGTACCTGGCTTTCTTTCTGGGCGGGGCGGTTGCGTTATTTCTTTGTGTCATGCATAAAGCGGACCGGAAAACCAGGCTTCCCTTCGGTCCCTGTCTTTGTGCCGGGGCTGTCCTGAGTTTCTTCTTTTCTTCCCGTATCCTTGACTGGTACTGGTCTTTGTTTTTGTGAACGGAGGCTGTATCAGGATGAAAATCATAAAACATTTTAATGATATTCTTTTTGGAGAACTGGTCACACTGATGATCACGGGAGATTCTGTTACGATTTGTCAGGGAAAAAACTCTGTGAAGTATGAGTTTCCCAAAACGTTTCAGGATTACAATTATCTGAACCACACAGAAGAAATGGCTGGCTGGTTGCTGGCAATTTTGCAGGAAGAAAAGATTCGTATCAGGCGATGCAGGATTGTGCTGGATTTTGGGCAGGTTTATCTGCAGACTGTCAAACTTCCTGTTATGACAGCGCAGGAACAACAGAACTGGGTTCGTTGGGAAGGAAGTCAGTATGTTCCTTTTGAGCCGGGTACTTACCACGCGGTCCTGACGACTGAGCCGCATTCGAAGGATTATGGAATCATTCAGAATTATCAGGTATCCGTTGCTGCAGATTTTTCTGCAAAGTGGCAGGAAACAGAGGATGCCGCGTTACAGACATTTTTGCTGGTAGCAATATCGTTGGAAAAAATTGAAACGTTGCAGCAGTTGGCAGGTTTTTTACGGACGAAGCTTGAAGGCATTACCGCAATGGAACCGGGAAAGGCTATGCTGCAGATAAATCTGCTTCCGGTCGCTTCTGGGAAAGAAGTGATAGTGAAGCGGGGGTATCAGACAGCGACGGTAGTGTGCCTTCTCCTGTCAGTGGCTTTGGCAGTGCAGGGCGGTATCAGCTGGCAGCGGACGAGAAGTGCCTGGCTGGAAGCGGAGTGGCAGCTTGCTCCGTATCAGTCTGTTAAATCCGCATATGCGGACAGTAAAAAAGCAGAGTATCAAATCCGGCAGTATCAGGAGAAGCTGCAGCGCATCAACCAGACGGAACCGGTGTGGGCTCCGGTGCTTCGTGCGATAGGAAGTACGATTCCGGAGGGGTGCTGGCTGGAAGAATTGCAACAGAAACACGCACCGGCAGGCTGTCTGGAATTGAAAGGTTGCGCGATAAAGCTGGCCCGGGTTTCGGAGTTTCTGGAAAATCTGGAACAGTCCGGGTTATTTTCCAAGGTTCGGCTTGTGGATAGCGGAACCAAACGAATGGTTATAAATAGCAGAGGGGATAACAGCAAACAAGTCGTTTCCTTTGTTTTGCTGGCGGAACTTGCTTCGGAACGGAAGGAGGCAAGGCCATGAAACAACCGCTGTTGTCTCTGATGAAAACTCAAAAATTGTTTTCTCTTACGAAGAGTATGACTGAAAACAGCAAAAATGCCTGTTGGCTGTTGCTTTCCGTGATTCTCTTGACCGGTACGGTAACGGGAATTGCCGGTCCGTTGGAGAATTGTGTGCGCCAGATGGCTGAGCAGACAAATTTCAGGCAAAAGGAGCTTGTTCTGTATCGTGAGTTTGCGAAAAAGCAAACCGATGAGCAAAGGACGGCGGAACAGCAGGATGTTCTGCAAGCGCTGCAGGAACAGGTGCCGGAACACATAAATCCAGAGGAAGAAGTGCAGCGGATTTACCGTCTGGCCGGTCTGCATGGCATAACGGTTCAACGATGTAAACAGATAGGGAATGGTTCTTCTGCTTCTGACAAAACCAAAACAGGGAACAACATGGGCGTGTTTCAGTGGGAAGCAGAGTTTTATGGAACCTGGCAGGATTTGATTCGTTTTTTTAGTGACATAGAGACCCAGGGACCCTGTACACGAATAAATATGTTGCGGATCCGCAAGTCCGGTGAAAAAGAAACGGACAGCGTCATCCCCGGAACCGGGAGAGAGGCTGCGCTGTCTGTCAGCGGCAGAGTTTGTGTACATTATTGCAAAAAATAAATGCAGCGTGAAACACAGCTGGCAGGGTGAAGAAAGCAGGCGTCATCATGAATTTTCAGGACAAGAGACTACGAATTCTCATCATTGGGGTAGTCATCATTTTGGGAGTCGTGGCATTCCGTGTTATATCGAATATTATGGCCCGGAATGAGCAGGCAAAAAAGAGCAGTCAGGGACGCACGGCCGTCATTATGGCCGCGTATCCGAAACGGCAGACCATCGTGCCGAAGTTCCGTTTCTCCGGTTCCCTGGATCCAATCTGGCAGGCTGATGTGGCCGCAAAGGTTGACGGCCGTGTTGAGAAGGTGCTGGTAGAGGAAGGTCAGGCTGTGAATGCCGGCCAGGCCCTGGTGGTGCTGGAGCAGGTGGATACGGCGGCGAAGCTGATGAATGCCAGAGGAGCTTACCTGGACGCCAAGACCAATTATGGCAGTGTCCAAAGAAGCCCTGGACAATATGAGTTTTGCCCTGGAAAACGCCAGAGGCAAGTTGGATGCGGCAAAAGGCGTTCTGACTGCGGCGGAATCGGATCTGGGCGGCACAACGGTGACCACGCCCCGGGCCGGCGTAATCCAGAAACGGTATTTCCAGGAAGGGTATTATGCCAAAGTGGGTACGGCCCTTTTCAATATTGCGGATATTTCCACGCTGTCCGCCAAGATTGATATTCCGGAAGGATATGTGAACAGCGTGGCGGTAGGCGGTAAAGTGGAATTCACCATTCCCTCAATGAGCGGAGAAAACAAGAATGTGGATGGCTACATCGTTCGGATCAGTCCGGTGGCGGTGAAACCGTCCCGTACCTTTGAAGCGGAAGTGGTGGTGGATAACCGGGACAACCGGCTCCGGGGCGGCATGTATGCAGAGGCTCTCATCACGGCCATACCCAAGGAGAACGTGCTGACCATTCCCATGACGGCCATCTCTATGCGTGACGACCAGCGTACCTGTTACGTCATCGAGGACGGTAAGGCGGTGCGAAAGATACTGACGACCGGCTACATCGGGGAGAACTTGGTGGAAGTGCTGAACGGTATCTCTGAGAAGGATTATGTGATCACCGGCGGCCTGAACGAAGGCGTCAGTGTAAAGGTTTCAGAGAAGGGTACGGATAAAGAATGATTGAAACATTTATAAGACGGCCTGTCTTTACCACCATGTTCATACTGGTGCTGATCGTCTTCGGTATCCGTTCCTATCCGGGACTGGGCGTAGACCTGTATCCGGACGTGGACCTGCCCATGGTAGGTGTTACGGTAACCTATGAAGGCACGGCGCCGGAAGAGATGGAAACCCTGGTTACCAAACCCATTGAGAACCGCGTCAGCCAGGTTTCGGGTATTAAGACGATCACCTCTACCATCCGGGAAGGATATTCCCAGACGGTGCTGGAATTTGAAATCGGTACGGATCCCCGCCAGATGGCCAGTGAGGTTCGTGAAAAAGTTGCGGGTGTGCGCCGCCGCCTGCCGGATGACATTGATGAACCGGTAGTACAGCGGTTTGACATGGCTTCTCAGGCGATTGCGACCTATGCTTTTTCGTCTGATAAGCGGAGCCCGGGAGAAGTCCGCCGCATTCTGAACGACGTGGTCATTGACGGACTGCAGATGTTGGAAGGCGTGGCCGATGTATCGGTGTACGGCGCCGCGGACCGTGCAATCAAGGTTCACGTGAAATCAGAAAAGCTGAAGCAGTACGGTATTTCTTTCCAGACGGTACTGACCAAGGTAAACAATGCTAACATCAACACGCCTGGCGGCAAGGTCCGGGATAACAACAATACGATTACCGTGCGTACCATCGGCAAGCTGAATACGGTGGACGACTTTAAACAGATCATTGTGGCCAACAAAGACGGGAAGGCCATCCGTCTCACGGAAATTGCCGACGTGGAAGACGACTGGGAAGACGCGGAGTCCTATTCCCGTACCAACGGGGTTCCTTCCGTGATGCTGGCTATCCGCAAGCAGAGCCGTACCAATACGGTGCAGGTCATTGACGTGGTCAACAAAGAATTGGAAAAGATCATGGAGCATGACCTGCCCCCGGATATTAAGATGTACATCGTCCGGGATCAAAGCCGGTACATCCGCGAGAACGTGGCCGACGTGTGGAACACGATCCTCTTTGGCGGGTTCCTGGCTCTTCTCATCACCTATATGTTCCTGGGCGACCTGCGGGCAACCATCATTGGCGGCCTGGCGATTCCTACATCCATTATTGCAACGTTTTTCCTCATGGACATTATGGGCTTTACCCTGAATAACATGTCTCTCATGGGTCTGTCCCTGGCCGTCGGGTTCCTGAT
>ONAV01000014.1 GCA_900315925.1 uncultured Selenomonadales bacterium | reverse complement strand
TAGCAAATGGAGAAGAAGCGATTTACGTTCGGGGTGCAGTAACAGCGTCTGGTGATGTAGGCCTTAACAGTGAAAAAGGACTGATAGACATTGAATCGGTAGTAACATCCCAGGCAGGCAACGTAACCGCAACGGCTCAGGGGAACTTGACGATTGGTGCAGATGTAACAGCGAAGAACGATGTAACGTTGTTGAGTAAGAATGCTGCTGTGTCGGTGAATGATGAAGTAATATCCCAGGCAGGCGATATTATAGCGACAGCAAAAGAAGATATAACGATTGGTGCCGGAATTACTGCCTCTACAGGTAACGTGAAGGTGACAGCCGGAACCGGAGCAACTGAAGGAACCGGTGCAACCACCACAACGAGTCATATCCTTGTTAGCGGAGACATTACGGTTGGTGCGAATAAGGACGTTCTGCTGGAAACCACAAAGGGAGACATTTACGTTGGCACATTTGTTGATAGTGAAGAGGATAGCGGACAGAAAACGGTATCTGCGAACGGAAGCATTGGTGCAACAGCAGGAAATACGGCTGGTTCTGTTATGATTAAAACCGGAGAGGGTGTCATTGATATCCTTAAGTCCATTAAGTCAACCAATATTGATGTTGAAAACGGTAACGGAGACATTGTGATAGGGATTAACCAACCTTCCGATGAAACTGTAACCGCGAAGGAAAATATTTTCCTGGTTACAGTGCAGGGTCAGATAAAAGTTTACGGAAGAACTTCGACAGATGATGGCGGCGACATTACTATGAAAGCCGCTGCTGCCAGCTATAATGATTCAAATCCGGAAAGAGTCTTTATCATCGGGCAGTACGGACAGGTTGCTTCTGGTCGGGATATTACGTTGGAGGGCCGTAACGGTGATATCCATATCACGGATGATATAACGGCAAAACGTAATGTCAATGCTTCGATTAAAGATAAAGGAAGCCTCTATTTTGATGATAATCTGCGTACGGATGGCACTATCACAGCGAATGTTGCTGAAGGCAAAATCGAAGTTGGCGCTGCTGTCACTGCCAAACAGGATATTTCCTTAGAAAGTGGATCCGGCAACATTAACGTGGATAAAGAAGTGAAATCCGAACTTGGCGCTATCAGTGTAACCACTGGCAACGGTAATATTCACATCGGTGACAACGGAGAGAATGAAGAGACTGTAACGGCAGCTGGGGATGTAACGCTTGCTACGGAGCTCGGCAAGATTGAAGTCAGTGGCAAAACCAGTTCTAAAAATGGTGATGTTACACTTTCTGCAAAATCAGATGGCTATAAGCTCGGCGCTGACGGCATGAACATTATTATTAATCATAACGGCAGAGTGGAAGCCGGAAATTCAGTACATCTCAACGGCGGCGAAGGCGATTTGCATATTTCAGACCGTGTATCCTCCGGCGATGACCTGACAGCAAACGTGGAAGGACAGGGCAGCCTCTACTTTGATACGGATATTGATGTGAAAGGTACGGTTGCGCTGGCAACTACCAACGGGGATATCGATGTGGGTCATGATGTCACTGCCGGGAAGTCGGTTCAAATGGAAACGGGTACAGGCGATATCAACATCGGAAATAAGGTTACGGCTGCAGATTCTGTACTGTTCAACACGGTTCAGGGCGATATCTCAATCGATAATACTGTTACAGCGCAGGAAGGAAACATCCAGGCCCACGCCGGTCAGGGCGATATTATCATCGGTGATAACGGTCCTACAGAAGATACCGTAACGGCAAATAAAAATATCAGTCTTGTGACAGATGATGGAAAAATCTATATTTACGGAAAAACATCTACCAAAGAGGAGGATATTTACCTGTCTGTAGCGAATAAACATTTTGCAGAAGGAGAGGATGGCCGCCTGATTATTTTTGATCATAATGGGATAATTGATTCCGCTCGCAGTGTGGAACTTCAGGGTACAAACGGAGATATCCACGTTACCGATGAGATTAAGGCTGCATTGAATCTTGATGTGAAGACCACATCACAGGGAAACATATATTTCGACAGAGCCGTAGACAGTGCAGGAAATGTCAGCGCAGAGACGGATACAGGAAACATTACGGCGAGCCGTGTGAACGCTGCGGGGAATGTTTCTCTTGCGGCCAAACGGGGTGATATTAACTTTGCTTCAGCGCAGGCGAAGAATGATGTTACAATACAGATTGGTACCGGGAATCTTCAGGCTGACAGCATTATATCGGATCAATCCATCCGTACGGAAACAGGCAAAGGCGATACGAATATAGCGCTTGTCGATGCATCGAATGTCTCAATCTTTATGGGTGATAACAGTATCGGTTCATCTCTTGGAACTGTCCGGGCCAATGCAACCGGCGGAGTTTCTGATGTAGCATTGGGAGGCAATTATATTTCTGTAGGAACGGTGAAGGCCAAAAACGGAGGGTCTGCGCTGGTTGTCTTTACACAGGGTGCTACACGCGGACAGGCAAGTGATGATATTACAATCAATTCTGTCAGTGCGTCTGGCGGTACAATTATGCCGCAGGTTTGGTCAAATACAGGCAGTATCTATGTGGCAGAAGGAAACTTCCGTGCAAGCAAGGTATATGCGCTGGATAATATGCGTTTTGCTAATAATAAGGTTCGTGTAGGGCTGTATGGCAATATGAACAATTTTGACAGAACAATCATCAGTTATTTCAATGACACTTCTGAAAACCGTCCCCAGGATCACCTGAACGACTGGTTCAGCGGGTCGTACAGTGACAGGCGGTGGCTGTATGTTGACTTGAGTGAAGAAGGAAACGTACGAAGCCGTTACGAAAAACTGATTAATTCCAACGGGTACAGGTACTTGGACACGGATAACATAAGTGTAGCAGATACCATGCAGAACATGCTTGACAGGTGGTTCCCGATGGGGACTGGATTGGTTTATTTTGACCGTTACGGGTTAATTTACTATGAGGGTTTTGCAGAAGATAACAAGGAAGATAAATATGTTGTTGAAAATTAAAACGAATGGAGGAATGTAACATGAACAACAAAGCTGAACAATTCAATGCATTTTTGGAGGACCAGAAGATTAAGGTTTTCCAGATGGAAGAGCTTGAAGGGAATGAACAACATACCGTTGTGTTCCGGTCTTTTCTCGGGGTAGAAGGACAGCAGCTTCCGACCATAGTAATTATTGATGACAGTATTTTTTCCATCATCCGTGTACAGATTGCGCCACAGGCTTTGAAAGACGAAAATGCTGCGGATCTTCTGAAGATGGTTAACGGGCAAAATATGATGTACAAACCGTTTAAACTGTTCTTTGATGAACGGGGCGACCTGATGCTTGACGTCTGCCTGGTTACAGATAAGGATAAGTTGGACGGGAACGAAGTGTATCAGTTATTCAGTGTAATCATCAATTACCTGGATGAAAATTATCGTAATATCATGAAAGTAGTTTGGAGATAAATTTTCACAGCAAGAAAATATCTATGCTGACAGTCGTGGAGTTAAATTTCCACGACTGTTTTATTTGTCCCTTTTGGTCAGATTTTGCGGCACGGTGCAGTGGCAGCTCTCTCGAACAAACAATAGAATGCTGGTAAGTTAAGTTACAAAGAGACAAACAAATAGACTGTCTATATTATATAACAGAGAGCAGGTTCCAAACCCGCGCCATCACTGGTCTGACGAAAATTTTCCGGTCACTAAACTGACCGGACGCAATGTCCGCCTGGCGAAGTTGTCCGACCTGAAGATACATGTTATTAACAATTCGTTTCTGGATGAGGTTGACGAAAAGAATTCGCATTTTTTCTGAGATGTGATATAATACATAATATCGTTTTATCCTGAATTAAAAGTGGAAGAACGCAGAGAATACATTTTATCTGGAGGGCTGGTAGAGTGCCGGTGTTAGATTTAATAAGAGTTGATCGGAATAAATGTGTAAAGTGCGGGCTGTGTGTGGCAGATTGCCCGGCCTGTATTCTGGATATGGGAGAGAACGGTCCGGAATGTCATGTGGACCGCGGTTGTATGAGTTGCGGTCATTGCGTTGCGATCTGTCCTACAGGCGCTATGGATAATAAATATACGCCACGGGAAGAAATGGTCCCGGTTCCTGCTTCTGTAATTTCGGAACAGCAGGCCTACGATTTTCTCCGTTCCCGTCGCAGTGTGCGACTGTTTAAACCGCAGCCGCCAAAACAGGAGGATGTTTTAAAACTGTTGAATATCTGCCGCTATGCGCCCACTGCGGGTAACAGCCAGAGCATGTATTTTACGGTCATATCCAATCCGGACACGCTGGCTGCGATTCGTAAGGCGACCGCTTGCTGGATGGCCGAAGAAGTAGAAAAAGGAACGGTCAATAAACGGTATTTTAAAGCCGTGCTGCATACGTTTCATGAAAAGAAGGTGGACATTATCGGGCGTAATGCACCGATGCTCATCTTTGTATCAACCAGGCGTCTGAATGTGACCGGTGTCAGCAACAGCGAGCAATGTCTGGCTTATGCAGAGCTGTTTGCGCCGGCTGTTGGCTTGGGAACGACAATTGCCGGGTTCATTCAGGCCTGCGGTATTGCCGGCTATCAACCGTTACTGGATCTGGTTGGGATTCATCCCAAACAGAAACTGGTGGGATGTATGATGGTAGGCTATCCACGGGTTAAGTATAAGCTGATGCCGGAACGCCAGCATCTGAAATGTGAATTTAAGGAGTAGAAAACAGCAGCCTGTATTTCGTAAGGAGATACAGGTTGTTTTTATCGGAATTTGTATTTGAGATATTCAATATGAAGTGTTATAATTATTTTGTAGCTAAACAATCATTTAATATGTTTGTTTAGAATGCTTGTTAAAAATGGGAGGAAGAGAACATGAAAAAATCAGTAGCATTTTTAGCAACAGCAGTATTGTCACTGTCCATGTTGTTCAGCGGTTGCGGCGGCGGTGATAAAAAAGCTGAAGGTCCGAAAGCGGATAATGCGGCAAAAGAACTGACAGTATATACTGCCCGCAGTGAAAGCCTGAATAATGCGGTAATCAAAAACTTCGAAAAAGATACAGGAATTAAAGTGAATGTAGTCGTTGCCGGTACGGGTGAAGTTGTGAAGCGTGTAGCTTCCGAAAAAGCGAACCCGCTGGGAGATGTATTGTGGGCCGGCAGTGAAGCCATGTTAGCTTCCAAAAAAGAACTTTTCATGGAATATGTTTCCAAAGAAGATCCGAACATGATGGAGGAATTCCGTAATACAACAAAACTTTTCACACCGGCATTTTCTGATCCGACAGTTATGATTGTAAATAAGAAGATGAAAGGCGATATGAAGATTGAAGGGTTCGGCGATCTGCTGAATCCGGCGTTGAAAGACAAAATTGCTTTCGGAGACCCGGTAAACTCTTCTTCTGCGTTCCAGTCTCTGGTTGTTATGCTGTATGATATGGGCAACGGGGATCCGTTCAGCAAAGAAGCCTGGGATTATTGTGATAAATTCCTGAAACAGCTGAACGGCAAGATGATGAACAGCTCCAGCCAGGTTTATAAAGGTGTGGCAGGCGGAGAATATATTGTAGGTCTGACCTGGGAAGATCCGGCAGCTACGTTGGTTAAGAGCGGCGCTCCGGTTGAAGTTGTGTTCCCGAAAGAAGGCGCTTTGTACGCTCCCCAGTCTGTACAGATTATCAAAAACTGCAAGCATCCTGAAAATGCAAAGAAGTTCGTTGATTATATGCTGAGCGACAAGATCCAGAATCTGGTTGGAACCACGTTAACGGTTCGTCCGCTTCGTAAGAATGCCAAACTGGCAGACTATATGACGCCGGCCAGCAAGATCAAAATTGCTCCGAAATTTAATGAAAAGTGGGTTTCCGAAAACAAAGAAAAATTCACCAAGGAATTTACCAAACATCTGGAAAAATCCATGTAGTTGTAAAACGGCATAAGGAACTGCGGGGTCATTCCGTAATCAATTTGTGCTGAAGCTATGAATGGCGCCAATATATGAATTGGCGCCATTTTGTATTTATGGTAAGGAGAATGGTGATGAGCGTTTCAATTGATGTTGATAATGTAATTAAAAAATATGAGGATACAACCGTAATCAACGGGTTATCTCTGAAAATCCATCCGGGAGAATTTTTTACGTTATTAGGTCCCTCCGGTTGCGGGAAAACAACGTTATTGCGTATGATCATCGGCTTTAATTCCATTGAAGGCGGAACGATTAAAGTCGATGGTAACGTAATCAATGATATTCCCGTCAACAAGCGGAATATGGGCATGGTGTTCCAGAATTATGCCATCTTTCCCCATATGTCCGTTTTCGATAATGTGGCTTTTGGCTTGAAGCAGCGGAAGGTTCCGGCGGCAGAAATTGAAAAGTCTGTTGTTGAGATTTTGGATGTAGTTAAGATTGGGCACTTGAAAGACCGTATGCCTACACAGCTTTCCGGTGGTCAGCAGCAGCGTGTTGCACTGGCCAGGGCGATTGTGATTCATCCCCAGGTTCTTCTGATGGACGAACCGTTATCTAACCTGGATGCAAAACTGCGGGTGGAAATGCGGAATGCAATCAAAAACATTCAGCAGCAGGTCGGCATTACCACAGTGTATGTGACCCACGACCAGGAAGAGGCCCTGGCGGTTTCGGACCGTATTGCCGTAATGCATGACGGCGTCATCCAGCAGGTAGGATCGCCGCAATATATTTATCAACGACCGGCCAATCGTTTTGTATCTACATTTATTGGCCTGTCAAATATTTTTAAAGCGGTTATCCGGAAAAACGGGGCGCAGCAGGTTCTTTCCTTCGGAAAATACCAGGTGCCCATGCAGACGCTGGATGCTGCAGCTGTTTCCGAATATGCTGCCGTCTGTGGAACGGCAGATATCCCTGTAACGGTTGCAGTCCGTCCGGAAGAGTTTACGGTACACATGGATGGGGAAGGCCTGGACGCGGTTGTGAATTACAGCGTATTCCTGGGCATTTCTACCCATTACTTCCTGACCATGTCCGACGGACAGGAAGTGGAAGTGATTACGCCTTCTGACGTGGGACGGATCATTCCGAATCATACTGCTGTTAAATTGCGTGTTGAAGCAGAACGCATCAATGTATTTACAGAGGATGGAATGCGCTCGCTGATTATTCAGACAGAAGACATAAATGGCAGGCGAATTGGTGGTGAAGACGCATGAAGAAGCCAAACATCTGGACTGGATTTACATTGGTAATATTATGCTTTTTCCTTTTGTTTGTCGTGTATCCGCTATTTTTAATTATGTATCAGAGTGTAGTGGATCCGGAAACACATGCGCTGACCTTTGATTATTTTACTAAGTTTTTTGGCCGCAAGTTTTATTGGAGCACGTTGGTCAACAGTTTCAAGGTAACGGTTTGCGCCACGCTGCTGGCAGCCATTATCGGTTTGCCTATGGCGTATGTACTCCGCAGCTTTAAAATACCTTACAGCAAATATGTCAATATTTTAATTGTCATTTCGTATTTGTCACCGCCTTTTATCGGTGCGTATGCATGGATCCAGCTGCTGGGACGCAATGGTTTTATTACGCAGTTAATTAACAGTCTTTTTGGTATCCAGTTCGGCGGCATTTACGGGTTTGCAGGCATTGTCCTGGTCTTTTCGCTGCAGTCGTTTCCGCTGATTTACATGTATGTTTCCGGCGCTTTGAAAAATTTGGACAGTTCCTTAAATGAAGCGGCGGAAAGCCTGGGCTGCAATGCCTTCCAGCGTGTGACCCGGATCATCCTTCCGCTGGTTATGCCTTCATTGCTGGCAGGTTCGCTTTTGGTCTTTATGAGGGTATTCTCCGATTTTGGCACGCCTATGCTGATTGGGGAGGGATTTAAAACGTTCCCGGTCCTGATTTACACGCAGTTCATGGGAGAAGTCAGTACGGACGATCATTTCGCGGCGGCCTTGTGCGTGATTGTAGTTGTCATTACGTTGTTCCTATTCTTCCTGCAGCGTATGATGGCAAAACATTATTCTTACGCTATGACGGCGTTAAAGCCCATGCAGCCGGTGTATGCAAAAGGAAGCCAGAAGTTTTTTGCGTATTTGTTTGTATACGGAGTGGCGTTTATTGCCATGCTTCCGCAGCTGACGGTTATTTTCACTTCTTTCCTGGAAACCGTAGGCGGCGCGGTTTATACCGGAAAGTTTTCTTTTATGAATTATGAGAATACGCTGTTCTCCAAAGACAATATTTCTATTTTTAATACCTATGCTTTCGGTATTTGCGCAATCGGAATTGTCGTTGTTTTGGGTATCCTGATTTCGTATCTTACTGCACGTAAACCTTCTTTGCTTACAAATATCCTGGATACGCTGACCATGTTCCCGTATATTATTCCGGGTTCTGTGTTAGGTATTGCATTGCTGTCGGGCTTCAATTCAGGGGTGTTGGTCTTGTCCGGTACCGCTCTGATTATCATCATTTCCCTGACGATTCGGCGTATGCCTTATACGATCCGTTCAAGCACGGCAATTATTTCCCAGATTTCTCCCAGTGTGGAAGAAGCGGCAGTCAGTCTGGGCGCCAGCGAGTTTAAATCTTTCCGTAAGATCATGGTACCTATGATGCTTCCGGGTGTTTTAGCCGGCGCAATCATGAGTTGGATCACCCTGATCAGTGAATTAAGTTCCAGCATCATTTTGTATACCAGCAGTACCAGCACCCTGACGGTTGCGATTTACGCGGAAGTCATCCGCAGCAATTTCGGCAACGCAGCTGCCTATTCGACCATTCTGACCCTGACTTCCATTGTTTCGTTACTGATTTTCTTCCGGCTCACGCATAACGAAGATGTCAGCGTTTAAGGAAACGCTGATTAATCAGTGTTTCCTTAACATCCGGTTTTCAAAAATCTTTTCACATAAAAGTCAAGATATTAACTGTTTGATAATGTTATAATAATATCGCTATAGCAAGAGCATAAAATAAGATTAAAATAATGAACTCAATGTAGGGAAGTAAAGGAGGATAATCCGATATGGCAAAATATTTAGGCGGTACGGACAGTCAGCAGGAAGAGGTTAAGGCTGAACTGATAACTCCGGGTTTGTTAAACAATGATTTTGTGTTAAATGTTTCTACCGGTATTTTTTCTTCAGAGAAAATCGGCATTAAAGACAATATTTCGTTTTATGAAGAAGTGACGCAGGAAAACGAAAAGAAGTTCAGCCTTGGCTGGGGTATCGTAGGACTGGCTATTTTTGGCCCGTTGGGTGCTTTGGCCGGCGCGATTCTTGGCGGGGACAACAAAACCTGGCACGTGGTGGCTGCCCAGATGGAAAATGGATTACGGTTTGTGGTACAGCTGGATCAGGATGAGTTTGTGAAATGGGTAAACCTGATGCCGCATAAAGCAGCTCCTTCAGGAGAAGAGGTATAAACGGAAGGTCATTCTGATTTATATTTTTTAAGGGAACATTCTGCTTTTCTTTGTTTGTATGCTTGTTGCAGATACATGGGCAAACGGGTTTGGCAGAGCTTCCGGATTGATCCTGAAAGGTTGGAACAAATGAATTGTTTGCAAGGATCCCGTCGCAGGCTGTTGTTTTTATGTATGTTTTTTCTGATTACGGCAGCAATGTTTGTTACGGGTTGTGGGGAAGAAGAAAAATATAATAAGGAAAAAGCGCAGATTTTGGATGAACTGAAACAGGTTCAACTGATTAAAATTCCGGAAGGTTTGGAAGGAAAGGCGCTGGACGCAGCAATCGATGAGTTAGCACACAAACACAAAGCTGGTTTGGAACAAATAGACAACAGGCTGAAAGAATTGGGCGAAAAGTATGGAAAGGCGGACGCCAAATTTAAATCTGAAACTGAAGAATTACGTAAAACATTGAAACAGGATCATGTAGAATGGATGAAAGCTGCTGTTGCTCCAAAAATTAAAGGCGATGCTGTGATGGGTGTCGGCATCGGATGCCGCTGGAAAGAAATTGCGGTGATACTGGGAGAACCGATTGAGAAGAAGCAGACCGCCGGCTTAACAGAATTTAAGTATTCCGGTCTTGTGTTCAACGAAATCAGGGATCATGGTGAAACCGATGGAAAACCGTTGCCGCCGTCCTATGGACCGGATGCGTATTATATGACCGGAAATGGGTACAAGACGGGAAGCGGAATTCAGATTGGCATGACAAAGGCAGAAGTGCTGGAATGTTACAAAGGCAAACTTGCTTCGTTGGACGATCGTACCGATCCAAAGTTTATCATTATGCGGTACGATCCTACGCCTGATCATAAGCATGAATATAACCAGTTTATGCAATTAACGGACGGAAAACTGACGAGGTTAATTGTAGCCAAACATTAAGTTGTGTTTCAGATGAAAAAATACCGCAGGGATTCAGTTTTTTCTGAATGCTGCGGTATTTTATTCTTCCTGCTGAAAAATGATATTTACCATATTAAGGGCGATTTGCATGGATTGGATCGTGTTGAATCATTTCAGTTAGATGACATTATTTTGGATAATCATTTCGCCTTGTTCTTTTGTAATAAGCGGTTGATATATTCCTCGTCCGGCGTGGTATAGAATGTCTTTTGATTTGTAAATATGACAAAACCCGGTTTGGAACCGGATGGTTTTTTCACATGACGCCGGAGCACACAGTCTACGGGAATCTGGCTGCTGCCGCGGGCCTTGCTGAACCAGGCGGCCAATTGTACGGCGGCTTCCAACGCTTGCGGTTCCGGTTCGGGCAGGGTGGTTTTCAGTAATACGTGGCTGCCGGGTATTTTCTGTACATGCAGCCAAAGATCGTTGCCTGAACCGATTTTGAAAGTAACTTCTTCATTTTGGCGATTGTTTTTGCCGATGTAAATTGTTGTTGACTCAGAAAATATAATTTGAACAGGGGATGATTTGATAGAGATTGGTGTTTTTCGTTTGGGAACTGGAAGGATGCCTGCTTTTTGCAGTTCTTCCTTAATCTCTTCCGTTTCCTGTCTCGTGGTTGCGAAATGCAGACTTTCTTCCACACTCCCCAGATAGTTCTGCATCTCCTTTGTCTCGGCTAACTGGATAGCGATTTCTTCCTGGGCCCGTTTCAGTTTATTGTATTTTTTGTAATACTTCTGTGCGTTTTCAGCGGGGGTCAGTATGGGAGACAAGGCTACCGGAAGAGACGTGCCGTCATAAATATTGGGAATCGTGCAGGAAGCGGCTCCCTTTTGAATCTGATACAGTGCAGCCATCAGGCTGTCGGCCATGACACGGTACCTTTCCGCATCGTTGGAAAGGGACAGCTCCTGTTGCAAAACGCTGATTTTTTTATCGGTTTTTCGTAACTCGGACTGAATTGTTTTCTGTAATACTTCCTGCTCGGGAAGTTTTGCCGGCTGTAACCGGGCTGCATAACATAATGCTTCATTAATATCGGAGAAAATTTCAGAATGGCAGTCTTCCGGAACATAAGTAATCTCGTAAGGAAAAATGGTCTGGCACTGATTACGTTTGGTGATAATGGCAGTAAATGATTGCGCCGCATTATTATCTGTTAGATTTTTTTGTAAATCAGTAATTACGGAAATCAGACGGTTTCGGTCCATGGGTGTAAGGTAGGTAGCATTTAACGGAATGTTTGCGGCCAACAGCAGCTGTAAAGCGGAAGCTTTGCCAATACCGGTGGTTGTTTTGACCAGCTGCTTCCATAAAGAACTGGTCACTTCATCGGGTATGGCAGCAACAATTGCTTCCGGGGACTCGGTCAAAATATCCAGACCTGACTGTGGGGGCGGCGGGTTATAGGCATATCCGGGCTGGATTACACGAACGGAGTTCATATAAGGGCTGACATGTTTCAGGCTGTCCAGAATCTTTCCGTTTTCCGCAAAAATCAGATTGGCGTTTTTGCCTGTGAGTTCAATGATAATTTGTTTTGTAAGGATCTGACTGCTTCTTCCTAACAGGCTGATTTCCAGTTCGATCACACGGTCCAGTCCATATTGACGGATCCGGGTAATTCTTCCTTCTTCCAGATGTTTGCGCAGCAGCATGCAGAAAGCCGGAGGCTCCTGCGGATTGTCCGGCGCTTCGGTTGTAAGCCGGATGGCGGGAGAGGCAGGGTTGACATCTATAATAAAACGAATTGTGTCAGATTCCCTTTTCAGGGAAAAATACACCATATGATTTGACGGCATTCCGATTTTGTAAATCCGGCTTCCTGTGACTTCCTGTTTCAGATACGCTGTCAGTGAATGTAACGTAATACCTTCCAAATTCATAATGTATCTTCCTTTTTCTTTAATTTATTTGACT
This sequence comes from uncultured Selenomonadales bacterium, assembly GCA_900315925.1. Lineage (GTDB taxonomy): Bacteria > Bacillota > Negativicutes > Acidaminococcales > Acidaminococcaceae > Succiniclasticum. The sequence goes on along the minus strand of ONAV01000014.1, from coordinate 21,747 downwards.
GTTTGGTTGCGTTCATTTCCACAATGGTTTATAATATCGGTACAGTTTCTGTATTTATTATCAAGTATATCATATTTCGTTCAAAATATCTTTCGGAGGAATCGGTATGAAAAAAGTTTTCCTTACGCTCTTATTTTGCAGCTTTGTGGCACAGTGTTTTGCACTGACTCCCATGACAGATGAAAATATGATGAAAGCAATCCAGTACGGAGTTGCCAGCAAGCAGGATAAGCAAACGCTGTATCAGCTGACCAATCCCTGGCTTATTCCGGAACGCTCTTTGAAAAACCCCTACCGGCAGAATGAAACGATTTTTGTGTATACGCCGTATTTGCTGGCCGCGATTCATGCCCGGGATAAGGTGGAAAACTCGCGGGTACCGGAACTGGCAGAAATCAGAAAAGCAATTCAGGAGTATGAGGGAATTACCCTGATCGGGGCAAGACTGAATACGCCTGTTGTTTTGCAGGAAGGAGAGTATTCGGTGAAACTGGTACAGGATAAAACCGTGCTGGCGCCGTATGCATCCACGTATTTACATCACGAGATGATCAACCGTGTTACAAAGCAGGAAAAAGGTAATAACGGATCGCAACCCGATGACGGAAAACAGCTGACAAGGAATGAAAAAAAAGAAGAGAACAAGGCAAACACAGAAAAAATTGCTGTTCTTGAAATGCAGTTTTATTTTGACAGTTCACAGTTTAACCCGTCACAGCGGTATTCCATTTTAATTTCTGACAAATATTGCGGAGAACGCCGCTTTGATGTGGATCCGGCATCAATCCGCTAAGATGGGAGGACCACACAATGGTTAAAAGCATGACCGGCTTTGGCCGGGGATGTTATGAAGAGGAAAACTTTTCTGTTACGATTGAAATCAAGTCTGTCAACCACCGCTATAATGAAACGGCAATCCGTTTGCCGCATTTTCTGAATCCGTTGGAAGACAAGATCCGGAAAACGATTTTAGCTTCTGTATCCAGAGGCCGTATTGATGTTTTTGTGACTGCCAGGTACACGGATCAGGGCGCGGTGAATGTGACTGTTGATAAAGCGCTGGCGGCAGCCTATCACAATGCACTGCAGGAGGTAGGGAAGGCGATTGGCATCCCGTCTCCGTCCATCAGTGAGCAGGCAGAAATTTTGTATCTGGCGCGTTGCCCGGAAGTGATTACAGCAAAAGAGGGACTGTTTGATTGCGACGCTTACTGGCCTAAGATTAAACAGGCTGTGGACCAGGCGGTGGAAGCGCTGGTGGCCATGCGGGAGGCAGAAGGCAATAATATTGCGGCAGACTTCTATAAACGGTTGGAGTTGATTGAACGCAATGTGCTGGAAATTGAAAAACGTTCTCCGCAGGTGGTAGCAGAGTATCAGGCTAAGCTGAACGAACGGCTGGATGCTTTACTGGCGGATAAAAAGATTACGGCGGATCCGGACCGTGTACTGCAGGAAGTTGCCATTTTTGCAGACCGGGTAGCGATTACAGAGGAAATTGTGCGGCTGAAGAGTCACATCCGGCAGTTCCGGGTTATTTTAGATGCCGGCCAGCCGGTTGGGCGCAAGCTGGACTTTCTCGTTCAGGAGTTTAACCGGGAAGCCAATACCATTGCATCGAAAGCCAATGATTTTGAACTGGCAAAAATTGTGGTGGACGTAAAGGCCGAAATTGAAAAGATACGGGAGCAGGTCCAGAATATTGAATAATGTAGAACAGGAGCAGGTATGAGTATTCAGTTGATCAATATCGGTTTTGGCAATATGGTTTCTGCCAATCGCATCATTGCGGTGATCAGTCCGGAATCAGCGCCGGTCAAACGGGTTATTTCGGAAGCGAGGGATAAAGGGCTGCTGATTGATGCCACGTATGGCAGAAAGACACGCGCTGTTATCATCACCGACAGCAGCCATGTAATCTTGTCGGCGATACAGCCGGAAACAGTCGCAAATCGGTTTAATCCGGATACGGAGGAGATGGAGCCACAATGAAAAACAAGTCAGATAAACCACAGGGACTGTTGCTTGTCGTATCCGGACCCAGCGGCGCCGGGAAAGGAACGATATGCAGTCTGTTGCGTAAAGAACTGCCGGAGCTTTCCTATTCGGTTTCCGTTACGACACGGGAACCCAGAGAAGGGGAAGTGGACGGCCGGGATTATTTTTTTAAAACCGTTGCCCAGGTAAAGGACATGATATTCCGGGGCGAACTGCTGGAATACGCCCAGGTTTACGGTAATTATTACGGTACGCCGAAGCCTTACGTAATGAATTTGCTGAATGAAGGCAAAGATGTTTTGCTGGAAATTGATATCCAGGGTGCGCTTCAGATTAAAAAGGTTTTTCCTGACGGCGTTTTTATTTTTGTGGTGCCGCCCTCGTTGGAAGAATTGCGCGCCCGTATCTATAAACGCGGTACGGATGCGGAAGAAGTAATTGAAAAGCGCCTGAAAGCGGCAACCAGCGAACTGAGCTATGCCAGCGAGTACGATTATATTATCGTCAATGATGTGGCAGAAAAAGCAACGAAGCGTGTTTTGACATTGCTGGAAGCGGAACGCTATCGTGCTGGACGTACCTATTTTTTGGTTGATAAGATGTTACAGAATACAGAAAAATAATTATTTGATTTTCAGGAGGCAAAATTATGAGCATGGTGAGTCCCTCAATTGATAAACTGGCAACAATGGTTGACAGTAAGTATACTCTGGCTATACTGGCTGCCAAACGTGCGCGTGAACTGACAAAACCGGGGCAGTCTCTTCCCGGAAAAGAGGTCAGCATCGCATTGAAGGAAGTTGGCGAGAAAAAAATTACCTATACCCGTAAAAAGTAATGGAGCAATGATTATGCTGAAAGGGAAAAAGATTGTTCTTGGCGTAACAGGCGGTATTGCCATTTTTAAAGCGGTTGACCTTGTCAGCAAGCTGCGGAAACAGGGAGCCGAGGTTCGTGTTGTCATGACGGAGCATGCGGCGAAATTCGTTTCCCCGTTGCTTTTTGCTGAAATCAGCGGGCACAAGTGTGCCGTTACCATGTGGGACGGACGGGATGAATTTAACGTAGAGCACATTGCCCTGGCAAACTGGGGGGACCTGCTCCTGGTGGCGCCGGCTACCGCGAATATTCTTGCTAAAATGGCCTGCGGTCTGGCTGATGATTTGCTAAGTACGGTACTCCTCGCAGCTTCCTGCCCGAAAATCGTATGTCCGGCTATGAATACGGGCATGTATGAGAATACTGCTACTCAGGATAACCTGAAAACACTGGTCAGCAGGGGAATTACCGTTATGGAACCCGCCAGCGGGGAACTGGCCTGCGGTACATCCGGCGCCGGCCGTCTGCCGGAAGTTCCGGAAATCATTGCGTATCTTGAGCGCTTTCTGGCACAGCGGGAAGGCGATATGCGTGGCCTGAAAGTAATGGTTACAGCGGCCGGTACCCGTGAACCGATTGATCCGGTGCGCTTTGTAGGGAACCGGAGCAGTGGAAAGATGGGCTACTCCATCGCCAGACAGGCTTTGTTGCGGGGTGCGGACGTGACGTTGATCACAGGTCCTTCCGCTTTGACGCCGCCGCCCTATGCGAAAGTAGTTCGGGTGGAAACGACGCAGCAGATGCTGGATGCCTGTCTTGCCGTGTATCCGGATACGGATATTGTGATCAAAGCTGCCGCGGTTGCTGATTTTAAGCCGCGCTCTGTAGCGGATCAGAAAATCAAAAAAATTCACCCGGAAGACGGAATGACCATCGTGATGGATCAAAATCCTGATATCTTGAAAACACTGGGCGGTATGAAAAAGCAACAGTTTTTAGTGGGATTTGCGGCGGAAACGCAAAACCTGCTGGAGAATGCGGCGAATAAAGTGAAAAAGAAAAATCTGGATATGATCGTTGCCAATGATGTTTCGCTGAAAGGCGCCGGCTTCAATACGGATACCAACATTGTCAAGTTTTTGTATCCGGACGGAACGGTGGAAGCACTGGAGATTCTTTCCAAAGATGAGGTCGCTTCCATCCTGCTGGACCGTGTGATGGCAAAACGGCATTGATCTGTTTGAGAGTGTTACTGTTTTAATTTTTTGCTTATTGTTAATTGTTTTTTGAAACCGGAAAAACATTTCTGCTGTGAAATTACTGTGAAACGGTTGCATTGCTAAAAATTTCTGTTATAATAGTTACGATAATTAAATAAAGCTCATCACGAGCGGTGGAGGGAACTGGCCCAGTGAAGCCGCAGCAACCATTGCAATTGCAAGATTGTCAAACGGTGCTAAGTCCTTACGAGAAATCGCAAGATGAGATCATAATATTTTTAAGATGCTCTCACATGTGCGAGGGCATCTTTTTTTAAGGAAAGGAGCATAAAAATGCGCAAATTATTTACTTCTGAATCCGTTACGGAAGGACATCCGGATAAAATTGCCGATCAGATTTCGGATGCGATCCTGGATGCAATTTTAGCGGAAGACCCTAATGGAAGGGTTGCCTGTGAAACCGTAGTAGCTACCGGTCAGATCCATATCGTAGGTGAAATTTCGACGACCTGTTTTGTGGATATTCCCAAAATTGCCAGAGAAACAGTGTTGGGTATCGGCTATGACAGGGCAAAATATGGTTTTGATGGTTCTACCTGCGGTGTGTTGATTTCCATTGACGAACAGTCAAGTGATATTGCTATGGGCGTAGATAAATCTAAGGAAGCAAAAGAAGGTTCCGCTGCGGAAGACGAAGCCGGCGCCGGTGATCAGGGCATGATGTTCGGCTATGCCTGTGATGAAACACCGGAACTGATGCCGCTGCCGATTTCCCTGGCCCACAAACTGGCACGCAGGCTTACCGAAGTTCGAAAGAACAAAACGTTGACCTATTTGCGTCCTGACGGAAAAACCCAGGTAACGGTAGAATATGAAGATGAAAAACCGGTGCGTGTGGATACCGTTGTCATCTCCACCCAGCATGATCCCGATGCGACCCAGGAACAGATCCGCAAGGATATGATTGAACTGGTTATCAAGGAAGTGGTACCTGCAGAACTGCTGGATGAAAATACCAAATACTTTATCAATCCCACCGGCCGTTTTGTGATTGGCGGTCCCCAGGGGGACAGCGGTCTGACAGGACGTAAAATTATTGTGGATACCTATGGCGGTATGGCCCGTCATGGCGGCGGCGCGTTCAGCGGTAAGGATCCTTCCAAGGTGGACCGTTCCGCTGCGTACGCGGCACGTTATGTGGCGAAGAATATTGTGGCGGCAGGACTGGCAAAACGTTGTGAGATCCAGTTGGCGTATGCAATCGGTGTAGCGCAGCCTGTTTCTGTTTTGGTGGATACCTTTGGTACTGGCGTCATTGCAGACGACAAGATTGCGGAACTGGTACGCAAAAACTTCTCCTTAAGCCCGACGGGTATTATCCGCAGCATGGATCTGCGCCGTCCTATTTACAAACAGACTGCTGCTTACGGACATATGGGGCGGACCGATATCGACGTTCCGTGGGAACACACTGATAAAGCTGCAGCATTAAAAGAACAGGCCGGAATTTAGCAGTTTCTTTACAAAACAGAAAAATAATACTATAATTAGTGTATATTAAATAGCTGGTGCATGGATATTATAGTGTCTTATATGTATTCTGAAGCTTAAAAAATGTACAGTACTATAGTTATTAAAGTTGGGGAGACCGGGTTGCGCATTGCGCTTGAAAGGACTGAGTAAAATAGGCTTAACATCTAGACAGAAACAAATTGCGGAAATTGTCAGGCTGGAAGGTCCTATTACAGGACAGCACATTGCGGATAAATTAAATGTGACAAGGGCAGCATTGCGATCCGATTTGGCCATTTTGGTCATGAGCGGCGTGATTGACGCACGTCCCAAAGTCGGCTATTTCTTTAATGGTAAAAGTACGCTGGGATTACTGACGGAAGAGGTTTCTGTTATTTTGGTATCAGATATCCAGTCATCGCCGGTCGTAATCAAAAATTCAAAAAGTGCATATGATGCTATAATCAGCATGTTTGTAGCCGATGTTGGCTCGGTCTATGTCGTGGATGAGAGAAACCTGTTGGTTGGTGTTGTTTCACGTAAAGATCTTCTGAAACTGGCTACTAACAGTAATGGTGATATGAAGACGATACCTGTCGTCATGGCGATGACACCGCTTTCTAAAATGGTTATGGTTTTTCCCGATACGACGGTAGCTGCTGCGGCAAGGAAGGTTATTGATAATCAAATCGACAGCCTTCCCGTGGTTCGTTGTGTCGATAAAAAAACAAAAGACTATGAGATTGTAGGCCGGATTACCAAAACGAATTTTACAAGGCTGTTTGTTGATATTGCAGAGGGAAGGGAAGTGAGTCATCATGACTGAAAGCAACCCGATTATCTACGCATTGTCAGATTCAATTGGCGGAACGGCGGAGTCTGTCATTAAGGCAACGGTCAGCCAGTTTACGGAAACAAAGTTTGATGTGATAAGGGTTCCCTATATAAATAATAAGGAACAGATTGACGAAGCACTGGAAGAAGCTGCACGACATAAGGCCGTGGTGTGTTATACGATTGTAAACCCGCGCCTTCGTGAACATCTTGCGGACAGAGCTGTGGAATTGCAGATACAGGTGGTTGATGTTCTGGGTCCTATGTTGCGGGCCATCCAGAAGAATTCCGGATTGCTTCCCAAAAACCAGGCGGGACTGATTCATGCGCTGGACCATGAATATTTCAAACGTGTAGAAGCGGTAGAATTTGCGGTTAAGTATGACGATGGTAAAAATCCGTTGGGCCTTTTAAAGGCGGATATCGTTATTATCGGTGTATCGCGCACATCTAAAACGCCGTTGTCCATGTACCTGGCTCATAAACAGCTTAAAGTAGCTAATGTCCCCTTAGTACCGGAAGTTGTTCCCCCGCCGGAACTGTTCAAGGTACCGCATCATAAAATTATCGGTCTCCTGATCGATCCGTACAAACTGACCGATATCCGTATGACCCGTCTGAAAGCAATGGGACTTTCTGAAGATGCTACCTATGCAGATGTGGATCGCATCAATGAAGAACTGGACTATGCCAAAGGTATCATGCGGCGGGTGCACTGTATGATTATCAATGTGTCGAATCGTGCGATTGAAGAGACTGCCGGTATTATTCTGGATTATTATTATAAGAATAATGCAGCCCGCCGGTAAGGAGCAGTTATACTGATTATGAATGTTCGAGAATATACAGAAGGGCTGGAACAGAAAAATCTGATGCCCTGGGCCTGCAAGAGCGCAGCTTCCCACCGTCTGTCGGAGGAGCCGCAGGATGATTTGCGCACTGCGTTCCAGCGGGATCGGGACCGTATTATCCACAGTAAAGCGTTCCGGTCCCTGAAGCATAAAACCCAGGTCTATCTGTCACCGGGCGATCATTATCGCACCCGTCTGACCCACAGCATGGAGGTCTCACAGATTTCCCGTACGATCGGCCGTGCGTTGCGACTGAATGAAGATATGATTGAAGCTGCCGCACTGGGTCATGATCTGGGACATACGCCTTTTGGTCATGCCGGGGAGCGGGCTATCAATAAATATACGGGTCATTTTACACATAACGAGCAAAGTATCCGGGTGGTTACGTATTATGGCCGGCAGGGACGAGGTCTGAATCTGACTGCGGAAGTGCAGGACGCCATCTTGTGTCATACCGGGGAAAAACTCCCGGGTACACTGGAAGGCGCTATTGTACGCCGGTGCGACCGTATCTGCTATTTGTGTTCCGATTTGGATGACAGTATCCGGGTCGGGCTGGCCGGTCCTGATAAACTGCCGGGGATTGTAGCCATGCGTTTGGGAACACAGCCTTCCCAGATTCTGGACATACTGGTTCACAATATCGTTGAATGCTCTGCCGGTAAAGATAAAATAATTTTAGATTCGTATTATGACGAAGCGGTAGAGGAGTTCCGCGACTTTATGTTTGCTTACGTGTACGAATGCCCTGCACTGGAAAAAGAACACCAGAAAGCAGAGCACGTGATCATGAGTCTGCTGGATATGTATGAAAAGGAGCCGCAGCTGCTTCCGGAAGATGTTCAGTTGAATTTTGACCGCTTTGGCAAAATGACCGCGATTGTGGATTATGTGGCAGGGCTGACAGATTTAAGCGCTGTCAGGATGTTCAATCAGCACTTTGTGCCAAAGGTCAGCGAATAAGGAAAACGTTTGATACAATTAATCCTTGTTTTTTATAATAGAGATATTGATGAAAGACTCTTATTGAATTTCATAACAGGAGCAGCGGATAAGCGACTGAATACAAAACAGTCGCTTACGTTTTTTATTAATCAGTGTTTCCTTAAACTAACGTGTCAAGTGTTTTTGCTTGAAAAAAGAGGATTTTTTTTTGAAATATAGAATAAGTAATTGAAATTCGATAATAAGGAACCTACGATTGATGGATCAGCAGTATGAAGATTTTAAAAAACAGGTAAAAGACAGCTCTGATATCGTCGATGTTATTGGCGGTTACATCTCGCTGCAGAAAAAAGGGCGTTACTATTGGGCCTGCTGTCCGTTTCACGGGGAAAAGACACCTTCATTCAGTGTGGATAAGGAACGACAGTTTTTTTACTGTTACGGTTGTCATACCGGGGGAGATGTATTTACCTTTGTACAGAAAATAGAGAACAGCACCTTCCCGGAAGCGGTCAAATCGCTGGCTGCGCGTGCCAATATCCCCATTCCCGAATCGCATCGGACGGCGGCTGATGTCCGCAGGGAAGAAAAACGAAAAGACATGTACCGGGTTAACGATTTGGCCTGTCGTTATTTTTCTGCATGCCTGCATAAAACAAAAGCCGGATTAGCAGCGCTGGATTATTTTCATAACAGAGGGATTACCGATACGATTATTGAACGCTTTTCCCTGGGCTTTTCCCAGCCGTCTTTTAATGCGCTGCAGACGAACATGGTGAAAAAAGGCTGTACGTTGGAACAGCTTGCTGCTGCAGGGCTGATACGGAATAAGAACGGTCATTACAGCGATTTTTTTGTCAACCGGGTGATGATTCCTATCAAGGATCCGCGGGGAAAAGTGATTGCTTTCGGTGGCCGCGTGATGGACGACGGTCTGCCAAAGTATTTGAATACAGGTGAAACCGATATCTTTCAGAAACGGGAGACCTTGTTTGGCCTGGATGTGGCCCTCAAGCCGATTCGTGAAGCGAAGGAAGCGATTATCGTGGAAGGCTACATGGATGCCATCAGCCTTCATGCAGCCGGAATTAACCGGGTTGTAGCTTCCTTGGGGACTGCGTTTAGCGAGCAGCATGCGAAACTGCTTCACCGTATTACAGAGAATGTTGTGTTTGCTTATGACAGTGATGACGCGGGACGGCGCAATGCGGTACGGGCGGTCAGTATTGCCAAAAAAGCGGGACTTTCGGTCCGGGTGCTGAATGTGCCGGAAGGCAAGGATCCGGATGAATATGTCCGTCATGTTGGCAGAGACGCCTTTGAAAACCTGGTAAAAAATGCGTGGAATGGCACAGAATTTCAGATCCGTTACACGATTTCAAAAAATAATGTTTCGGATCTGGCAGGAAAAGTTCAATGTGTGTCGAATATAATTCCGTACCTGCAGGAGTGCAGTACAGAGATAGAAGCTGCCGGGTACATAAAGTTCCTGGCGCAGCAACTGGTCATCGACGAAGGCCTGATCAGGGGGGAATACAGGAAAAAGGCTGTAGCGCGTCCGCTCCGCAACAATACGGTTCCCCAAACTTTCGGGCAATATTCGCAACCGGTTCCCAGCGTACTGGAGCAGGCAGAAAGTAATTTGTTATTGTTATTCTTCCGGTATTCCGGCATGATAGATTTTTACAGGGAAATCTTACAGCAGATTGGTTTTGTGTCGCCTGTCCGTCAGAGCATCTATGAAAAAATTTGCAAATTGGAAAACGCTGATTTTTCCATGGTCAAAGAGAGCTTGTTTGCAGCTGGTGACGCAGATATCAATACGGAAACCGCAAGAATTTTGGCTGGAGAAGATTTTGCAACCGATGAAGAAGACCGGAAGCGGATTGCGGACGACTGTATCCGTAAGATGCAGCAGAATTTTTTACAGCGTGCCTATGAGGATCACAGGCGCCTTGCAGATACGTATGCAAGCATGAATGATCCTAGATTTCATGAAGAGATAAAAATATGCAATGAGTTAAGAGGGAAGATTACAAATCTGTATGGCAACTAACAAGAAGAAATCTAACAAAAAACTGAATATGGAAATTGCAGAAGAAACGATTGCAGTGAAACCGAAAAAAGCGGTAAAACAGGATGGCAAAGCAAAGAAGGCGGCTGTAAAACCCGCAGCGGATGTAATATCCAAAAAGATGCCGGAAAAGACCGCGAAGAAGGAACCTGCAAAGATTTCAGCCAAACCTGATGTGAAGAAACCTGTTGTTAAAGCAAAAAAACCTGCAGGTATTGCAGAAACCAAACCGGAAGAGGCTAAAAAGCAGGCAAAAAAAGCAACGACGAAAAAGGTTGAGACTGATAAAAAGATTTCGGAAAAGCTTCAGGTTAAACCGAAGGACGCAAAGCAGTCTGCTGCCAAGCCGGAACCCGTAAAGAAATCTGCAGGTAAAGAAGCAAAGAAACCGGCAGTTAAAGTAGAAGAAAAGAAAACTGCAGGTAAAGAAACTAAGAAACCTACAGTTAAACAGGAAGTAAAGAAATCTGCAGCTAAAGAAGTAAAGAAGCCGGAAGTTAAAGCCGAAGAAAAGAAACCTGCGCTTAAAGAAGTCAAGAAACCGGCAGTTAAAGTAGAAGATAAGAAGTCTGCGGTTAAAGCTGTCGCAACCAAAAAATCTACAGCAAATTCCGCTAAAAAACCTGTAGCGAAGTTGGAAGCGATTACTAAAACTGAATCCAAAAAGATAAATGCCGAACCGGAAACTAAGACGACAGACGCCGAAAAAGCGGAAGTAAAAGTTGTCAGGGAAACGAAAGCAGCTGCGAAAAAGGCAGCAGCAAAAGTAACAGATAACGACGAGATAAATTCGGTAGCAAATGTAGGTCAGAACAGGAAGAAAGCGGTAAATAAGCCTTCTGCAAAAGAACCGGCTGCTGAGAAAAAGATAAGTGCGCCCAAAAACAGTTCTGCTGCAGATAAGCAGGCATTAAAACAGAAAAATAAAAATGAGCTGGCAGAACCTGAAAAGCAAAAAGCAGAAAGCTTTGAAGCATTACAACCGGTATTAGAAGCAAGTGAAGAACTGCTTGCCCTGATGCCTGCAGGTTTTCCTGTAGAAAAACTGTTGGAATTGGAGTCCCGTGCGAAAGCGAACAGCAATATTCTTTCGGACAGTGAAGTGAACGATACCCTTCCTCCATCTGTAAATTCTGCGGAAGCGATTGATTTTATGATGGAGTATCTGCAGAGTAAGGGAATCAATATTATTTATCCGCAGGATGAAGATGAGGACACATTGTTACCGCCGGCTGAAGATGAAGAGGCAGAGAAAGAAGCGGAAGAAATTACCGAAGCTGAAATTGCATCTTCTATGACTGTACCCGACGGCGTTAACATTGATGATCCTGTGCGCATGTACCTGAAAGAAATTGGCCGTGTTCCTCTGTTGCAGAGTGAAGACGAAATAGAGCTGGCCAAGCGCATGGATAAAAGCAAACAGATTGAACGGATTGGTAAGGCCCATAAAAAATCGGATGAACCTTTAAAATTTAAAACGAAAAAGGAATTCGAAGACGCTTTTCAGAAGTTAAACGATCTGTTAGCAACAGAACAAGCCATTACAGATATGCGCTCTATTCCTGTTGCGTTCCGTAAGTTTAGTGAAAAACAGAAAAGCGGTGAAAAATACAGTGTTGCGGATTTTGTCGCAGATACCGCCCAGTTTACGAAGAATGAGCGTGGCCGTTTCATCAGCTTGTTGGAAGACGAAAAGCTGAAATGTGCGGATTGGGAAAAGGAATGCCCGGAACGGGAAGAGGACAACGAGCCTGAACCGCATAATCTGAATGAGATCAGCAAGCTGATTGCTGCATCCGAGGCGTGGATCAATACGCGTTTGGAAACGATCAGCCCCAAAAGCAAAGTGTACAGGACAGATAAAAAGAACGCGCAGCGTCTCGTGGAAATAAAATCACAGTTTTCGGCTTTACTGGAAGAGATTAAGCGGCAGGGAAATGAAGCAAAGCGTTTCCTTTCAGAAGCAAATCTCCGTCTGGTCGTAAGTATTGCCAAACGGTATGTGGGACGCGGCATGTTATTTTTGGATCTGATTCAGGAAGGAAACCTGGGACTGATTAAAGCTGTTGAAAAGTTTGATTATAATAAGGGCTTTAAGTTCAGTACGTATGCAACCTGGTGGATTCGTCAGGCTATTACACGTGCCATTGCCGATCAGGCCAGGACCATTCGTATTCCGGTGCATATGGTGGAAACCATCAATAAGCTGATTCGCGTATCCCGTCAGCTGTTACAGGAATTAGGGCGTGAACCGACTCCGCGGGAAATTGCGGAACTGATGGAGACCACGGAAGACCGGGTGAGAGAAATCATGAAAATTGCCCAGGAACCCGTTTCTCTGGAGACACCGATTGGAGAAGAAGAAGATTCCCATCTGGGCGACTTTATCGAAGACCATGATGCTCCGGCTCCGGCAGATGCAGCATCTTTTTCGCTGTTACGTGAAAAATTGAACGAAGTACTCGACACATTAAGCAGTCGTGAAAGAGAAGTACTGGAGCTTCGGTTTGGCCTAAATGACGGACGGCAGCGTACGCTGGAAGAAGTGGGTCAGCATTTTGGCGTTACCCGTGAACGTATCCGTCAGATTGAAGCCAAAGCATTGCGCAGGCTGCGCAGTAAACGCAGCAGCCAGTTACGTGCCTTTGTGGCTGATACAGATGAAGATACCGACAAGAAACCAAGAATGTAAACTGTTTTAAAAAGTAAACACGACACGTTTCAGTTAAAAAACGAACCCGCTTCAGATAGTTTTTCTGAAGCGGGTTTATCCTCAAAAAAATAAGCCTATCCTTTAGCGAGGTAGGCTCTTTTTTGTTTTGCCGCAAGGAATTTATGATTCACACTCTTGCGTTCTGTATATAAAATTTTGAACAGTCTGCAGAATGGTGGGCCTAGTAGGATTCGAACCTACGACCAAGCGGTTATGAGCCGCCGGCTCTGGACCAGCTGAGCTATAGGCCCGTAGTTTTTCAACAACAATTATTTTACCCGAACTTCACGTTGGTGTCAAGCTAATCTGTAAATCAAAAATTTAACGAAAAAATGTGAAAAATCACGGAAAAATGCTAAATTGGGCTTGCCAATGCTGATAAACACTGGTATTATAATCATAGATGCAGGAGAAGACAAGCATCTTAATATTTTTTTATAAAAAGGAGATTTTACGATGAACAAAAAAGAACTTATTGTAGCAGCTGCTGCAGCATCTGGATTGTCTCAGAAAGACGTTGAAAAAGCATTGAAAGCCTTTACTGAAGCTGTTGTTGAAGAAGTTGCTCAGAAAGGCAAAGTACAGCTGATTGGTTTTGGTACTTTCGAAGCTCGTGAACGCGCTGCCCGTACCGGCAAGAATCCGCAGACCGGCGCTGCAATCAAGATTGCTGCTGCTACTGTTCCCGCTTTCAAAGCAGGCAAGGCTTTTAAGGAAGCAGTTAATGCCAAACCGGCAAAAAAAGCTAAAAAAGTTAAGAAATAAGTTCTGTTTCCCGAACGGTCTGTCTGTTATACAGGCAGACCGTTTTTATGTAACGTACTGCATAGAAGTTAATGCATATCTGACAGATGGATAGACAAAGATTTTGTTGAATTATTATATTGACGGAGAAAATGATGATTCATATTGGTGAACGGCTGAAAACAGTGGCTTCCATGGTTCCCTTGTGTCAAACGATGGCTGATATCGGTACAGATCATGGATATGTGCCTGCGTATCTGGCACTGTCAGGGCAGTGTCAGCATGTGATTGCTTCTGACATTGCGGAAGGACCTTGTCGGGCAGCTGGTGAAACCAAAAACAAATACAATCTGTTTGGTCAAATGGAAATCCGTACTGCACCGGGACTGCAGGGACTGCACGTCGGGGAAGCGGAAGCGGTTGTAATTGCCGGAATGGGCGGTGCGACGATTGTCAGTATTCTGGAAGAAGCTCCGGGGGTTGCTGCAACCGTAGAAACCTTTGTTCTTCAGCCGATGAATGCGGCAAACCTGTTGCGCCGGTGGCTGGTACAGCACGGATATCGTATTGCGGACGAGGCTCTCTGCAAAGAAAATGGTCACATATATGTAATCATCAAAGCAATTCATACGGAGAAAAAACAAAAATTATCTGCGATTGAAGAGGAACTGGGTCCCTGTATAATGGAAAAGAAACCTGCGTTATGGCAGGAATTTATACAAGAAAAATCGGAACATTACCGCCGTTTATTGCAGCAGATGGAAGTCAGCTCTGTAGCAATGAACAGTGATAAATATAAGGATATGAAAAACATGCTTGTGAAAGTTGACGCACTGATAAATAAATCGTTATAATATTTGAGGAACTTTTTTTCTTCAAGTTTATTTAAAGAAGAGGAACTGCAATGTTTATTTTAGTAAAAGATATTGTTAAGATTATGAGCGAAATGGCGCCGGCACGTCTGGCGGAGGACTGGGATAACGTGGGACTGCAGGTTGGCCGGTGTGAAAAAGAAGTGCGGGTGATTTTATGTGCGTTGGATTTTTCCGCAGAAGTGCTGGAACAGGCTGCGCAGCTCCACGCAGATATTATCGTAACACACCATCCGGCTATTTTTCACGGCATTAAGAAGCTGACTGATTTGGACTGGCGTACCACATTGCTGCTGGAAGCGGCGCGGCAGGATATTGCAGTCTTCAGTGCCCACACGAATCTGGACAGTGTGGCCGGCGGGGTAAATGATGTGCTGGCAACTCTTTTGGAACTGGAAAATGTGAATGGTTTTTCCGGCGACGATACACTGGAAGGCATCGGACGTATCGGTGTTCTGAAACAACCGATGGATATAACTGCTTTTGCTGAAAAAGTAAAAAGTGTTTTGAAACTAAACCATGTGACAGTTATCCCGGCAGACCGTCCGGTACATAAGGTCGCTGTATGCGGCGGCAGTGGGATGGATTTTCTGGATTGTGCTGCGGAGGCCGGTGCGGATACGTATGTGACAGGCGACGTGAAATATCATGACGCACAGGATGCAAAAGGAAAACATATCAACCTGATTGACGCCACCCATCAGGGGACGGAACTGCCTGTGGTGAACGAGCTGGCAGACCGGCTGGCCCTGCGGCTGAGCCGGGAAGGTTACACGGCGAAGGTACTGGTGGCAAAAGAAACAAAACTGATGCAAATTGTGTAAGTTAAGGGAGCAGTTTCGGTAAGGAAATAGTCAGGATGGTTTGAAATTTCAGGCTTAAACGCAATGCGTAAGCCGATAACATATAAAGGTAAAAGGTAAAGAGGCGATACGAATGATTGAAAATATAAAAGCGGGGGAACGGATCACCCAGGCGGTGC
Organism: uncultured Selenomonadales bacterium; assembly: GCA_900315925.1. Lineage (GTDB taxonomy): Bacteria > Bacillota > Negativicutes > Acidaminococcales > Acidaminococcaceae > Succiniclasticum. Next base: position 6,180 of record ONAV01000014.1, on the reverse strand, counting down.
TGTTGCGCCTGCAGAAAGTGGGCAACTCTTCCAACGGAGGTGTGTTTGCCAGAGGGACGGTGGAAGATAACAGCGGAAAAATCCAGTTCATCGCGTTTGACCGGGATATAGTAAACCGGCTGCGTGACCTGGACGCGCCCAAAGCGTTTATGATTTCCGGTCCGGTGGACATTGTCAAATACTCGTCCACGCTGGCGCTGCAGGTAGTGATACAGAAGCTGGACAATATTATGCCGGAGGACGATATTTCCAATCTGGTTCCTACCGGCGGTTTTGATATGGCCGTCTATAAAAACAAACTGGAAATGCTGGTCAACGGCGTGAAGACGCCCAGTCTGCGTACGCTGCTGAAGAAAATATTCAGCGGTTCGTTTTATGAAGAATTCTGCAAGAATCCTGCGGGTATGAAGCTGCATCATGCCTATTTGGGTGGGTTGCTGCAGCACTCGGTGGATGTGACTGAACTGGCTCTTGCCATGGCAGAGGCCATTGGCAATACAGATAAAGACCTGATTACGGCAGGCGCTCTGTTGCACGATATCGGAAAAGTCAAAGAAATTTCTTCCGGCATGGGTTTTCCTTATACCACGGAAGGCCGGCTGCTGGGGCACATCACCATGTCTGTGCTGATGGTACGGGAAGCCGCGATGGAACTGAAAATGCCAGCTGCGGCGCTGCAACAGCTGGAGCATATCATTCTGTCCCATCACGGCGACCAGGAAAAAGGTTCGCCTATGGCCTGCGCCACTAAAGAAGCGTTTATTGTTCACTATGCGGATGAAGTGAACTCCATTATGAACCAGTTTGACGTAAAAGAAAGTAAATCGGCCTGGGAATACAACAATATGATGAAGCGCTACCTGATGGTGAAGTGAATCATTTGTTTACTGCGATGAAACGTTGCAGTATCGTTTGCACACCAGACTTTGTTGTTAAATTTTGGCAAAACTTTGGCGAAACTTTGAAATATTCCAAACCGTCTTGACAAGCAAATTTCCTTATGCTACGATACACACGTGAGTGTGAAAGGCAATCGCGGCGCCTGTGAATTTTCGGATTTGCAGGCGGTGAGGAAAGTCCGAGCTCCATAGGGCGGAATGCCGGATAACGTCCGGCGAGGGAAACCTTAGGGATAGTGCCACAGAAAAGTGTACCGCCAGATTTATCTGGTAAGGGTGGAACGGTGCGGTAAGAGCGCACCAGCAAGTAAGTAATTACTTGGCTTGGTAAACCCCATTCGGAGTAAGACCAAATAGGGAAGGGATGAAGCGGCCCGCTGAACCTTCCGGGTTGTGTCGCTGTATCTTGCGAGTAATCGCAGGAATAGATAAATGATTGCCACCGCTTGTCGGAACAGAACTCGGCTTATTGAACACTCACCTCGCATATAACAGGGAAACTGCGTAACCGCGGTTTCCCTTTTTTGTTTCGGGACTGAGATTCCATATAAAAACGGCTGCCAGACGGCAGCCGTAGAATTAATGTATGGAGTTAATTAACAAGCGGGAAAGACTGTTCCGTTTCATTTAGATTTAAAAAAAGCCGAACTGATGGGCTTGCTGCGCATGCTGTTCTGTTCTTCCGGACGATGGGATTCTTCTTTATCGGAACGGGCATCCCGGAAACCGGGCTGATTCTTTTCTTCAATATGGATGCGCCCCCGTTTGTTTTCGTAATCACTGATGACCCATTTTAAAATCTGCTCAATTTCTTTATTTACGGAGCGGCCGTTTGTTTCTGCAATATATTTCATCTTCTCCATAATCAGCGGATGAATGCGTAATGTAAAACGATATTGATCAATAGAAGCCATAGAAAATACCTCCCCCTGTAAGAATGACATCAGTTCAATGTCATGTTATCTAAATTATACGTTACAAATGGCATTTAATCAATAGATATAACTAAAAAATGTTTTTGTGAATTCTTTGCAAAAACATGACTTCTGCGGTCCGGCCTTTTGTTTTACGGTGTAAAGTGTGGTAAAATATAAAATATCTTTCACAATGTTTTGGTGTGAAATAATTATGGAAGTGAAAGAGTAAGGTTTTCTGGTTTGCAGCTAACCGGATAAGTTCTGTCTTTTATAATATCACTACGAATCATTTATCATAAGTAAGGAGTAAGAATAGTGGAAACAGGAAAAATGTATTGCGGGTTTCGTATTTGTAAAAGTGATTTTATTAAAGAAGTGGATTCGACGGCATATCTTATGGAGCATGTGGTAAGTGGTGCGCGTCTGTTATATCTTGCCAATGAGGATGACAACAAAGTATTTACCATTGGCTTCCGTACGCCTCCTTTTGATGATACCGGAGTGGCCCATATTCTGGAGCATTCCGTACTGTGCGGTTCCCGTAAGTATCATTTAAAGGAACCGTTTGTGGAACTGGTGAAGGGTTCCCTTAATACTTTTTTGAATGCTATGACGTATCCGGATAAGACCGTGTACCCGGTGGCCAGCCGCAATGACAAAGATTTTCATAATCTGATGGATGTGTATCTGGACGCGGTGTTTTATCCGCTGATTTATGAAAATAAATTTACCCTGAAGCAGGAAGGATGGCATTATGAACTGGAAAATGCCGATGATCCGCTGCAGTACAATGGTGTTGTCTACAATGAGATGAAAGGTGTGTATTCTTCTCCGGATTCCTATCTGGAATATTACGGAAAGAAAATTTTATTTCCGGATACTACCTACCGGTTTGAATCTGGCGGGTTACCTTCTGCGATTCCGGAACTGACCCAGGAAGATTTTATCCGCTTCCATAAGACCTATTACAGTCCGGAAAACTCTTATATCTACCTGTATGGGAATATGAACATTGAAGAAACGCTGACTCATCTGGATTCTTATCTGAAAGCGTTCCCGAAAAAGGGAACGGTTCATTCTGAAATTCCGTTACAGCAGCCGTTGTTGAAAACGGCGGAATTCGAAGGGGCCTATCCGGTACCCGAAGGCGCGCCAACAGAAGGTATGACTTTTCATGAAGTACAGATCGTAGCAGGGGATATGCGGGATCAGAAAACAATCATGGCGTTACGCCTGCTGGAAAATGTGCTGTTGGAATCAGAAGGCGCGCCGTTGCGCCGTGCTTTGCTTGACAGTGGCGTTGCCAAAGATATTTCCGGCAGCATAAGCGGCAGCATGCTGCAGAATATTTTCTCTGTTCGCGCCAGTGGCAGCGAGCCGGAGCAGAAAGACGCTTTTGTGAAGGCACTGTATCATAATCTGCAGAAGATTTCCATGGAAGGAATTGACAAGGAGCTGCTGGAAGCTTCGCTGAACAGCGCGGAGTTCAAGCTGCGGGAAGCGGACTTCGGAACCTATCCCAAAGGATTGATCTACGGTCTCTCTGTTATGGATTCGTGGATTTATGATATGGATCCGTTGAGCAGCCTGAAATACGAACAGATGTTGAAGGAACTTCGGGATTCCGTACATACCAACTATTATGAAACGCTGATTGAGACCAACCTGCTGGATAATACACACCGTGTCATTCTGACATTGGTTCCGGAACAGGGAAAAGAAGAACGGGAGCAGGCGGAACTGGCGAAGAAACTGGAAACAGTAAAAGAAACCATGGACCGGAACCTGTTGGAGCAGTATGCGGCAGAGTGTGCGGAACTGCATCAACGCCAGGCTACACCGGATTCCGAAGAAGCGCTGTCTTCTATTCCGTTGCTGGAACGGACGGATATCAGGAAAGAAACGGAAATGCTGAAAGTGGAAAAGGAAACCGTGGAGGGAGGGACCCTGCTTTATCAGGCGCTTCCTACTAATAAGGTTACATACCTGAACTGGTATTTCGACATGACTGGTATCAGTCCGGAACTGTTGCCGTACTGCAACCTGCTCAGCGATGTACTGGGCAAATTGAATACGGAAGAGTATTCCTATGCGGAACTGGCCAAATATACGGATATGTACACCGGTGGTATTTCTTTCCAGATGGAAGCATTGAGCAAAGACAGTGACTGCAACGATTATACTGTGAAATTTTCCCTGGCGGCCAAATGCCTGACTGCCAAGCTTCCGGAACTTTTCAAAATTTTGAGTGCGATGACATCACATACGCAATTTGAAGATAAAATCCGTATGCAAGAACTGGTAGACCAGATTAAAACGGACTGGGATAACACATTCTTTGCCAAGGGTCAGGCTGTGGCGACCGTACGGCTGGCTTCCTATTTTTCCGCTAAAGCCCGGGTGACGGAGCAGGACTATTACAGTTATTACCAGTTTGTTAAAAAGCTGTCGGACCATTTTGAAACCGAAGCAGACCAGGTAATTAGTACACTACGGAAATTGTTACCTGTTTTCTTCAATAAAGCGCAATACCTCCTAAGCTATAGCTGTGATGTATCTGACAGGGGAACTGTGCGCGAAATGGCCTTGGCGTTTGCGGAGTCTTTACCGGACAGCAGTGAAGCGGCCGGAAAAGATGCAAAATATCTCCCTGCGCCGGAAACAAATGAAGCTATCGTTACACCGGGTAAGGTACAGTATGTACTGGCCGGTGGCGATTATCACAAACACGGTTACGCGTACAGCGGAAGCATGCTGGTACTGGCAACCATGCTTCGCTACGAATACCTGTGGACCAAAATCCGTGTACAGGGCGGAGCCTATGGAGCTAATGCGGTGTTTGACCGAAACGGCGTCATGTATTTTTCTACCTATCGCGATCCGCAGCTCAAAAACAGTCTGGAAGCTTTTCGTATGTTGCCGGACTGGCTGGAACAGTTGGAACTCACTGACAGGGAAATGACCAAATATGTCATCGGCACTATGAGCGGAGTTGATGTGCCGCTGACCAATTCACTGAAAGTTTCCCGTGCTGCCATGCAGGAACTTCTGGCCGTTACGGATGCTGACCGGCAGAAGACCCGCGACGAAATTCTGGGAGTTACGCTGGCCGATATAAAAGAGCTGGCCAAAATGATCCGGAGCGTGCTGGCGGACAATTACATCTGCGTCGTCGGGGGACAGCAGGCCATCGAAGAAAACAGGGAAGAGTTTAACAAAATTTTAAAACAGTAAGCAAGTACTATATACGGAAACAAATGTGTCAGGAAAAGTTATGAGCAAAACACCGTGTAGGGTTTTGCGAAATCTTTTCCTGATATTTTTTTCATTTTATAGTTGACCAAAACTGTAACAAACTTTATAATATATAGCAAAGGTAAGAGAAAGTGTAAGAGTATAGGAGGAAAAATGATGAAGAGTTACACAATGGACCTGGGCGGCAGACCTCTGACGCTGGAATTCGGCGAAGTCTGCAAACAGGCCAACGGCGGTCTGCTGGTGCGTTATGGCGACACGGTTGTAGTTGTTGCCGCTACCGGTACCAAGACCCCTCGTGAAGGCGTGGATTTCTTCCCGCTGACTGTTGATTTCGAAGAAAAAATGTACGCGGTAGGCAAAATCCCGGGAGGCTTTATCAAACGGGAAGGCCGTCCCAGCACCCATGCGGTACTGACCAGCCGTCTGATTGACCGTCCTATCCGTCCCATGTTCCCGGACGGGTACCGGAATGATGTGCAGATTGTTGCCACTGCGGTTTCCGTAGATCCGGACAATGCGCCGGATATCCCGGGCATGATCGGTGCTTCCGCTGCTTTGTGCGTATCCGATATTCCGTTTGAAGGACCCATCGCCGGCGTGCGCGTCGGTCTGATTGACGGGCAGTACATCGTCAACCCGACTGTGGAACAGTTCAAGGTGAGCCGCCTGAACCTGGCGGTAGCCGGAACCACGGATGCCATCCTGATGGTAGAAGCCGGTTGCAAGGAAATCTCCGAGCAGGAAATGCTGGACGCGATTTTCTTTGCTCATGAGAACATTAAAAAGATCTGCGAATTTATCAGCGGCATCCAGGCTGAAATCGGCAAACCGAAAATGGAAGTGCCCAAATACAATCCGCCGGAAGAACTGGTAAAAGAAATCGAAGAGTTCGGCGCTGAAAAACTGAAAGCGGCTCTCATGGACGCCAACAAACTGCAGCGCGAAGAAAACGTGGACCGCGTGAAGAAAGAAATTGCGGAAGCGTTTATCGAAAAATATCCGGAAAACGGCACCGACGTTGCCTATATTACCCAGAAGCTGGTTAAGAAAATCGTGCGCCGCACCATCGCGGTGGACAAGATCCGTCCGGACGGACGGGCGCTGGA